>CACGLE010000001.1 GCA_902573725.1 uncultured SAR116 cluster alpha proteobacterium
AAGCTTATACAATCATTTACAGATATACCCCTTTCGATAGATAGCTCTATTGTTGAGGCCTTGGAGGCTGGTCTGGCCGTTTATCAGGGTAAAGCACTTGTGAATTCAGTAACGGGTGAGGAGGAGCGTCTTGAAGTGGTTCTCCCGCTTGTAAAAAAATATGGGGCAGCTGTTGTGGCTATTTCAAATGATGAAACCGGTATATCAGAGGACCCAAATGAGCGATTTAAAGTTGCTAAAAAAATTGTTGAAAGAGCAGCTGACTACGGTATTGATAGACAGGACGTCGTCGTAGACCCGCTTATTATGCCTGTTGGAGCGATTAATCTTGCAGGAAGGTCAGCGCTTGATCTTGTTATAAGGCTACGCTCTGAATTAAAGGTGAATACAACATGTGGTGCATCTAATATTTCCTTTGGACTGCCGAATAGGCATGGGATGAATGCAGCTTTTTTATCAATGGCAGCTGGTGCGGGCATGACCTCTGCTATTATGAATCCTCTTCATTCGGAGGAGATGACGGCGATATTAGGCGCTAATGTAATGAACGGTGTAGACCCCGAATGTAGAAAATGGATCAAGAAATTCAGAGAGCCCAATGCGTCTGGAACGAACACACGTGAGCGCCGCGCTACTCGCCGGCGTGCACGAGACTAAAAAGAGAATGAATTGAAGCAAGGAAAAAAATGTAAAATTATTTTTACGCCATCTGGGAGACAGGGTCTGGTAGATGAAAGCGTAAACCTGCTTCAAGCTGCAAGGCAGATAGGGGTTGACATTGACTCTGTATGTGGTGGCAGAGCAATGTGTGGAAGATGTCAAATAGAAGTTGGAGAAGGCAAATTCGCAAAACACGGAGTTCTCTCATTTGCAACCAATCTTACCAAACCCAACGCAACTGAGACTAAATATTTAGAAAAGCGTAATCTTAAAAAAGGCCGAAGGCTCGCTTGCCAATGTGATGTACTTGGTGATTTGGTTATTGACGTTCCAGCAGCAAGTCAGATGCATCAGCAATTAATTCGAAAAGAAGCAGACGATAGATTAGTTGATATTAATCCTCCAACTCGTTTGTGTTTTGTCGAAGTGAGGAAGCCTGATATGCATGAGCCCTCTGGGGACCTTCGTAGGGTGGCTGAAGCCTTAATTGAACAATGGCCGTCTCGAGTTAGTGTTTCTAATAGCTCTGAAATTTCAGCAGATTTGCAAGTGCTAAGTGAGCTACAATCTAATTTGAGAAAATCAAATTGGCAGGTAACAGTTGTTTTGCGCAATGGCAAGCATATTGTGGCTGTTATGCCAGGATTAAAGACTCAGATATTAGGTGTTGCTATCGATATTGGTTCTACCACGATGTCAGCGCAGATTTGTGATATGAATTCTGGAGAAGTGTTAGCAGTGAGTGGAATGATGAACCCACAAATTCGTTTTGGTGAGGACCTAATGAGCCGAGTAAGTTATGGCTTTATGAATGAAGGAGGTTCTGAAGAACTCACTAAAGCAGTTCAGAACGGACTGCAGGAGCTCATCGAAAAAGCTTCAAAACAAGAAGGTCTAAACGTACAAGACATCTTCGAAATTGTTTTGGTTGGTAACCCAGTTATGCATCATTTAGTGCTTGGAATTGACCCAGTTGAACTCGGTGCCGCTCCATTTGCATTGACGCTTGATACTGCAGTTAATTGTCTAGCTCAGGAGGTGGGGTTGCGGTTTAATTCGGCAACTCGGGTTTATCTGCTGCCTTGTATTGCTGGTCATGTCGGAGCGGATGCCGCTGGGGCAGTTTTAGCAGAGGCTCCACAAGATTCAGAGGAAATTACGTTGCTAATTGATATTGGGACCAATGCTGAAATAATTTTGGGAAATTGCCACCATCTGATGGCAGCATCTTCGCCAACTGGTCCAGCTTTTGAAGGTGCACAGATTTCTTCAGGACAACGTGCTGCGGTAGGAGCAATAGAACGGGTGCGAATAAACCCCAACAATTATGAGCCAATTTATAAGGTAATTGGCTCAGATCAATGGTCAGATTCTGCTGATTTTCATAAAGAGGTTAAAAAAACTGGTTTAACAGGTATTTGTGGCTCCGGAATTATTGAAATAATCGCAGAAATGTATCTAGCTGGGATCATTTCAGAAGATGGAGTAATAAATGGGGCTTTATCGTCTAAAACAAAAAGGATCGAAAAGTTTGGCCGAACATTTTGCTACAAAGTCACCGAGCAGATAGCTATTACGCAGGCAGATGTCAGAGCTATCCAGTTAGCAAAGGCTGCTTTATATGCTGGATTTCGATTATTGATGGATAAAATGGGAATTGAAAGAGTAGATAAAGTCATATTGGCAGGTGCATTTGGTACCCATATTGAGCCAAAATATGCAATGATATTAGGTATGGTACCTGATTGCGAATTAAAAAATGTAATTGGTGCTGGAAATTCTGCAGGTGCAGGGGCAAGAATGGCGTTGTTAAGCTTGATGGCAAGAACGGAAATTGAGAAAATAGTTAGACAAATTGATAAAATAGAAACAGCGATAGAACCGGCTTTTCAAGACCACTTTGTGCGTGCAATGGCATTCCCACATAAAACTGATCCTTATTCACTCTTAAGTAAAGCTATCAAACTACCTCATCGTGAGTTGATAGATAATGTTGTCAGTGCATCCACCAATTCCAAACGCAAAAGAACAGGCAGGCGCGCTAGAACATAAAAAACTCAAAAAACAAGCCGAGCTGTCTTCATGTAGTCTAGGATAAGTCAATGTTTGTTAGCTTTTTATTTGACTGAAATAATCGTAGTTTTGCGTGAATGTAAAAAAGTAATATCATACCAAAAGATATCGCGTAGCACGCCCAAATATATGAGGAGTAATCAGTAAAAATTATTTTCATTATCAACTACGCGAAATTTGTTTGAAATACTTTAGCTCATTTAGAAGAGTTAACATGCGAGTAAGAACTATAATAATAAAAAAAATTTGAAAAGAAAAAAATAAAGTTAATAATGGCCAAAGCATCGCTGTGTCAATTGAAATGCCCCCAGATCTCATTATACTTGCAGGCTGGTGCAGCGTATGCCACCAGTCAACTGAAAATTTTACTATTGGCAAATTTATACATCCAACTAGCGCAAGAATTGCTGCTGGGCGAGCGCCTCTCTCTGACCTGTCGAATGCATTTGAAAGTGAAATATAACCAATAAAGAAAAAAAATAACACCAGCATAGAAGTTAGTCGTCCATCCCAAACCCACCAAACACCCCAAATTGGCTTACCCCAAAGACTACCTGTTATTAGGGTTAATGCAGCAAAGCCTGTGCCGATCGGCGCGATTGAGCGGGCTGCAATCTCTGCCAATGGATGTCGCCATATAAGAAAGAAAAATGAACATATTCCCAAGAGTAGATAACTAGATAGTGCTAGCCATGCAGAAGGAACGTGAACATACATAATGCGCACAGCATCACCTTGTTGATAGTCAGCTGGAGAAACCAGAAGAGCCAGGTACAAGCCATATCCAAGAGATAAAAGACATATAACTTCTAGGAAAGGTAAAATGAAGCTTGCAATTTTTCTAAACCTAGTTGGATTTGCTAAATAATTAAACATGGGTATCCTTAAAAGAGCGCAATCTTTAAAATTCTATACAAAGATAAAAATAGAAGCGTAATTAATTTCTGTTATTATGCCTTCAGCTGTTTTCTATAGCATTTTTTAGACTTAATTGCATAATTGGTATCGCTAACACAATCAAGCTTAAATCCATAGCAATCATGATAGAAATATATGGTTTTATAGGCGTTGTTTCAATAAGAGCTATTCCTGCCATGCACCCAAATATTATAATAGGAAGACTAAGCGGTAGAACCAAAACAGCGGCTAAAATAGCAGCTCTTCTTGCGCCTAAAACTAATCCAGAGGCAATGCCCCCTAATAAGGTCATTCCAAACAAACCAAGTACAAGTGAAATGGCGAGTTCAAAAAATATAGACAAGTTAAGTCCTATCATAGTGCAAATCACGGGTAATATAATAAGCAGTGGTATTGTTGTAACTAAGAAAAAACATAAGCACTTCGCAGCCGCATAACATCCAAGTGGTTGATCATTGTGAGCCGCTTTTTCAATAAAACCGTGTAAATAATCGTCTGTAAATAATCGATCATATGCCGGAACAACTGACACGAATGCAGCAATCCAGACAAGTGCTATGCCATATTCTGATAGCTTATTAGGGTTTGGTCCTAGTGTGAGTGGAAATAACATCATGATCAACATAAAAAACCCTAACTGGCTCAATATATCAGTCACTTGAGATGTACTGATCTCAAACTCCCTTAAAAAATATTGACAGAAAATCAATATCACGGCTTAGCCTCTAGTTGTATGATTTGTGGTGAAAGATGCTCACATAAAGGTTGATGTGCAGCCACTATGACCCGTCCTCCAGTTTTAATATGCTCTTCGATCAATGTTTCTAGTGCTAAACAATGTAAGGAGTCCAGAGTGCTATTAGGCTCGTCCAATAACCATAGTGCTTCTTTTTGTCTATTTGACTTCAGAAGCAGTTGACTAAGAGCAAGGCGTTGTATTTGCCCTGTTGACAAAGTCCTAATTGGTTGTTGAAAAAAATCAATAACATTAAACCTATCCTCGTCAAACATTGATAACCTTCGCATCGATGCGATCTGAGATAGGTTTTTAGCGGCAGATAAATTAGGGTGAAAACCAAATGGGTGTCCTATGTACCAGATTGGTAAATGAGATTTTAAAGGTTCAAACATTTGTCCATTCAAACTCATCATACCATTACTGATAGGAATATATCCGGCAATAATTCTAAGAAGACTTGTTTTGCCAGCCCCATTTGGACCATTTAATATACAAATTTCTCCAGAAGAGAAATTTAAATTTAAGTTCTTAAATATTAATTTATTTGCGCGAAAAAGCGTCACATTTGTAAAGGACAAAGTTGCATGTGCTAATTCGGATGAACTCATATCTACGGTAAGTTAAAAACGGATTGAATCTGTTGTTTTCATTTGATCAAGAGGTGGAGCAAATTTTGTAAGTATTATATTTTCTACGGCACTTTTATATTCCTCAATGGTAGGTGTTCTGCCGAGTATAGCTGATAAGACAACAACTGGCGTGGAGGCTAAAAGAGATTCCCCTTTTTTCTCTTTTGAGTCTTCAACCACACGTCCTTTAAATAGACGAGTGGATGTAGCCATTACAGTATCGCCTTTTGCAGCTTTTTCTTGGTTTCCCATACATAAATTACAACCAGGGCGTTCTAAATATAATATATTATCATAATCAATACGAGCATTTTGTTTAGGGTTATTATCATTAAATTCAAAACCAGAATATTTTTGTAGTATATCCCAATCACCCTCTTCTTTTAACTCATCAATTATATTATAAGTCGGAGCTGCAACCACTAATGGCGCATTAAATTCAACTTTACCATTTTCTTTTTCTAGATTTTTTAACATTTGTGCCACTATTTTTATATCACCTTTATGAACCATACATGAACCAACAAAGCCTAGGTCCACTTTTTTTTGCGCCATGTAATGTGAGATTGGTCTTATTGTATCGTGGGTATAACGTTTTGATAAATCCTCGTTATTTACATCAGGGTCAGCAATCATCGGTTCGTCGATTTGATTAAGATCTATCACGACCTCCTCAAAATACGCTGCATCCGAGTCTGGTTTTAAAGCTGGTTTTTTTCCATTTTTTATTTCTTGGATTCGTTTTTCCGCAATTTTGATAAGCTTGTTAAGCATTCCACTTTCATTCTCGAGACCTTTATTTATCATTCCGTTGATCCGCTGAATTGAAATTTTAAGGGACTCTATGAGTGTTTTGTCGGTTGAAATACAAATAGATGCTTTTGCCTTCATTTCTGCAGTCCAGTCAGTAAAGGTAAATGCTTGGTCAGAGAGAAGAGTGCCAATGTGAACTTCAATCACTCTTCCCTGAAAAATGTTTTCTCCATATTTCTTTAACATTTGTGCCTGAGTTGCATGCACTACATCACGAAAATCCATGTGCTCTGCCATTTTCCCTTTAAATGTTACTTTAACTGTCTCTGGAATAGGCATTGTTACCTCTCCAGTTGCTAAGGCTAGAGCTACTGTTCCAGAGTCCGCGCCAAATGCTACACCTTTAGACATCCGTGTATGCGAGTCACCGCCAATAATAACTGACCAATCATCAACAGTAATATCATTCAGCACTTTGTGAATAACATCAGTCAAAGGCAAGTGTTTATTATCTGGGTCTCTACCTGTAACCAAACCAAATTCTTTCATAAATTTCATAAGTTTAGGAGTATTTTCTTGAGCTCTCGCGTCCCAAACCGAGGCAGTGTGGCATCCAGATTGATATGCTCCATCCAAGCTTGGTGATATGGTAGTAGCTGCCATCGCTTCTAGTTCTTGAGCTGTCATTAGTCCAGTTGTGTCTTGAGAGCCTACAATATTGACTTTTACTCTTACATCAGACCCGGCGTGTAAAAACGGCGTTTTTTTCTTCTCAAGAGAATTGGCATTAAATATTTTTTCAACGGCAGTTAGACCTACACCCTCATGAAAGATTTCTTTTGGTTTTGCATAAACAGTCTCATAATCTGTATTTAGCAAATTATTTGCGATGGTTTGCAGTTTTTTCCCAAAAATTACTGCATAAGAACCACCTGCCTTAATAAAATCCTTCTTTTCAGGTGAGAATGATGCGCTAACATCTACTAGTCGTTCGCCATTATCGTCGTTGTATAGTTTCATATTTTTTGTATTGATCGTGAGTGGGGTCCCTGTTTCCACAGAATATTTTTGTTCCAAGACTGGACTATCGTCATTATTAAATATAGGTTTTCCATCGCCATCCTGTTTATTAACCCAGTTTTTCAAATCTATTCCTATTCCGCCCGTAACGCCGACTGTTGTTAGAAATATTGGTGAGATACCATTGGTTCCTGCCACTATTGGAGCCATATTTACGAAGGGTATGTATGGACTTAATGGTTTACCAGTCCAAAGAGCAACATTGTTGACGCCAGACATTCTTGATGAACCAACCCCCATGGTTCCTTTCTCTGCCACCAACATTACGCTTCTATTTGGATGTTTTTTTTGCAATTTTCTAATTTCTTTTTGTGCTTTCTCTGAAATCATACATTTACCATGAAGCTCTCTGTCGGCCCTGGAATGTGCTTGATTTCCGGGAGATAATAAATCTGTTGAGATATCTCCCTCTGCGGCAACATAAGTTACTATTTTGATCTCTTCATCAAGTTCTGGAAGTTTAGTAAAAAATTCAGCCTTCGAATAGCTTTCAAGCAATTCTTTTGCCATTAGATTTTTTTGGTTTAAGGCGCCTTCTATTCTTTTTATATCTGAATCATATAAAAATACTTGAGTTTTTAAAACCTCGGTTGCCCTCTTGGCAAGATGGATGTCTTTACCGAGAGCAATGTTCAGAAGAACTGTTATGGAGGGTCCTCCACGCATGTGAGACAATAGTTCAAAAGCGAAATCATCAGTGATTTCTTTGACTGCAAATTTTTGAAAAATTATGTCCTGAAGGAATAGAGCTTTCTCCAGAGCTGCGCCAGTGGTTCCTGGTAATACATTATAGATTATTAGGTTAAGAGCTTTTGTTCTATTTAAACTATTCACAGACTTTATCTCTTGAATTAGCTCTTTTACCAATCTTTCACTTTCGATTGGTTTAGCAGATAAACCTTGAGATTTTCTATCCTCAATTTCTTTAAAATATTTTTCTATTAATTCCATAATTTCTTCCACAAGTATCTTTTGAAGAGAATTTTTTCTTTGTAAAAAATTTCAAAAATATAGCTATTGCTGTTTAAATTTTTAAATGATTGATAAACAGTCAAATTATTGGTGATTGCTATTTTTTATGTTCATAAAATTTTTAACCATATAATTCCACCATTTTATTAAATTCTTTTTTTAACATTTGAAATTTCGCTTGTTTTTGTATTCTTAAATGTATGTTATCAGATGTAATCATTTTTTACACAAACCAAAAACTAAATTTGTAATTTAGGTCTTTTGATGCCTTATACTCCAAAAATAACTATATTGTTAGGTCCAACAAATACTGGAAAAACTCATTACGCTTTAGAAAGAATGCTTGGCTACCATTCTGGCATGATAGGATTTCCTCTGAGATTATTAGCTCGAGAAAATTATGATAAGCTTGTTACAAAAGTTGGTGTGTCACGGGTAGCACTAATAACAGGCGAAGAAAAAATATTGCCACCTCAAGCACGTTATTATTGCTGTACGGTCGAAGCAATGCCACTTGAAATAAGTGTGGAATGTCTTGCAATTGATGAGGTGCAACTCGCAAGTGACAGGGAGCGAGGTCATATTTTTACTGATAGAATTTTGCATGCCAGGGGGAAGTATGAGACACTCTTATTAGGAGCATTAACAATGCATCCCCTACTCAAAAAAATGCTTCCAGATGCAATCTTTGAAACAAGAAAGCGACTTTCTAATCTAACTTACAGTGGCCAGAAAAAAGTTACACGTCTTGGCAGAAGGTCTGCTATCGTGGCGTTTAGTGCCCCAGATGTATATCATTTAGCAGAAACTGTAAGGAGACAGCGAGGTGGAACAGCTGTGGTAATGGGTGCGTTGTCTCCTAGAACTAGAAATGCACAAGTTGATATGTATCAATCTGGAGAAGTTGATTTTTTGATTGCAACAGATGCAATTGGCATGGGCTTGAATATGGACATTGAGCACGTTGCGATAGCAGCCGAGACAAAATTTGATGGTAAGCATATGAGGCATTTATATCCAGCAGAAATGGCTCAAATTGTTGGCCGGGCAGGAAGATATACTCAAGATGGCACATTTGGTGTTACAGAAGGTTGCAGACCTTTGGAAGATATATTGATAAATGCTCTTGAAAATCATATTTTTTTACCCCATAGAAAGCTTTATTGGCGTAATAGAAAACTTTCTTTTGAGAGCCTGAAGCTTTTGCTAAAATCTCTTGAAGCGCCAGCACCAGAACCCTATTTATTGAGGAAAGCAGATGCTATTGACCACTTAACCTTGCAAGCGCTTGCAGCTATTCCAGAAATTGCTGAGCTTGCATCGAACAAAATAAGGTTAAGATTATTATGGGATGTTGCCCAAATTCCTGATTTTCGTAACATGATGACAGATAGTCATACTGTTATGCTTGCTAAAATTTATCAAAATCTAGCAACTACCGGAAAACTTGACAAAAAATGGGTAGCAAGTCAGTTATCGTATCTTGAGAGACTTGATGGAGATATAGACACGTTAATGGCGAGGATTGCGCATATTAGAACTTGGACATATATTACACATAAAACAAGCTGGACGGATGAGCCAGAAGGGTGGCAACATCTAACAAGAACAATTGAAGATAAGTTATCAGACGAATTACATAATCGATTAACACAACGTTTCGTGGACAAGCGGGCAGCACATTTATCAAGGCGACTGAAGGAAGCAACTAATTTGATTTCATCTGTAAAAATAGACGGAACGGTAATAGTTGAGGGAGAGGAAGTAGGAACACTCAAAGGTTTTACTTTTCAACCGAGCATTTCAGAAAATGAAGAAAAGGCAATGATTCTTGCTGCTGCAAGGAAGGCTTTACCGGAAGAAATTGAGAGACGTGTCAAAGCTCTAAGTAATTCCGCTGCAAGCGCTTTCAAATTAGGTCAAAAAGCCACTGTTACATGGCGTGATACTGAAATTGCAAAACTCCTAAAATCAGAACAATTATATGCTCCTAGAATAGATGTGTTTGACAGTGACCTCCTGTCTACGGATCAAAAACAACGAATAAAAGACAAACTGAATGCAGTATTAAAAGAACAGGTAAATGAAATATTGGGGAGTCTGCAACGACTTCAAAATATTGATGAATTTCAGCTGCAAAAAAAAGATGAAGGCAAAGAAAGAAAAAATACAGGGGTGACCAAGGAAAAAATTATTATTTCTGGGTCATCAGAAAATTTTGAAACAACGCTAATTGAAAAAGAGTTACCCCCATCAGTTATTGATGAAACAGTGATTATTAAGAAAGAAGAAACAAACACTCCTAACTTGGATATCGTAACCGGCACACATTCGGCAGAAGTTTCGATGAGTGGGATTGCCCGCGGTATAATGTTTCAGCTTTATGAAAACTTGGGTGTTATTAACCGAGCGCTAATTGAAGACCAGTTAAAGGTGATGCCGGATAGTGACAAACCATTCCTTGCTAGGGCTGGCATTCGAATAGGCACGGAGTCAATTTTTATGCCTGATTTACTAAAGCCAGCGGCTATAAAATTGAGGGTGCTGTTACACTCGATATTTGCTAATGAGTTTCCAGCTTGTGGTCCGCCACCTGAAGGGAGGGTCTCAATTGACCTTGTTGAAGGAGTAGCGGATAATTATTGGTTATCTGCTGGCTATCGGCGTATTGGTAACAAAGTTATGCGGGTAGATATGGTAGAACGAGTAGCTGCACTTGTCAGAACAGCGGCGAGAGCAGGTGAGTTTTCCATAAGTGACGAGATGTTGTCTCTTGCTGGCGTCAATAGACAAACGATGACTGCAATGATAATTGATCTTGGATTTGAGAAACAAAGAGAGGATGAAGCAGAGGACCCTGAAAAACCGGCTAAACCGATTTTTACAAAAAAGCTGAAGAAGTTTAACCGACGATTTCATTCATCAAGAAAAGACGAAATTTTATTAAAAAAACAGAAACAGACCGGTGGAGAAAATACCAAAAGCCAACCAAATTTAGCAAATAGAAAAAAGAAAAAAATAGCTGTAAACCAATGGAAAAAAAATGCTAAAACACCTGAAATCAATCCTGATTCGCCATTTTCCATTCTTGCGAATTTAAAAAAATAAATGTGTGAAGAGACAACACTAAGATTAGATAAATGGCTCTGGTATGCACGTTTTTTTAAAACAAGAACGCAAGCAACTAAGTTGATCCAATCTGGAAAACTCAGATTAAATGGCGATATTATTACCAAACCGCATCGTGTAGCTTCTGTTGGGTCAATCCTCACCTTTCCTATGGCTAGGAACATAAGAGTGATTAAAATTGTCAAACTTGCACAAAGAAGAGGCCCAGCTTCTGAGGCTATTTTATTATATGAAGATATGTCACCAGTTAAATTAAAACTAAATAAAGATGAAAAAAGTAAAGAGTTATATTTTGAGAAACGCACAATTGGAAATGGCAGACCAACAAAAAAGCATAGACGCCAGACATCGCGGTTGAAAGAAAACTTTTTCTCTTAAAATAAATCAGGGGAGGTTGATATGATTGAATTTGTAAAAACTTGGGTGTCAAAAAGTGAGCATTCTACCAATGAGCAAGATGGAACACTCGTTGAAGTTATTTCTGAATTGTTATTAGAAGCAGCTAACATTGATGGTAAAATAGATGACAAGGAAATCGAGGAGTCCAAACACGCTATTTGTAGCTTTTTTGATATATCTGAGGAGCAAGCAACTAAAATTATTCAAAAGTTACATGATAATGCTGGACAAAAACATGAATTTCATTCCTTGACAAAGCAGATTAGAAATGAATGTGACTATGATGAAAGAATGTATATTTTGTCGATGTTGTGGCAAATTGTATTGGCGGATGATGAAATTGACTCTCTGGAGTCAAATCTGATGAGAAGGCTCACTGGGCTTTTGTTTGTATCGGATACTGATTCTGCTAAAGCAAAGCAACAGGCAAAAAAAAGACTTGGTCTTGCTTAAATTCTCTAACTGCTTTATTGCGTATTTCAATTTTAAATATCTATAATAATAGAAGAGTGCATGCAACTAAAATGACTTATATAGTGAATGATAAATGTATTTCTTGTAAATATACGGATTGCGTGGAAGTTTGTCCGGTTGATTGTTTCTATGAGGGAGAAAACATGTTGGTAATTCATCCTGATGAATGTATTGATTGTGGTGTTTGTGAGCCCGAATGTCCACCTGAGGCAATTCTTCCGGATACTGAGGCTGGAGCTGGTGAATGGGTAAATTTTAATTTGGAAAAAAGTTTAATTTGGCCTAATATAACAGAACGGCGTGACCCATTACCGGGGGCTGAAGATAATTTAGATAAAACTAACAAATTTCAAAATCTTTTCATTGATAAACCCGCCCCTCAAAATTGATAAATTGGTGTTCTGACAAACAATAATTTGTAAAATTAATAAGTTTATGATATTGTTTTGAAATGGAAAAAATTAAAAAACATTTAATTTGTAGGCTCTAAAATGAGGTCTAATTTAAAAAAGCACTTTGTGATTAAGTGTATTTGAATTGATTTGGAATAATGACAAAAATAAAAGAATTTACTTATCAAGACGGAGACTTTGTCGTCTACCCAACACATGGTGTTGGCAAAATTTTGGGAACAGAGAAAAGCCGAATTGCTGGAACAGAAGTTCAATTGATGGTCATTCGATTTGAACAGGATAGAATGACCCTCAGGGTTCCATTAGAAAAAGCTCGTACATTAGGATTGCGGACACTCTCATCAAGAAAGCATATGGATGATGCCATTACTATCTTGAAAAGTAAGGCAAAAATTCGTAGAACTATGTGGTCTCGACGAGCGCAAGAATATGAAGCAAAAATCAAATCTGGGGACCCCGTGTCAATAGCGGAAGTTGTGCGCGATTTGCGTAAAAGAGACCCTCAGATTGAGCAGTCCTATTCAGAAAGACAAATGTATCAATCGGCATTGGAACGATTGGCTCGTGAATTTGCGGCAATTGAGGACATCGACCAAGAATCAGCAGCTACGAAATTGGAAGACATGATGGATGCTGCTTAGTTAGCTTTTCTGGATGATTAATTAAACAATATTCTATTCTTCTAAAAAAAGTAAAATCGATACCTTTTTAATTTTTTAGATGATCTGCCCTCGACGTTTATACGTATTCATATAGTAAAGTATGGAGATTATGATGTCAGAGTTATCGGATCCGATTAGAACACTAGACAATCGTTTTATTCGAAAGGCAATGCAACGACCATTGCTTGAAAAAGATTATGAGCTTGAACTTGCGCGGAAATGGCGTGATAAAAAAGATCATAAATCAATGCACGTTTTGGTAATGGCATATGCAAAACTAGTGATAAGTGCAGCATCAAAGTATAGACATTATGGCCTTACGAACGCTGACCTCATTCAAGAAGGAAACATTGGCTTAATGCAGGCAGCTGAGCGTTTTGACCCAGAAAGAGGTGTAAGATTTTCAACGTACGCTAATTGGTGGATAAGAGCTTCTATACAGGACCATATTCTCCGCAACTGGTCTATAGTGAGAACAGGTACCACAGCTTCTCATAAATCATTATTTTTTAAATTACGAAGATTACGTACACAGATAGGTGAGGCAGATGGAGGAGCGCTTACTGATGAGGGAAGGCAAAAGATTGCTGATACTATCGGGGTCACAGTTAAAGACGTTATCGTTATGGAGCAGCGCCTTACTGGCAGCGACCAGTCTCTAAACTCATCTCTTGCCGATGATGCAGATACTGAAGCCATCGAATTTGTTATGGATACTCGGCCTAACCCAGAGCAAGTTGCAATTTCATGTCACGATAGGGTAGTGATGACCCAATGGCTTAATAGTGCGCTAAATGAGTTATCCACCAGAGAACGATTTATAATTCTCAAAAGACGGCTTAAAGAGGAAGGAACAACTTTAGAGGAGCTAGGAAATTTGCTTGGGGTAAGTAAAGAAAGGGTTCGCCAGATTGAACATCGTGCTTTGTCTAAGTTAAAACAATCTTTGCAATCTACTACAGAATCCCATAAAGATATGTTGGAGTCATCATTAGTTTAAAAGGTCTAATTATAGGCAATTTTAAGACATGCGCCAGGATTACGATTTGTCAATTCATCTTCATCCTGTTATAGAGCCATTTGATAGTGGCTATTTTGAACAGGATATGCATAAAATATATTATGAGCAAATAGGCAATCCTGAAGGAAAAGTGATATTATTTTTACATGGAGGGCCTGGGGCTGGTTGCTCTTCTGCGCATAGAAGATTATTTGATCCTGAAAAATTTAGGGTCATTTTTTTTGATCAGCGTGGTTCTGGTCGTTCAAAGCCTTATGCTTCAATAGAAAAAAACACCACCCAACATTTGATATCAGATATCAATTATTTGCGTGAAAAGCTCAAAATTGAAAAATGGATATTATTTGGCGGCTCTTGGGGAAGCACTTTGGCGCTTGCCTATGCAATAGAGAACCCAAATTTTGTTTCCGCACTTATATTGAGAGGTGTATTTTTGGGGACTAATGCCGAAATTAATTGGTATTTATATGAAATGCGAAGATTTTTTCCAGAGGCTTATGACCGGTTCATCTCTTATATCCCATTAGAAGAACAGCACAATATATTGTCTGCCTATCATAAAAGGTTAACAAGTAATGATCAAAAAATTCGTAACCAAGCAGCAAAATTCTTTGCATCTTACGAAAACTCATGCGCTACTCTGCATGCTGAAAAACGTGACGCAGGCCAATCTGCTTTAAGCATGGCTGTTCTAGAAGCACATTATTTTATAAATAATTGTTTTTTACCATCTGATTACATTGTCAAAAATGTGCGGTTTATCCAACAACTGCCATGTTATATTGTTCAAGGTCGCCACGATGTTATTTGTCCTCCCTCAAATGCATATAAACTGCATAAAATTTGGGGAAAAAATAGTAAGTTAAGACTTGTGGATGACGCTGGTCATTCCGCGTTTGAGCATGGAACTTTAAGGAACTTAATGCTATTTTTACAATCTGTGTAGGTAGATAATTTATTAATTTAGTTTTTATAATTCAATTTTATCGAACTGAGTTGTAATTCTGACCATAATATAATTAAAATATGGCATATAAGAATTGTTAAATTTTGAAAAATTCTAATTCTCTATTTTATTTAATGAGAATAGTATGAACGAAAAAAATGAAACAAAAAATTTTCGTGTAACAAATAATAATGCAATTGATATGCATGTTGGAAAGCGTGTTCGCTTGCGACGTACATTGCTTGGTATGTCACAGGAGCAACTTGGAGTTACCTTAAATTTAACATCTCAGCAGGTGCAGAAATATGAGAGCGGGACAAATCGTATCAGTGCCTCTAGGTTGTGGGATTTATCACAGATTTTAGATGTTTCTATAGGTTATTTCTTTGAAGACATGTCATCCCAAACAAAACTAGCTTCACCTCGAAAAGCAAATATAAATAGCAAAAAACTTTTGGATCAGGCTATTGAGCGTGATCCTATGGCAAAGCGTGAAACACTTGAATTAGTGCGCACCTATTACTCTATTTCTCAGCCACATGTTCGAAAACGAATATCTGAAATGATAAAATCGGTTGCTGGTACACTAAAGGGTGAATAAACTAAATAAGTTTTTTAAATTAAAAAAGGTCAACGATTAAATGAAAGATCAAACAACTTCCCTTACGTTTGAGCAAGCTCTCGCAGAGCTTGAAAGTATTGTTAGAAAACTGGAGTCTGGAGATGCAACCCTTGACGAAGCTATCAATGCTTATAGCAGAGGTATTGAGCTGAAAAATCAATGTCAGCAGCGCTTAGAAGCGGCAAGACTCCAGGTTGAGAAGATTCAATTTCCTTCTGATGGTTCAGGCCCTAGCATTGAACCGTTTGATAATGATTGAAAATGTCTAAACTTTTAGATTGGTTAATTTCTGACGCTAGAGCTGTAGATATTTGGATTAAGCGTTGGTTTGAACAAAAATCTGAAGAGCTAATAACAGCACCAAAACTTCTTGCTGCTATGGAATATGCCTGTTTAAATGGTGGTAAGCGAGTAAGGGCTGGTCTGGTCTGTGCATCTAATAGAATGGCCAGTTGTTATTTCAATAAAAACTCAGAGAGTGCTGCTTTGGCCGTGGCAGCCGCTGTAGAACTTTTACATGCCTATTCACTTATTCATGATGATCTTCCTGCTATGGACAATTCGGACCTAAGACGTGGGAAAAAATCCACGCATAAAGAATTCGATGAGGCAACAGCGATTTTAGCTGGAGATGCATTACAAACAGCGGCTTTTGAAATTCTTACTGAACGGAAATTAAAATTAACGAGTTCACAAAAAGTAAAACTTGTGAATCATTTGTCAGCAGCAGCAGGTGTTTCTGGAATGGCAGGGGGGCAAATGCTTGATTTAGAAGCTGAAGCCAAATCTTTTGATATTGAATGTGTTAGAAATATGCAACTCTTGAAAACTGGGTCGTTAATAACAGCATCAGTAGTCATGGGTGGTGAGGTTGGTGGCGCTGATGACGTTATGATTAAAGCTTTGTCAAATTATTCAGAAAATTTGGGGGTCGCGTTCCAAATTAAAGATGACTTGCTCGACTATCAGGGAAGTACATCGCAGCTTGGAAAGCCAGTTCAGCAGGACAATTCGAGAGGTAAAGCAAGTTATATTGAGCATTATGGAGTAGATGGAGCAAGCAAGAAAGCAAAGGAATTTGTTGAAAAAGCTTGTGATTCTTTGCAAGACTACGAACAGCATGCTAAGGAGTTATACTCAATAGCTAAACTTATAATAAAAAGGACATATTAAATTTGTGTTGAGCGGGAGATAATACCTTTTGACTGATTTACAAACCCCTTTATTAGATAAAATAAAAACTTTAGAAGATCTACGTCAGTTACCTGAATCACAATTACATCAACTGGCAGATGAACTAAGGAACGAAACTATTTCTGCTGTTTCTCAAACCGGAGGACATTTGGGGGCTGGATTAGGCGTTGTTGAGCTAACGGTAGCTCTTCATTATGTTTTTAATACACCCAATGACCGATTGATATGGGATGTAGGACATCAGTCTTACCCTCATAAAATATTAACTGGAAGAAGAAATCGAATTACGACGTTGCGGAAGAAAGAAGGTTTGTCGGGTTTCACTAAAAGAAGTGAATCACCTTTTGATCCATTTGGAGCGGGACATAGTTCAACTTCTATTTCTGCAGGTTTTGGAATGGCTATCGCGCGTGATTTAAAAAATATGAGAAATCATGTGATTTCCGTTATTGGAGATGGAGCAATGTCTGCTGGAATGGCCTATGAAGCCTTAAATAACGCAGGAGCCTCAAAATCAGACATGATTGTGATTTTGAACGATAATGACATGAGCATTGCGCAGCCAGTGGGAGCTCTTTCAGCTTATTTATCGGAGCTTATAACATCAAGGCCTTACCATTCCCTTCGCGTTCTTGTAAAAGAGGTAGCAAGCAGATTCCCGACTGAAATCGAACAAGCAGCAAAGAAAGCCAAGAATTTAGCACGCGAGATGACTGGCGCCCAATCTTTGTTCTCCAAACTTGGCTTTTTCCATATTGGTCCGATTGATGGTCACGATTTATCTCATTTATTGCCTATATTTAAGAATCTTAGAGATAGAGATATCAATGGTCCTGTATTAGTTCATGTGGTAACTGAAAAAGGTAAAGGGCATCCCTTTTCAGGTTCAAATAGTGAAAAGTACCACGCTGTCCCTCAGTTCAATATTGTCACAGGCGAGCAAAAAAAGCCAGGTGGGAATTTGCCTAGTTATACCTCTGTTTTTGCGGATTCACTTACAGACCTTGCTGCAAAAGATAAGAGAATAGTAGCTATAACAGCAGCAATGCCCTCAGGAACTGGCCTTGATAAAATGGCGAATTCATTTCCAGAACAAGTTTTTGATGTTGGGATTGCAGAGCAGCACGCAGTTACCTTTGCAGCAGGTATGGCAGCGGAGGGTATGAGACCATTTTGCGCTATATATTCAACCTTTCTCCAACGAGGGTATGATCAAGTCATTCATGATGTGTGTTTGCAAAACTTACCAGTTAGATTTGCGATTGATAGGGCAGGCCTCGTTGGAGCAGATGGTGCCACCCACGCTGGTATTTACGACCTTGCATATTTATGCTGTTTACCCAACATGACTATTATGTGCCCTGCAGATGAGGCTGAACTTGTGCATATGACAAATACAGCAGCATTTTTCGACGATGGCCCTATAGCATTAAGATATCCTAGAGGCAGTGGAACTGGGTTAGCAATTCCGGAGCAGGCTAAACGCCTTACAATTGGTGAGGCGCGAATAATTAATCATGGAGAAAACCTTGCTATATTAAGTATTGGCACTATGCTTGAGATTTGCAAAGAGGTTATTGAAATTCTTGCAAAGAAAAGAGGAGTTAATGCTACTCTTGTTGATGCAAGATTTGCTAAGCCGTTAGATACTAAAATGATAAATAAGCTTTGCACCACTCATTCGTCCCTACTTATTGTGGAAGAGGGTGCGCCAGGAGGGTTTGCAGCACAGGTCCTTCAATATATTGTAAATTCTGGCAACCTTGAATCACAACTTAGACTGCGTGTTGCTACACTGCCTGATGAGATAATTGATCACGCTGAACGTGATATTCAACTAAAAAGTGCCGGTTTAGATGTTTTGGGTATTCTAAAGCTATCAGAAAGTCTCGTTTCTGACCAAAAAAACAAGGTAACAATTGCGTAATCAGGGAAAACAGCGCATTGATACTATAATGGTTGCCCGAGGTCTGGTGCCAAGCAGACATAAAGCACGTGACATCATTGTTAATTCTATTGTTAAAGTGGATGGTATTACTGTTAAAAAGGCAGGTCAATTTATAAAAAAAGATGCCGTCATAACACTTCATACCGATATTATAGATTATGTAAGTAGAGGTGGGTTAAAGTTAGCATCCGCTTTGGATTATTTTAATGAAATTAAAGTCCGCGATAAAGTTTGCCTCGATCTTGGCGCAAGTACTGGTGGGTTTAGTGATGTTTTATTGCAGCGTGGGGCATCTTTGGTTTATGCTGTGGATGTTGGGCATAGTCAGCTTAGTCAAAAAATAAAAGAAAATCCTAATGTTCGTAATCTTGAAAAAACTGATGTAAGAAAACTCAATAGAAAAATAATTGATATTGCGCCCGCAATAATAGTATGTGACCTCTCTTTTATCTCTTTGCGCCTTGCTCTCCCACCTGCCTTAGCTCTTGCTTCACAAAAAGCAGAAGTGTTAGCTCTAATTAAGCCTCAATTTGAAGTCGGGAAAGCTTTTGTTGGGAAAGGCGGCATTGTACGTAATGAAGTTCTAATACATAAGGCGCAAGAGTCTATAATCAGCTTCTTAAAAATAGAAGGATGGCATATTAGGGGTATTTTCCCTTCACCTATAAAGGGGTCGAGTGGCAATCAAGAATTTATGGTAGCTGCGTTTAGATAACTTTCGACATTATGTTTCAGGCAAGATAGTCGTTTGTGCATGATGGCGCATTAAAAGGTCAAGCAATACACATGCCATCATTGCCTCTACGACAGGGACACCTCTTATGCCAACACAAGGGTCATGTCTTCCTTTTGTTTTTAATTCAACATTATTTCCCTCTTCATCTATTGATTTACGAGGTAGAAGAATTGATGAAGTTGGTTTTATTGCAATTCGGGCTACAATGGGTGCACCTGAAGAGATACCGCCCAATATCCCACCCGCATTATTTGATAAAAATTCAGGGCCTTCGCCTGACATTACCATTTGATCACCAGCTTCTTTTCCAGGTATTTCAGATAAAGAAAAACCACCACCTATTTCTATAGCTTTGACGGCATTTATAGACATCATGGCTGATGCTATTTCAGAATCAAGTTTACCATACAAAGGTTGTCCAATACCTACTGGAACACCTTTTGCAATAACTTCAAGAACAGCACCCGAGGAGGAGCCTTGCTTTCGAACTTTATCCAGATAATTTTCCCATAATTTTGCTGCATTTGGGTCACCGCAGAAAAAAGGATTTTTATCGATTTGATTTTCATCAAACTTTTCTGAATTAATTTTATGGGGACCAATTTGTACAACGCTTGCTTTGATTTTAAAGGAATTTCCTAATATTTTTGATAATATGATGTCCGCAATTGCTCCAGCAGCGACCCTGACTGCGGTTTCACGTGCAGACGATCTTCCACCGCCCCTATAATCTCTAATACCGTATTTTTTAAAATAGGTATAATCAGCATGTCCTGGCCTAAATTGCTTTGCTATTTCACCATAATCTTTGGAACGCTGGTCTTCATTTTTAATTAGAAGGCAAATGGGAGTTCCAGTTGTTTTGCCTTCAAAAACACCTGAAATTATCTCAACCTGGTCTGTTTCTTTCCTTTGCGTAACAAAACGGTTTTGCCCAGGTTTTCTTCGGTCAAGGTAACGTTGAATATCACTTTCGTTAAGAGGCACTCTTGGAGGCACTCCATCAACAACACATCCAACAGCAGGTCCGTGGCTTTCTCCAAAACTTGTGAAGGAATATAACTTTCCAAATCTATTGTCAGTCATTAGATTTTACAACAGAAATATCTGGAGCATCTACAGCCTTCATCCCAACCACGTGGTACCCACAATCTACATGATGGGTTTCCCCAGAAACTCCTGAGGAAAGAGGCGATAAAAGATATAAGCCAGCACCCCCAACGTCATCCAAGGTTACATTACGTTTTAAAGGCGAGTTATATTCATTCCATTTTAGTATGTAACGAAAATCTCCAATTCCTGACGCTGCCAATGTTTTCATTGGGCCTGCAGACAATCCATTAACTCTTATGTTGCGACCCCCGAGGTCAACTGCTAGATATCGAACGGATGCTTCTAGTGCTGCCTTTGCAACACCCATTACGTTATAATGCGGCATAACACGCTCAGAGCCATAATAAGTGAGAGTGAGCATTGAGCCTCCATCATTCATCATTTCTGCAGCGCGTTTTGCTAAAGTAGTAAAAGAATAAACGGAAATGTCCATCGTACGATTGAAGTTTTCACGGCTAGTATCGAGATATAAACCAGTTAGTTCTTCTTTATCGGAATAAGCAATGGCATGAACAAAAAAATCAAGATTGCCCCATTCATTTTTTAACTTTGAAAATACTTCATTCATAGATTCATCGCTAGTCACATCACAGTTCAGAGAAATATTACTGCCAACTAAATTTGCGAGCGGTTCAACTCTTTTTTTTAGGGCATCTCCTTGATACGTGAAGGCCAGATCTGCTCCCTCGTCAGCAACCGCCTTTGCAATTCCCCAAGCAATTGAGCGATTATTTGCAACGCCCATAATAAGACCTTTTTTACCAGCTAACAAACCATTTTTATTATCCATTACTTATACCAAAATCTATTTTAAGGAACAAAAATCACAAAGGTGTAAAATAAATCTTCATTGATTTTATTTTTTATTATTATATCATTGTTTTTCTTCATTAAAACCATATACCACGTCACAATAAATAAAAAAAATAGTTTATATTAAATTTATTGGACCGAATAACTTATCGTTTTAAAAACTGAAATTTGACTTCCTGGAAGATACTTGGTTTCTGTATTAATATCAATGATTTTGCCCTCCACACTAATCGTAAGACGATATCCAATAACTTCTTGAATTGTTTGTTGGGTAACGCTTCTGATATCTTCACATGACCGAGTTCGATTGTATCCTACTATTTCTTTGTTTTTTTCATTGGCTTGGTTTGCTGTCTCTTTTCCAAGGATAGCTCCTGCGACGGTGCCTGCGGCACCAGCCCCTTCGGAGTCTGAAAATTTATTACCAATGGCAGAGCCAATAATTCCACCAATTATCATAGAACCAAGTTCACTTGCTGGTTGTTCATTGTTTCCATATACAGGCACATCTCTATCTTCACAAATTCGCTCTGTGACGGGGGTTTGTCTAATTACCTCACGGGTTCGTTCCATTACACTAATAACCTCTCCAACGACAGTTTCAGAAGAGGTTGTTGCATAAACCGATCCGGGAGTTAGAAAAAGTAACATTGCCAAAGAAAAATAAATAGACTTCATCATACAAACTTCTCCGTAGTTCACAATTTTATTTTTATATATAAGTATCATCGTGTTTATGGCAATAGTAAGGCAATTCAAATTAGATTTGTTGAAACGAATGTATATAAATCTATATATGAGAGCAGAGAGATAAATATTAATAATTACTTTAAAACAGAGATTTAAAAATGAGTAATTCACAAAAGGGTGTTCTTCACAATGATTCCTTAAACAAAAACCCGTTTAAGCTATTTGATGATTGGTTTAAGGAAGCCCAAATATCTGAATTGAATGACCCAGATGCTATGGCCTTAGCATCTGTTGATAAATATGGATTGCCTTCAGTTCGTATTGTTTTACTGAAACAGTGGTCAGAAAACGGTTTTGTTTTTTTTACCAACTATGAAGGTCGCAAGGGCCAAGAACTTCTTGCCACCAAAAAAGCAGCAGCATGTTTGCATTGGAAATCATTGCGCCGGCAGGTACGCATAGTTGGGGAAGTAAATAAAATTAGTAGGTCAGCGAGTGATGCCTATTTTGCAACGAGGCCTAGGGGAAGTCAGGTTGGGGCATGGGCGTCTTATCAATCACGACCTATTGCTACTCGGTCTGAATTAACTCAAAAGGTTACCGAATATGAAAAAAAATTTGAAAACCAAATAGTACCTCGACCCAGTCATTGGGGTGGATTCATTATTAAACCTGTAGAGATTGAATTCTGGGCCGATGGGGCTTACAGACTTCACGATAGGTTTCAATTAAAACGAGACGCGAATAATAAATGGAATGCGACTCGTCTTAACCCCTAAAAGAATAGTTTTTATTAACTTTTTTGTCTTTTGAAATAAGGCTTACGAAACCCTCACAATAATTTATTTGCCTGATTTAAGTTACTCAAGGTCGTTTTGAAGCGGTTTACTATCAATTCAAATTGATTATTCTTATATTTAAGAAAGAACGAAGAACCAGTTAAAATTCGACGTAAGAAAAGGTCATCTGGGGGGGTCAGTATGAGAACACATGCGCGAGTTGTTGTGATAGGTGGTGGTGTAGTTGGAGTAAGCACTTTATATCATCTTGCGAAAAAAGGATGGAGCGATTGTGTATTAGTTGAACGCAAAGAGCTTACTTCTGGTTCAACGTGGCATGCAGCAGGTTTGCTGCCTTTATTTAACATGTCATATTCTGTCGGTCAGCTGCATAAATATGCACTTGAACTTTATAAAAATTTAGAAGAAGAAACTGGCTTAAATCCAGGGTTGTCACAAGTTTCAAATATTAGACTTGCTGATAATCAAGATAGAATGGATGAATATATGCAATATCGCGGTGTTGCGAGTACAATTGGTGTCGATGTTGAAGTATTGACACCAGAAGAAGTAATTGAAATTTGGCCGTTAGCAGTTAAAGATGGACTGATTGGTGCCATCCGTAACCCAGGAGATGGTTATATTCAGCCAGCAGATCTTACCCAGGCATTAGCGAAGGGTGCAAGAGATTTGGGTGCAGAGATAAATCGCAATACAACAGTATTATCTATTTCAAGAACAGTTTCTGGTGAATGGCGTCTAAAGACAGATAAGGGAGAAATAATTGCAGAACATATTGTTTCCGCAACTGGTAATTTTGCCCGTAAAACAGGTGCGATGGTTGGTCTTGATATTCCTGTTATACCAGTAGAACATCAATACATAGTAACTGAGCCACATCCAGCAATACTGGAGAGACAGGCTAAGGGAATGCCTGAAATGGGCGTGCTTCGAGAGTCAGATGGCTCTTGGTATATGAGAGAAGAAAATGGTGGACTAATCCTTGGTCCGTATGAGATTGGTGCGCCAGTTTGTTATCCTAATGGTCCGAGCGATAATAGCGAATATGAGTTATTCCAGGAAGATCTTGAGAGATTGACGCCGCATATAGAGTCAGCAATTCGGCGTGTTCCTGCCTTTGGAGAGGTTGGTGTAAAAAAAGTTTATAATGGGGCGATTGCATATACACCAGATGGAAGTCCTATTGTAGGACCCGCTTGGGATATCCCTAATTTCTGGCTAAGCGAAGGGCATAGTTTTGGTATTACAGCAGCTGGAGGTGCTGGTTTTCAGCTAGCAGAATGGATAGTAGAAGGGGAACCTACCATAGACATGAATGGTGTTGAGCCACGAAGATTTGGAGATTACGCAACTAAAAGTTATCTTACTGTAAAAAATGAAGAAGCCTATTCACATGTGTTTGTAACGCATTTCCCAGATGAAGAACGACCTGCAGGTAGGCCGCTTCGGACTACTCCATGTTATGAAAGACTGAAAGCAAAAGGTGCTGTTTTTGGTCAGAAGTTTGGATGGGAGCGTGCTAATTGGTTTGCTCCAGAGGGAATTTCCCAAGAAGATGATTGGTCCTTTAGACGTTCTAAATGGTTTGAACATGTAGGGAATGAAGTTATACATGTGACAGAAAACGTTGGCGTGCTTGATATGTCTGCATTTGGTAAATGTCGTATTTCTGGCTCTGGTGCTGAGGTATTTCTTAACAAAATGATTGCTAATAAACTTCCAAAAAATAATGGTCGAATAATTCTAGCACATTCCCTATCCAAAGGGGGAGGGGTGCATTCAGAGTTTACTATTATGAAAGAAAAAGATGATAGTTTTTATATGGTTTCAGCAGGTGCATCTCAGAGACTGGACCATGATTGGCTTAAAAAAAGAATGCCAATTGATGGAACCGTTCAATTTACTGATCTTACAAATAGTATGGGTGTGTTGGTGGTCTCTGGGCCTAAATCCCGAGCACTGTTACAGAGGGTTACAGAAACTAATATGTCAAATGATGTATTTAAATGGCTCACCGCAAAGAAGATCGATATAGGATATGCACCTGCAATTGCAGCTAGGGTAAATTTTGTGGGCGAATTGGGTTGGGAATTGCATCATCCGATAGAGTATCAAAACCATATTTTTGATATTTTGTTTTCTGAAGGGGAGGATTTAAACTTGAGGCCGTTTGGTATCAGGGCAATGGATATGATGCGGCTAGAAAAATCTTATCGTATGGTAGGTACCGAAATGAGCATTGAATATTCTGCTTACGAGTCTGGTCTTGGTAAATTTATTGACCTTCAAAAAAATGATTTTATTGGTCGTGATGGTTTAATTTCACACAAGGAAAAAGGATACCAAAATCAATTTGTGACTCTTCATGTTAAGGATACGGAGGATGCAGATGCTATAGGTGGTAATCCTATTTATAATAACGGAAAGCTAATTGGTCGTGCTACATCTGGTGGATATGGATTTAGAGTGGGGTTTTCTATTGCCTTAGCAATGATTCACCCAGATTACGCTAACATTGGAACTAACTTAGAAATTGATATCTTAGGTAAAAACTATTTGGCAGAGGTAATTGAAGAGAGTCCATTTGATCCAAAAAATGCTAGACTAAGAGCCTAAAAATAGGAAAATTTTATGACAAAAAATGAAAGTGATAAACGTATCAGGCGAAGTGGAGGCCGTACGGCAAGGAGAATGGCTCGTGGGGCCAGTCAGCAAGAAATTCAGGCTTATATTACGCGTAAAATTCCCCCAATTGATGTTTTGCACAATGAAGCAGCAGAGCTAATAGAAGCAAATGCAGATTTGGTATTAAATGAAATAGGTATTGAATTTCGTGATGATCAGGAGGTTTTGAATTTACTCCGAGATGCCGGTTGTGATGTTGATGGCACTCGTGTAAGATTTCCAAAGGGACTAGCCCGCAAATTAGCTTCAACGGCACCATCTCAATTTACCCAATTTGCAAGAAACCCCTCAAAATCTGTTGTAATAGGTGGAGATAAAATTGTTTTTGCGCCAGTCTATGGCCCACCTTTTATACGTGGTCTTGATGGAGAGAGAAGATATGCAGAAATAGATGATTTCATAAATATGGTAAAATTAGTCTATATGTTGCCGGGACTCCATCATTCTGGTGGCACCCTTTGCGAACCAGTTGATTTGCCTGTAACGAAGCGTCACTTAGAAATGATTTATGCGCATATTAGGTATTCAGATAAGCCTTTTATGGGTTCTGTTACTGCACCATCTAGAGCCGAAGACAGTGTGGAGATGGCTCGGTTAGTATTTGGGGATGAATTTGTAAAGAATAATTGTGTTTTAGTATCTCTGATAAATGCAAACTCTCCTATGACATGGGATGATACTATGCTAGGCGCGCTGAAAGTCTATGCCCGAGCAGGACAAGCTTGTATTGTATCACCTTTTATTTTAGCTGGAGCCATGTCACCTGTTTCTGTTGCTGGCACTCTCACGCAGATCTTAGCAGAAGCCATGTCTGGAATAGCCTTAACACAAATTATAAATCCAGGTGTGCCAGTAATATTTGGAAGTTTTGCAAGCTCTATATCTATGCAGACAGGTGCACCAACTTTTGGTACTCCAGAACCAGCGAAAGTATTATATGGATGTGCAAAACTTGCTCGGAGACTTGGTGTGCCATTTAGGTCCGGAGGCTCGCTCACAGCGGCTAAGTCAGCCGATGCTCAGGCAGCATACGAATCAGCACATACCATCCTACCTACTGTAATGGGGGGTGTAAATTTTGCATTGCATTCAGCGGGGTGGCTTGAGGGAGGTTTAGTTTCTGATGTTGCCAAACTGGTTTTAGATGCAGACCAATTAACGATGATGGGAAGTCTTGTTTCAGAAATTGATATCTCTGAGAACGGTATGGCACTTGATGCGATTAAGCAGGTTGGACCAGGACAACATTTTCTTGGTTCTGAACATACACAATCAAATTTTGAAACAGCATTTTGGCGTTCTTCAATTGCAGACAATACAACTTATGAGCAATGGTCCTCCGAAGGTTCACAAGAGGCAGTATCAAGAGCAAGGTTGCGAGCAAAGCAAATGCTTGATGCGTATCAGGCGCCAGAAATTGATATAGCAATAGATGATGAGCTAAGAGCTTTTATTAAGAAGAGAAAGAAGGCCTTGCCGGACTCAGATTATTAACCTAATTAATCAAATACCATCACTTACAAATATACCATATTCATAGCTAGCATCTATGAACCAATCCAAAATATACTCCGCAAAGCTAGTTCTACAGACACAAATAAATTCATTTTCTTCTAAGCATACTAAAACAATATTTGCGAGTGCTAGGTCGCATTGTGCAGCCTTACTTTTGTAAAAGCTATCAGGATGCAAATCTATAGAGCACCCTTTAGATAGAAGATCTCGAACCTTGGGCCCAGAAACTTGAATAGCACAAAGAGCATCAGACACATTTATAACTGATATATGTTCTGAAATATCACTAGAATTTAAAGTTTTTTCTAGTTGGTTCTCACTTCCTGGCTCAGCCAAAATTAAATATTCATCTGGTCCAAGACTGATCGCAAAACGACCTGCCTTGCTATTTATTTGGTTAATTTGTATTGGAAGATTACAATGGATTAGCTTACCTAATGCATCTCTATTTTTTTTACCACAACGAACATTAAGTTTCCCCAAATGTTTTATTTCAGATAACTCAATTAATGGAGCCTTTAATGACTCAGGCTTTCTTAATATAGGTAATTTTTTGTCATTGAATGCAGAATAACCAACAACTATTCTGGATATTGTGTCAACCACGTAATCTTTCTCCTTTTTTATCGAAAAATACTGGGTCGACAATCTTTGCTTCTATTGGTTGTTGTCCATCAAGCATAGGTATGTACACGGTCTGACCCTTTCTATTTAGGCCACCTTTGAGGAGAGCCAATGCGATTGAGTGTTTGAGATTTGGTGAATAATATGATGAAGATATATGCCCCAACATTTCCATAGGCATTTCCTGGTTTGGATCTAAAACAGCATGTGCGCCTTCTGGAATTACTTTTGAAGGGTCTGCAGTAAGTAAACCTACTAATTGTTTTCTTTGAGGTTCATTCATTGATTTGCGTTCTAATGCACGCTTCCCAATAAAATCTGATTTTTTGTTGGAAACAATCCAACCCATGTCCAGATCATAGGGTGTAACAGTGCCATCAGTTTCCTGACCTACAATAATAAACCCTTTTTCTGCTCTGAGTACATGCATTGCCTCAGTTCCATAAGCGGTTAGATTAAATTCTTTTCCAATCTTCATTAAATGTGACCATAAGGCAGCTCCATATCTTGCAGGAACGTTTATTTCAAATGCCATTTCACCTGTAAATGATATTCTGAAAATACGAGCGGGTATTCCTGCAATAAAACTGTTTTTCATTGTCATAAAAGGGAAATCATCTGTTATATTCTTATTTTCACTCATGCAAGCAGTGAGAATTGAACGTGAGTTTGGTCCAGATAGTGAGGCAACAGACCATTGTTCTGTAACAGAAGTTAGAAAAACTCTTAAATCTAGCCATTCTGTCTGCAGAAGTTCTTCAAGCCAGGCCAGCACTCCAGCGGCACCACCTGAAGTTGTTGTCATATAAAAATGATCCTCTGCTAGACGTGTAGTAACTCCATCATCAAACACCATACCATCTTCTTTTAACATGAGACCATATTTAGCCTTACCTATTGGCAGATTGGCAAAGTTATTTGTGTAAACTCTGTTTAAAAATTCTGCAGAGTCAGGTCCTTTCACCTCAATTTTTCCAAGTGTTGACGCGTCGAGTAGCCCTGCAAAATGTCTTGTTGCGTATACTTCACGATCCACAGCCTGTTGAAAACTCTCTCCATCTCTCGGGTAATACCAAGCACGCATCCATTGTCCAACATGTTCAAATTTTGCCCCATTAGACTGGTGCCAACTATGCATTCTAGTTTTTCGAACCGGGTCAAATAAACTACCAATATTCCGGCCTGCAATTGCACCAAGGTTTAGTGGGGTATAAGGTGGTCGAAAAGTAGTTACACCAGTTTCGGCAATAGACTTATTGAGATTACTTGCAAGGATACCAATGGCATTAATGTTAGAGGTCTTGCCTTGGTCTGTTGCCATGCCTGTTGTGGTGTATCTTTTTACATGTTCAACAGAAGAATACCCCTCTCTGACTGCAAGTTTTATGTCCGCGGCAGTAGAGTCATTTTGAAAATCAACAAACGCGGTTTTGTCAGAAACATGTGGTTGACCTGTTTGTATTAGCCATGTAGGAAGCGGAGTCCAATTTTGTTTATCTTTTTCTATTTGTGGAACTGTTACTGGTTCTTTTGTTTTAATTTTATTATTTTCTTTTGCAAGTTTCATTATTGTTGTTGATGCTATTTTTGTTGCTTCAAAAAAAATTCTTTCGATCTCAAAAGTTCCATTAGCAGCGCCAACTGAAACCCATTCATCAGATTTATTATCGGGTCTATAACATGAGGTTCTCTCATCCCAGACAAGTTTCCCCTTACGCTGAGAATGCAAATGTACAACTGGGTTTAAACCGCCTGACATCGCTAGAAGATTGCAATCCATGTGAAGGATGCTTGATGTTGGTGCCTGTTTACCGCTATCATACTTAGCTATGTCAACAGAGGCTATATGGCGTAAGCCATGAGCGGCTAAAACGGCATGACCTGTGAGTATATTAATCCCGATTTTACGGACTGTTGTAATAATCCGCGATTTTGGATTGACTCTTAAATCTACGATACATCTTACAAATCCACCTGCGTTATGAATAGCAAGTGCAGTAAAATATGCATCATCATTATTAGTGAAAATAATTGCCCTTCTGCCAGAGAGTACTTCATATCTATTTATATAAGTTCGAATTGCAGCAGAGAGCATAATCCCTGGAAGGTCATTTCCTGAAAAAACAAGAGGACGTTCTATTGCGCCTGTTGCTAAAATAATTTTTGATGCTCTCACCTTCCATAAGCGCTGTTTTGGGAGAAGAATATCTTTTTTACTTAAATGCTCTGTAACTCGTTCAGCCATAATAATAAAATTATCATCCATCATAGAAGATACTGTAGTTCTGCTTAAACAAGTAACATTTGGTGCTGATTGCAGGTTTTTGACAGTTGCATGTGTCCAACTGGCAGCTGGTATCTGGTTTATGTTAAAATTATTGTCTGTAAGAAGCCAGCCACCAAATCTATGTTGCTCATCAGCGATAATAACCCTAGCTCCTGATTTTGCTGCTATTATAGCTGTTTGAAGGCCAGCCGCACCGCCACCAACTACTAATAAATCGCAATGAGCATATTTATGCTCATATCTTTCAGACTCGTAACATTTTTTGGATACTTTACCCAGACCAGCAGCTTTGCGAATTAATGCTTCATAAAACATCCAAAAGGAAGTTGGCCACATAAAGGTTTTGTAATAAAAGCCAGCTGGAAAAAATCTTCTTAATACATTGTTTATCGATAACAAGTCAATTTTTAGGCTTGGAAATCGATTTTGAGATTCAGCAATTAGACCATCATATATTTCTATTTGAGTTGCTCTTAAGTTGGGTTCTGAAGATTTATCACTAATAAGTCTAACAAGGGCATTTGGCTCTTCGCTACCACTACCAAATATGCCGCGTGGTCGATGATATTTAAAAGATCTCCCAACAAGATGTACTCCATGGGCAAGTAAAGCTGATGCGAGGGTGTCTCCCTCATAACCTGTGTATTTTTTTTGGTCAAATTTAAAGTGAACGATTTTTTGCCTATTAATTGCTGCACTATTAGAGCTTATTCTGTGGCTTTGTGTGCGGTTCATTTCTTTGTCCTTTTTGCAGGCTTACTAACAGCTTCAGATTTACATTTACGTCTCCAATTAGACTGATAGGCTTTTTTCCCTTTTACCGTTTTTGGCAATAGTCCCATTGGGTAAATCTCTATTATTTCGTGAGAAACTGTATCCCTTGCCAAATTAAACCAGCGACGGCATCCACTTGTATGGCACCACCGCTCGAGAAACACACCTTTTGGATTATATTTCATAAAAAGATATTCGCTAAAAATCTTATCTGTTAGTTTCCGATCAGTGGTTGGACGCACAATGTGAGCCTCGCCGCCACAGCTAAATTCAGATTCATCCCTAACACCACAAAAAGGACATTTAATTTTCAACATTAAAAATCTCCATATTGAAGGATATTTGATTCAAATTGAAAATTGATAAAGAATTTAATGTGCAACACCAGCAGCTCCATGCTCATCAATCAAATATCCCGTTTCAAACCTTTTGAGACCAAAAGGCAGTGCAATAGGATTTGGTCTGTCATTAGCAATTAGATCTGCAAAAACATGACCAGAGCCTGGAGTCGCTTTAAAGCCACCAGTTCCCCAACCACAATTGAAATAAAGTCCTTTTATATCTGTTCTTGATATAATTGGCGACGCATCAGGACAGGTGTCTACGATGCCCCCCCATTGGCGTAACATTCTCAGCTGAGATAAGAAAGGAAATAAATCTATTGCTGCTGCAACCATATGTTCAGGTATTGTCCATGAACCAGTTTGTGCATATGAGTTATACTTATCAACACCAGCGCCAAGTACCATTTCACCTTTGTCTGATTGGCTTATATACATATGAACTGCATTAGACATAATAACCGTATCCAAAATTGGCTTTATAGGTTCAGACACAATAGCTTGTAATGGCCTGCTTGTGATTGGAAGTCTAATATTTGCCATATCCGCAAGAATACTTGAATGCCCGGCAACAACACAGCCAACTTTCGAAGTCTTAACAAAGCCCTTTGTCGTTTGAATGCCTATAATTTGGTTTCCATTGCGTCTTAAACCAGTAACCTCACAATTTTGAATTATATCGACACCAAGCTCATCTGCCGCACGTGCATATCCCCAAGCCACAGCATCATGGCGAGCCGTACCCGCACGTTTCTGGAGAAACCCGCCCATAACAGGATAGCGGATATTTGGATCTATATTAATTGTGGGCACTAATTTTTTAATTTCTGAAGGTGATAGAATATCAGAATCAATACCGTTTAACCTGATAGCATGTACCCTACGTGACATACCTTTTAGCTCATGTTCAGAGTGACTTATTGTGAGAACTCCGCGTTGACTAAACATTACGTTGAAATTCAGATCTTGTGACAATCCTTCCCATAATTTTAAGGCATGTTCATAAATAGCGGCAGATTCATCCCACATATAATTAGAGCGAATAATAGTAGTATTTCTGCCTGTATTTCCGCCACCTAGCCATCCTTTTTCAATTACGGCGATATTTGTCATGCCATGAACATTAGCTAGATAATACGCTGTGGCAAGACCGTGTCCACCCCCGCCAATTATAACGGCGTCATAGGTTGATTTTGGTTCAGCATGACGCCAAGCCTGTTGCCATTTCTGGTGATAGCTAGCAGCATTTTTAGCAATAGAAAAGATAGAATATCGTTTTGATTTTCTGGCAAACGCTCTGGTTCCTCTATCTATATTTTGTTTAGCCATTTAATTAATACCCTTTTTAAAAACCAATTCTGACAAAATTCTGTATTTATGGATTATCACACATCATTGCTACGGCATAATTGTAGAAGTGATTTTTAAGAAATTCATTTATTAACTTTAATTGGTGTGCCGACAGGTAAAAAAATATATCGTAATATCGTCTTTACGTAATCTTAATTCGACACAGTGTTGAAATTAATTCTTTTATTATTTAATATTTGAATTTGGAAAAATTTCCTCTAACTTACATGAATAGTAGTTGTAAAAAATCATGTGTCTTTAGTGGGCAGTTTTAAGGATAAGATATGAAACAGGGTCTGTTGATTTTTTGTTTTTCAGTAGTTGGAACTGTTACTGTCTCTATTGGTTTTTATATTTGGCAAATGCTGGGCCCTATTAGCTTATCTATTCACGGCTGGTTTGCAATTATTGTTGGCGTATTAAGTTCCTTTCTGCTTGGTGGTGGATTAATGGCACTTAGTTTTTATTCAGCAAAGTCAGGATATGATGCCAAGGTTGCTGAATATGATCCGTTTCAATCTTCAAACTAATTTTTAGCAAATTTATTAGATTGTTTTATTGACTCAGTTTACCGAATCATTCAAAACTTTAAGAATAGAACAAAACAAGAACAAAGTAGAGTTTTAAATGAATAAACAGCAAAGGTTTGAAACATTAAAAAATGAAATATGGCAGAATTATTTTTCTACAAATAAAGCTCAAAAAGCTATTAGTTTAGATATATCTGAGATTGATGATTGTCTAAATGGTGGATTAACTATTGGTAGGGTTCATCTTATTACAGGTTCTGGCTATTCAGGGGCCGTTCGCGGATTTACATTAGCAATTCTACGTAAAGTTATGCGTGAAAGACCGTCTGGCTACATCGTCTGGTGTACTAACCTGAATAGTTCTCATGGTATATTATATGGTGCTGGACTAGCTGCAATAGGGATTGATCCTAGACGGCTTATTCTAGTCGATGAGCCACACCCATTGCGTGGTGTTGCTGCAATGGAAGAGGTATTAGGTGCAGCTAGAAAAGATGGAGAAGCTGCTATTCAGATAGCTGCTGTAGTAGGAGATTATGCACAATTATACAGAAATTCAGATTTATGGCATAAAACAGCTAGGCGTTTGCAGTTTGCGGCAGAGCAGGCAGATGTTCTAGTCATTATAAACGGCATAACATCACACATAATTCCAGCGGCTGGTTTTGAGAGTTATTGGCAGGTATCAACAGCTGTTAGACAAATATTATCAGAATCAAATAATCGCTTTCATGATAGTGCTTCATGGCACATTAAATTATCTCGCACACGTTCCGGGCGCCATTGGACAGGCAATCTTAGTTGGCAATTTTCAACAGGCGCATTATCTCATAGGCCAGTTTTTAATTCTAAAATTAGCTATCGGCTGCCAACAAACCAATTCGCGTCACATATTTCATAATATCAGCTATTTATAGAACGGTACCTATTATATTATGTCATTTTCTAATAGTGAATTTATCTATATATGGTTTTATGATTTACCAGTTAGGCTGGCCTGTTATCAAAAAGGCTGGCAGTTAGATACAGCTGTTGCTATTTACCATATTGTTAACACACGGCATATAATTTGCTATGCTTCAAATACAGCAAAACAAGCCGGTATTTTGATAGACATGTCTGTTGCGGATGCACAAGCTATTTTGCCAACATGTCACTTTCGCTCCTATGATGATATAGCTGTAAAAAATTGGTTATCCAGAGTTAGTCAGTGGGCATGGCGCTATACCCCGCTTACCGGTATTGATTCAGAGTCTCTTGGAATTTGGATGAATGTAACAGGTGCAACCCATCTGGTAAGTGGGATTGCTGCTATGTGTGATGCCTTGCAAACAGAGTTTAACCGAATAAGCGTATCTGCCCAGATAGCAGCTGCACCAACTTATGGAGCCGCCTGGGCCTTTGCACATTTTTCAGAATTCTTTACAAGACCAACCTTACAACAAAATAAGCCTATTATTGTGTGTGATGAGCGTGCTATTTTACGTCAAAAATTAGAACCTTTACCAGTTGCCGCATTACGTATTTCAGAAGATATTCAAACTGGTCTAAAGCAGGCAGGTTTAGAGCAGATATATCAGCTATGGGGTATTTCTGCTATTAGTCTGACAACCCGTTTTGGAACTGATTTAGTGCAGCGCCTAGGACAAATTATTGGTGATGTAAGCGAATTACAAAAGCCACTTATAATACCTACACCTTTAATAGCTAGCAAAAATTATCTAACGCCGTTACTTGGCATTGAGGCTATTCAGAAAATGATAAGAGATTTAGTGTCTCTTATCTGTATCCAGCTTGCGCAACGTCATTTATTAACCCGATATATTGTTATTGCTGTAAAGCGGGTAGATTCGACCATCATAAGGCGTACTATCTCGCTATCGCGTCCCAGCCGTTCAGAATCATTGCTACATCGACTTACAGCGCATCTGGCAGCAGACATTGATGTTGAATTTGGTATTGAACATAGCTGGATTGAAGCTAAAAAACTAAGTGCTGGATTGCCAGTTAATCAGGTATTTGACCCTACCTTATATAAGGATGATAGCAAAGATACGTTGATTGATTATCTGACAGCACGCCTTGGTCACAATAAGGTGCATCAATTACAGTGCATAGATAGCTGGCAGCCAGAGTCTGCACAAAGGGTGCAGCCTGCGCAGCAAACAATTAGACAGCTACACACTCACGTATCTAACAGCCTACCATATTGGCAATTACAGAATGAATCGGAAACATCAGATAATATTAATTTGGTATCCTTCTCTGCTAGACCACTTAGTTTGTTAACACCAGCAGTGCTAGTGGATGTGATTGCATTATTACCAGATCATCCGCCTTCAATGATACGCTGGCGCAAACAAAATTGGCAGATATATCAAGCAACAGGACCAGAACGTATTGGTCCATCCTGGTGGCTAAATGGCATACTCTCAAACCAACATTCAGATAAAACTAGAGATTATTACTGGTTGGAAACACAGTCAGGAGAGCGCTTGTGGGTATATCGTGAAGGGCTTGTAGAAAGAGGGGAGAGCGTAGAATGGTTTTTACATGGTTTTTTTGCTTAGGTTATATTGTCTTTCAAGATAGAGTGTAAGATGCATGAGCAAGATAAGGTAGGGGGGGGGGCTATGCAGCACTTGGGTGTATTAGTAATTTTAGTTTTCTGCGTGGCGCAAGTCATCCACATGAGCTAATTGAAACAGCTGCAGCAGAAGGCTGGTCATCTTGTGGCATTGCAGATTATCACACAATTTCTGGATTGGTTCGGGCTCATCAATCTGCAATAGAAAAATCAGTTAAGCTGTTATGTGGAGTACGGCTTATTATTAATTGTTCTGAGCAGATAGAACAATCAGAACAGCTCATGGAAGAAGATAGGATAGAAGTCATAATTTATGCAAAAAACCGTGCAGGTTATGAATCATTATCTCAGTTTCTCAGTCGTTTAAATGTGGCTTTAGCCCATATACCAGCTGTAAAAAGAGCTACAAATTTATATATTCATGTAAGTGAATTAGCACGTCTTAGCTCAGATGTTTTTGTTATTATTGAGGCTCCAGAATTAATTAAAAATTATATGGCTGGACAGTGTCAGCAAATTCAAAAATTTGTAGTAGCCCCTTTATTATTAGGCTCTGCTATTTATCGTGATGGTAATGATAAAAAGCGTCTAAAGTATGTATCCGGTCTGGCTGCTCGTCTAGGGCTTAGATTTATTGCTTTAGCAGCTCCGCTATATCATCATTCCTCACGTCGTCCATTGGCAGACGTTTTATATTGTATTCGTACTAAACAAACGCTTGCGACCGCAGGTAGGGAGTTGTCACGTAATGCAGAGCGCCATCTTATGAAAATCTCAGAATATACTAGATTATGGTCAGAATATCCAGAAGCAATTATGGCTGCAAGTCAGGTTGCACAGGCATGTTCTTTTTCATTGTCGGAATTATCATACGAGTATCCAGAAGAAATTGTACCAAATGGACGTTCTGTTATGGATGAGTTAATTTATCAGACTTGGCAGGGGGCAGAAAGACGATATCCAGATGGTATACCAAACGAGGTTAATAACTATCTGAAAAAAGAATTAGCACTGATCGCCAAATTAAATTATGCGCCTTATTTTTTGACTGTATTTGATATTGTAAGATTCGCTCGCAGTCGCAATATCCTGTGTCAAGGTAGAGGGTCTGCTGCTAATTCTGCAGTGTGTTATTGCCTTGATATTACAGCAGTTGACCCAGCTAGATCCAGCCCGTTGTTCGAAAGGTTTGTTAGTGAAGCACGTGCGGAGCCTCCTGATATTGATGTTGATTTTGAGCATGAGAGAAGAGAAGAAATCATCCAGTATATTTATAATAAATATGGACGTCATAGAGCAGGTATCGCCGCTAGTATTGTAACCTATCGTAGACGAAGTGCATTAATTGAAGTTGCTAAGGTGTTTGGACTTAGCCGAGATATACAACAAGCCTTGTCAGCCCAAGTATGGGATGGAAAATCAACTTCCCTTAGTTTAGAATTATTGCGTGCTGCTGGGTTGGATCCAGAAGATACAAAGCTACAACTAATATTAAAACTTGTTCAACAGTTGCACGGTTTCCCAAGGCATTTATCACAGCATGTTGGTGGTTTTGTTATTGCTAAAGATAGACTAGATTCTTTATGTGTTATTAGGCCTGCAAGCATGGATGGGCGTACCATCATTGAGTGGGACAAGAATGACTTAGAGGCACTTGGCCTTTTGAAAGTAGACATTTTGGCGCTTGGTATGTTGAGTTGTCTTAGGCGTGCATTTGATTTGCTTAAGTGGCATTATCATCTGGCGGTTACATTATCTTCTATTCCAGCAGAAGATATGGATACCTATAATATGTTATGTGAGGCTCAGTCTGTTGGTGTGTTTCAGGTAGAATCGCGCGCTCAGATGTCTATGTTGCCACGTTTACAGCCAAGATGTTTTCATGATCTTGTAGTTCAGGTAGCTATTGTGCGCCCTGGGCCAATTCAAGGTGATATGGTACATCCGTATTTGCGTCGCAGGTCAGGTTATGAAAAAATAATTTATCCTTCAGACGAATTGAAACAAGTATTACAGCGCACACTTGGTGTACCCTTATTTCAGGAACAGGCAATGCAGATAGCAATTGTAGCTGCAGGATTTAGTGGCTCAGAAGCAGATCAGTTGCGCCGTGCAATGGCTACTTTTCGTAGAAATGATTTAATTCATACATTTAAAGAGCGGATGATCAAAGGAATGGTTGACCGTGGCTATCAGGAAGAGTTTGCTATTAGATGTTTTCGTCAAATAGAAGGCTTTGGCACTTATGGATTTCCAGAATCTCATGCTGCCAGTTTTGCTCTATTGGTCTATGCTTCTGCTTGGATAAAATGTCATTATCCAGACGCATTTATCTGTGCATTACTAAATGCCCAGCCAATGGGCTTTTATAGTCCTGCTCAGTTAGTTGCGGAAGCGAAGCGTAGTGGGGTTGAAGTCAGACCAATTGATATCAATAATTCACAATGGGATTATAGTCTAGAGTCAACAGGCCATTCACGTCATGCCTTGCGTCTTGGAATGCGTCAGGTAAAAGGATTAAAACGCTATGAGGCTGAGAGATTGACAGCAAGCCGTCATATAGCCTATCAGGATATTAACGACCTCATTCGTAAATCGGATATTTCCATATATGGATTAGAGTCGCTTGCCAGAGCAGATGCTTTTCATTCAATCGGCCTTACAAGCCGCCAGGCATTATGGGAAATAAAAAAGCTTGCCCGTCAACAAAGCTCTGGTCTACCGTTATTTTTGTATGCAGAACAACGCTATAAGAGTATAATGCCAGAGGAGCTAAAAACATCTTTACCAGCAGCAAGTTTAGGTAATTTAGTAGCTCAAGATTATTTAGCGACAGGATTATCCCTTAAGGCGCACCCCGTAACTATATTAGAACCATATTTTTTAGTGGATGGTTGGCACCCATGTTCTATCGCCATAGATATTATGGATGGAAAAAAACATCAACTGATTGGCCTTGTGACAGGTAGACAAATGCCAGGCACAGCAAAAGGAACTGTTTTTATTACATTAGAAGATGCTCATTATTCTCTAAATGTTATCGTTTGGCCGGCCATTGTGCGAGCCTATCGTGCAGCATTGCTTGGCTCACATTTATTAGGTGTATCTGGTAGAATTCAAAAACAAGGAAAAATTATACATCTTATCGCAGATAAGCTTGTTAATTGTGATTTGTACTTACAGTATTTAAGGACCCCAGAATTAAAGATGCCTATATTAAAAAGTAGAAATTTTCATTAATATCAAGAATAAGCTCATAGAATTAGAATATATCAAATATAACTAAATTTATAATAAACTTGTCTTAGAAATAATTTCTGGTAAAGCAAAACACGCATTACCTGTTTGGTATAATTTAACACAGGCGGCACGAGCGCTAGTTTCATCAAGTCCTTCAAACCTAACACGCCATAATGGTAAATCTCCACGCATTACAAGACTTACCTCAGCAGGAATCATCGCTAAGATAGAAGCTGCAGAACGTCTTGCCTTAATAGCAGCTTTATGAGCACTGATTTTTCTGGAAAAACTACCTACCTGTATGGACCAATTATCATTCTCTAATGTAACTGAACTATGTATGGATTGAGAGGAAACAGAGCGAATTATAATCTTTGGTTTTGAGATTGGTGGTACACTAGACGCAAGTATATCTGTTGTAGGAGTAATATGTTCATTTTCTGGTCTTGGTAACGGTACTGTTATTGGAGTAGATTCAAACTGAAACGGCTTGACCCTATCAAACTGGTTAGATAACAGTTTAATCATATGTAAGTCACGGCTTTTACTTGTTTTACCACCGAATACAACACCTATAAGACGCACACCGTCACGTTCAGTAGAGGCAACAAGATTAAATCCAGATGCACCTATATAGCCTGTTTTTATACCATCAGTGCCCTTAAATGCAGTCAGCAAACGATTATGATTTTTGTATTTTTGCCCCTTATACAAGAAAAATTCATTGCTAAAATAATGGTAATACTCAGGAAAATCTTTTCGAATTGCTATGCCGAGTTTTGCCATATCTCTCGCGGTACTTTTCTGATTCCTGTTAGGTAAACCGGATGCATTTTTAAATGTGGTACGTGACATACCTAGCGCTTTTGCTTTTCGAGTCATACGCTTTGCAAATTCCCGCTCTGAGGTAGAGATTTTTTCCGCAACAGCTGTTGCCACATCATTAGCAGATTTTGTAACTAAGGATAGGATTGCTTCTTCAATAGAAATGGTCTCACCTGGCTCTAGATAAAGCTTGGAAGGGCTTCTACTCGCAGCGAGGTCTGATATTACAATTTGAGACTTTAAAGTCAGGTTTTTACTCTGTAGTTCTTCAAAAATTATGTATAGGGTCATTATTTTTGCTAATGAGGCAGGGTAGAGTTGTTTGTCTGCATTTCTAGAGAACAGCACACGTCCCGACATTTCTTCCATTACAAAAGAGGCATATTTTGGGTTAGCCTGTACATTAGATGAAGTTATGGCATTAATAGTTATTGCTAGGCTAAAGCAAAAGCACCAAATATTGATAAACCTAAATATGTATTTTTTTAAAGCCAAATTATATTTTGGCAAAAGTTTGATATATATCACAATAAAATTCTTCTTGATAGTGTAACATATTAAGTGATGAATTTATTATATAAATTAATAATTTAATTAGAATTTTATACTTAAACAAAGAGCTAAAAACAGTGAATCACAATTAAAATTAGAAATCAATATTTCAATGTTGTATTCTTTTAGAGTAATGATAAATAAAAAAATACTTTAAGCCCCCTTTTCTTAAATAAAAAAATGCCAATATTTATGTGTAGATAACGGAGATTTTGAAATTATGAGTCCAAACAAAGATAAGCCGGAGGATATAGATGGCGGGTTGGCACTAGCTAAGCGCACACAGACAAAAAAACCTGCGTTATATCGTGTGATTATGCTGAATGATGATTACACACCTATGGAATTTGTCGTACTTATATTACAACGCTTCTTCGGGCATAATACACAGACAGCCCAGAAAATTATGTTGCATGTACACCAAAAAGGTGTCGGCGTCTGTGGTGTGTATTCTTATGAGGTTGCTGAAACAAAAATAAATCAGGTTATGACATTTGCCAGACAAAACGAGCATCCATTACAATTGCAGATGGAAAAGGAGTGAAATAGTGCTATCGCAACAATTAGAAGAAACCCTGCGTCGTTCTCTCTCTATAGCAGGAGAACATCACCACGAATTTGCAACTTTGGAGCATCTGTTACTTGCGATGCTGGAGGATAAGGATGCGCTAGATGTAATGCGTGGGTGTAAATTAGACGTCTCAAGACTAAGAGAAATGCTTGAGACATATATTGATAATGAAATGGACGAATTAGTTTCTGAGGCAGATGAGATTGAAGTTCAGCCTACCGCATCTTTTAGCCGTGTTGTGCAACGTGCAATTATACACACCCAATCATCTGGTCGTGGTTCTGCGACGGGAGCTAATGTTCTCATTGCTATGTATTCAGAAAGAGAATCGCACGCAGTATGGTTTTTAACTTCATTGGAGATGACAAGACTAGATGCTATCAGCTTCATTAGTCATGGTGATGGTTTATCCGTAGAAAGCGGAGAAACAACTGATGAAGATTTGGAAACAGCAGATAATAAAACTGGTAAAGATGCATTATCGCAATATGCTGTTGATTTAATTGCCAAAGCCATCGAAGGAAATGTAGACCCACTTATAGGAAGAAGTGCAGAGGTAGATAGAACGATACAAATTCTTTGCAGAAGAACAAAAAATAATCCCCTATATGTGGGTGACCCTGGTGTTGGCAAAACAGCAATTGCAGAGGGACTTGCCCAGCGTATTGTTGATGGAACTGTGCCCGAAGTTCTTAAATCTGCAGTTATTTACTCACTTGATATGGGCTCATTACTCGCTGGTACACGATACCGGGGGGATTTTGAAGAGCGCTTGAAGGCAGTGATGAAACAAATAGAGCTAGATGATGAGGCTATACTGTTTATTGACGAAATACACACCATAATTGGAGCAGGTGCAACCTCAGGGGGTGCCATGGATGCTTCTAATTTATTAAAACCTGCGCTGCAAAACGGAACCTTACGTTGTATTGGGTCGACTACATATAAAGAATATAGAAGCTACTTTGAAAAAGATCGTGCGTTGGCGCGGAGATTCCAAAAAATTGATATAAATGAGCCTTCAGTTTCAGATACAATTAAAATCTTGTCTGGTTTAAAGTCACGATATGAAGTGCACCATGGTGTAAAATTCACCCAAGCAGCTATTAAGTCCGCCGTTGATTTATCTTCACGCTATATTCATGATCGTAAACTTCCAGATAAAGCTATAGATGTAATAGATGAGGCAGCAGCCTCTCAAAATTTATTACCACCCTCCAAAAGGCGTCAGCAAATTGGTCAGAAAGAAATTGAAACAACTATTGCTTCAATGGCAAGGATCCCGTCTAAACACGTAAGCAGAGATGATAAAGCTGTTCTGGCCTCTCTTGAGACTGACCTAAAGCGGATGGTTTATGGCCAAGATTCAGCTATATTGGCCTTGGCTTCTGCTATTAAACTTTCACGAGCAGGCCTGCGTGAAATAGGCAAACCAATTGGCAATTATTTATTTTCTGGTCCGACAGGTGTTGGTAAAACAGAGGTAGCGAGGCAATTATCAGAAACATTAGGTGTTAAGCTAATCCGTTTTGATATGTCAGAATATATGGAGCGACACACAGTATCAAGATTAATAGGAGCGCCCCCTGGATATGTAGGTTTCGATCAAGGAGGACTGTTAACGGATGCTATTGATCAAACTCCGCATGCTGTTCTACTCTTAGATGAGATAGAAAAAGCGCATCCTGATTTATTCAACTTATTGTTACAGGTAATGGATCACGGTACGTTGACAGACTCAAACGGTAAAAAGGTCGATTTTAGGAACGTGATTCTAATCATGACAACTAATGCGGGAGCATCTGAATTATCAAAACAAGCGATTGGGTTTGGAAGAGGAAATAAAACAGATGCAGACTCAGAGGCTATTGAGAGAACATTTTCACCGGAATTTAGAAACCGTTTAGACGCAACGATTGCTTTCTCAGCACTTAACAATGATACAATACGAATGGTCGTCGATAAATTTGTATTTCAACTGGAGGCTCAACTTGCCGAAAGACAAGTTGAGATACATCTCGACGATGAGGCGCGTGATTGGCTTGCAGAAAGAGGATATGACAGCTCATTTGGTGCTAGACCTCTCGGTAGGCTGATTCAAGAGCACATCAAAAAACCATTAGCTGATCACCTTTTATTTGGTGATTTGGTTGCTGGTGGTGAGGTAATGGTAAGCGTTAGAAAAAATAGACTCAAGCTCGTAACTAAACCAATCAGTGAATCCAAAACAGCGAAAAAGAAGAGTGAAAAGGTATAAATCTTTCTGAATTCATTTATATGGGGAGGTTTTGTTAATATACATGGTCTCTTGATTATTTTGAATAACTTCTTGTCTAAGAAATTTCATGACTGCGTCCCCAAATTGGGGGTCATTAATTTTATGAGCCGAATATGTTTTTTCAGGCAAATAACCACGTGGAACTTTATGCAAACCTTGAGCTCCTGCTTCCACTCGCCTAACTCCATTTTTAATCGCAAAATCAATAGCTTGATAATAGCACGTTTCGAAGTGTAAAAATGGTATATTTCGAAGTCCACCCCAATTTCTGCCATATAATGCATTAGACCCAATGAAATTCAAAGCTCCGGCAATAGGCACGTTGTTTTCATAACAGAGAATTAGTAAAATTTTATTTTTTAAGTGAATGGGTAAATGGTGAAAAAATAGGCGGTTTAAATAAGCTCCACCCCATTTTTTTTCAATTGTCGCAATATAGCACTCATAGAAAATATCCCAATGTTTTGTTTTTATTTCATCCCCGATAAGATGCACAAATTTTAAATTTGCTTTACTTATACTTTCCCTCTCTTTTCGAATATTTTTTCGCTTCCTAGATGTGAGTTTGTTCAGAAAGTCATCAAAATTATTGTAACCCTGATTATGCCAGTGAAACTGTAATCCTTCACGTATCATCCAGCCATTTTTTTTTGCAACTGTTACATCAGATGAATTGATAAAATTAACATGTGCAGATGATAAATTATTATTTTCAATAATTGACTTCATACTAAAAAGAAGGGCCTGTTTTGCTTTTATATCGTCATCTAAAGATAGTAGGCGTGGCCCTGGTACTGGGGTAAATGGGACTGCTGCCAAAGATTTAGGATAATATTTCCTCCCTGAACGTTCATAAGCATTTGCCCAGCCGTGGTCAAAAATATATTCGCCATATGAGTGATATTTCAAGTAATGTGGCATAGCTGCGCGCAGTACCTTGTTTTCATCATATACACATAAATGAAGGATATCCCAACCTGTATCTATTCCGACGCAATTGCTTTCTTCAAGCGCAGCCAAAAAACCATGTGAAACAAAAGGATGGCCAGAGGGGTTTAATCTATCCCAATCTTTAGATGAAATATCATTGATAGAGGTCAATGTTTCAAGCGAAAAAGAAAAACTTTCTAATGAATTATCCATAAATTTATTTTATATTAAAGCGATTTTGTTTTAATTTCCTAAAATTGTTAAAGTTATGATTTGAGCTGAAATATAGCATCAATTTCTACCACTGCACCAAGGGGTAAGGAACTTACCCCGACAGCAAATCTAGTATGTCTGCCATTATCACCAAATAACGTCACCATAATTTCTGAAGCCGCGTCAATTACTTTAGGTTGTCCGGTAAATTCAACTGTTGAGGAAACAAATCCCCCTAGTTTAATAACACGTTCTATGTTTTCCAGGTTATTACTTACGCTTGCTACTTGACGCAATATCGAGATTGCACATTGTCTTGCTTGCTCCTGTGCTTCCTCTACTGTCACAGAATTTCCAACCTGCCCTGTTAGATTTATTACACCATCAACTAAAGGTAACTGTCCAGACACATAAACCATATCGTTGGTTACAAGCACTGGCACGTAGTTTCCTGCGGGCATGGCTGGCTTATCCAAATGAATGCCTAATTTTTCTAACTTAACTCGAATTTCAGAAGCCATTTTTTCTCCTCTAAACCTTCTTATGCCAAATAATATGTAATACCTCATTCTGCCATGTGTTGAGTTTACTATTATGATCACTATGCTTTTAGTAGTGAATAATTTTTGAGTTTATGGCTAATTTAAGTCAAGGTCAGCTACAGCCTGTAGTAGAACCACAAGTATTACACTTTAAGCATGTACCATTACGGACAAGAGTAAAATTTTGGCATTCAGGGCATGATTCGCCTTCATAACCTTGCATTCTAGCTTGTTTAACCATCTCTTGACTGTTTACGACTGCACTAATATTACCAGTGTCTTGGGAAACACCTTGTGCTATGACGCTTGGCTCTGGCTCTAGCGCTGGTGCAATAAAGCTTGTCGCTATATTCGTTTCCTGGCCAATGGCTTTCGAAGTTTGGTTTTTATTGGAATATACTTTTAATCCCTGTTTTCTAATAAATCCACGACTAGTTGCTCTATCTACAAGCTCAGATTGTGCCTCTCCACCTCCAATTGTATCTGCATCTAAATCGTCCTTATTTACATGCCCAAGATCATGTCTATCAAGATAGGAGATAGCTAATTCTCGGAAGGTATAATCGAGAATAGATGACGACATTTTTATTGCATCGTTTCCGGTGACAATACCTTGTGGCTCAAATCTTGTAAAAGTAAAAGCTTCTACAAACTCTTCTAGTGGTACACCATATTGAAGACCAATAGATACAGCTATGGCAAAATTATTCATTAAAGAGCGGAATGCTGCACCTTCTTTATGCATATCAATGAAAATCTCACCAAGACGACCATCTTGATATTCTCCTGTTCTAATATACACTTTATGACCTCCAACAGATGCTTTTTGTGTATAGCCCTTGCGTCTGTGGGGAAGCCTTTCACGATCTTGTAGATGTATCACACGTTCCACAATCTTCTCTATAATTTGTGGTGTCGATGTTATTTGTACCTCTTCTAAGTCTTCCTCATCAATAAGGGCTGAGGATAGAGGTTGGCTAAGCTTTGATCCGTCTCGATATAGCGCATTTGCTTTCAAACCGAGCCGCCAAGATTGCATGTACGCATTGCCGCATTCTTCCACTGAGGCATTATTTGGCATATTAATAGTTTTTGATATTGCTCCTGATATAAACGGTTGGGCTGCAGCCATCATCAAAATATGACTTTCAACAGATAAATAGCGTTTTCCTATTCTGCCGCATACATTTGCACAGTCAAAGATAGGTAAATGTTGCTTTTTTAAATGTGGAGCTCCTTCTAATGTCATAGCACCACAAATATGAATATTAGCTGCATCTATCTCATCTTTACTAAAGCCAAGTTCCTCCAGCATATTAAATGAAAAGTCATTTAATTGGGCTTCGCTGAACCCAAGTTTCTCTGTACAGAACTCATGGCCGAGCGCGTAATGATTGAATGCGAATTTTATATCAAAAGCATTTTCTAAACTTGCATCTAATTTTTTAAGAGCTGCTTCGGTAAATCCCTTATCTTTTAGAGCAGAAATTGAAATAGCTTGACAGTCTTTTAAACTACCATGCCCTACAGCGTAACGAGTGATATCTTCGATTTGGTTTTCTTTATATCCAAGTTTTTCTAGTGCTTCGGGCACAACTCTATTTATAATTTTAAAATATCCACCACCAGCCAGTTTTTTAAACTTTACGATTGCGAAATCCGGCTCAATACCAGTTGTATCACAATCCATCACAAGTCCAATCGTTCCTGTTGGGGCAATTACTGTCGCTTGCGCGTTTCGATATCCGTATTTTTTTCCGAGTCTAACGGCCTCTTCCCAAGCTTTTTCTGCGGCTGTCACAAGCGTTCTATCTGGGATATTTTTTATTGCTAGAGGAACTGGCAAAACACTTAATTCATGATAACCATCTGACTTGCCTAAGGCTGCATTCTTATGGTTTTCCATTACGCGCATCATGGATTTAGCATTCAATTTGTATTTAGGAAATGCGCCAAGTTCGCTGGCAATTTCGGCTGAGGTCGCGTAAGACTTTCCTGTCATGATTGCTGATATTGCTCCACATATGGCGCGTGCTTCATCGCTATCATAAGAATAACCGGCTGCCATTAACATTCCACCAATGTTCGCAAATCCTAATCCTAAGGTTCTATAATCATATGAGCCTTGTGCTATTTCCTTTGACGGAAATTGCGCCATGGTAACAGAAATCTCAAGTGTCAATGTCCATATTCTGGTTGCGTGCTCAAATGTTTCGATGTCGAACGTACCATCATCATGCCTAAATTGCATTAAATTCAAGGATGCTAAATTGCATGCTGTATCATCTAAAAACATATATTCTGAACATGGATTAGATGCATTGATTCTACCACCTTTCGGACAGGTGTGCCACTCATTGATAGTAGTGTCATATTGAAGTCCTGGATCAGCGCAGGCCCACGCTGCATACGCTATCTTGTCCCATAGCTCTGTAGCATCAACTTCTTTTGTTATTTTGCCGTCCACGCGACCGATTAAGGACCATTTTCCTTTTTGTTCCACTGCATTTAGGAAAGCATTTGATACACGAACGGAATTATTCGAATTTTGTCCTGCTACTGTAAGGTATGCCTCACTATCCCAGTCTGTATCATATGTTTTGAATTCGATTTCTGTAAAACCCTGTTTAGCAAAATGTATTACCCGTTGAACATAATTTTCTGGGAGCATCGCTTTTCGTGCTTCTATAATTGCTTTTTTTAACTGGCTATTTTGTTTTGGGTTATATCGCTCTGTATCTCCCAAGTTTGTTGCCTCAACACAGGCTCTCATCACGTCACTCATGTGTTTGCTTGCAATTTTTGAGCCTGTAACTAGTGCTGCTACTTTTTGTTCCTCCACTACTTTCCAGTCTATATATTCTTCTATATCTGGGTGGTCAACATCAACGGTAACCATTTTAGCAGCACGTCTTGTTGTACCACCTGATTTTATTGCTCCAGCTGCTCTGTCACCAATTCTAAGAAAGCTCATAAGCCCAGAAGATTTACCTCCCCCAGACAGATTTTCTCCATTGCCTCGTAATTTGGAGAAGTTAGACCCCGTTCCTGAACCATATTTAAATAAGCGTGCTTCTCGAACCCATAAATCCATGATGCCGCCTTCATTTACCAAATCATCGTCCACAGATTGGATGAAACATGCATGCGGTTGCGGGTGCTCGTATGAGGATTTAGATCGCAACATTTTCCCTGTCTCAAAATCCACATAGTAGTGCCCTTGGCTAGGGCCATCAATGCCATATGCCCAATGTAATCCTGTGTTAAACCATTGTGGTGAATTAGGTGCGGCCATTTGCCGAGCTAACATCACACTCATTTCTTCATAATAAATCTTAGCATCATTCTCGCTGCTAAAATATCCTCCTTTCCAGCCCCAATATGTCCAGGTTCCAGCTAGACGATGGAAAACCTGTTTTGCAGAAGTCTCACCAATGTATCTTTCATCTTTAGGAAGAAGATTTAATGCCTCTATATCTGGTTTGGAGCGCCATAACCAAGATGGAATCCCATTCTCTTCAATTTTTTTGAGCCGTGCTGCCACACCGGCTTTTCGGAAATATTTTTGGGAAATTATGTCTGTTGCTACCTGACTGTATTGTTTCGGCACTTCTATATCCGCTGCTGAGAAAACTACTGTACCGTCCGGATTGCGAATTTCGCTACTTGCTGACCTAAATGGAATATTATCATAGATTTCTTCATTTTCTTTTGTCAGTAGCCGTTCAAAACGCATAATATTATATCCTTTTATTTAAATGATTCGCTGATGATTTTCTGGGCGAATCCCTAATTTCCCTAACACTCAAGTTGATGTTTGTTAACTACATATAGTAGACATGGCTTTCGAGGTTACCCGATGTAGTATTTTAGATCAAGTTAGGCAATCAAAAAAAATTTACTATTTTGACTTTTTCTTCTTGATTTTTTCTAGGTAATTGAAATCATTGGGTTGATAATGGAAAAATTATTTTTTAGGTAAAAAAATATTTTGTTGTTTGGCTTAATTTAACAGACACTGCTCTTTATCTTCTTTTTATTATTATCACAATTTGAAACAAAATATTTATCTATCATCCTTTTTTTGGTAAAATGGAAACTGTGGAAGGGTTAAAAGTAAAGTTTGGAAAAACCATTTATATTTATCATTGTTTGGGAACACGCTTATGCACATAATCTCTAAAATACTGATAGCATGTACTTCTAAATTTAGAGGTGAAGATAGTTTTGGTAATAAATATTATGAGAGGATTAGGAAAAAAAACCATTTAAGATCAAAAAGATTTGTTTTGTTTAAAGGGACTGCAGAGGCATCTAAAGTTCCAGCAGATTGGCATGGGTGGCTTCACCACACTCAAGATGAAATTCCTCCAAAAGGCGGATATCAAAAATACGACTGGCAGCATGCTCACCTTCCTAATGTAACTGGTACTAAGTTTGCCTACCGTCCAAAAGGACATATTTTGAGTGGTGGAAAGAGAAAAAAAGCTACTGGTGATTACCAACCTTGGACACCAACATCGTGACCTTTTTCGTTCAAAAAAGAGCTTTCCTTTGCAAGTATATTATTATAGTTACCTTTATCAAAGGACATAAATAACATGCGTCAAAACACTTTAGAAACATTACTTGGAGCAATAATAATCGTGGGCGCCCTGCTTTTCGCGATAACCGTTTATAATTCCGCAAATATTACATCCTCGGAAGGCATCGAGTTAAAAGCTGAATTTGGAGATGTATCTGGATTATCAAAAGGAGATGATGTATTTCTCTCTGGCATAAAGATAGGTCAGGTAACTTCTTATGAGATTGATAAAAAAAGCTACATGGCGCGACTAAGTTTTAGAATAACTCCAGAAATAGAGTTGCCGTCTGATTCTAGTGCTAGGATTGTGGCTTCATCCCTGTTAGGAGGTTATATACTTGAGATTTCTCCTGGCTCTAATGAGGAAATGATGCAGGACGGAGACATCATATATGATACGACAGATCCAGTTAGTCTTACAGATTTATTGGGCAAATTTGTATTTCAAAGTGCTAACAAATAGTTTTAAGAATTTTGGAAATGAATATTATTAGCACTTTTTTATCGCTTGTATTTTGTCTTTTGATTAGCTTATTTATCGAAATCAGACAGGCAGATGCATCAAATTGGATAGTATCTCAAACAGCGGAATTACAGCTTCTTGATAAAATAACAGCCCGTATTTCTACTAAAAAAGTCCAAGTTGGCGGTGGTACTGAGTTTGGAACGTTAGATTTGAGGGTGTATCATTGTGCTTACAGACCTCCAGAAGAACCTCCTGAAAATGCAGCATTTATTGTAATTTATGACAATGGATATGGAGATAGAAAACTTCAAAAAGCACTTTTTTCTGGGTGGATGTTTGCGTCTAGCCCGGCTATCTCTGGCCTTGAACACCCTGTCTACGACGTAACTTTGTTATCATGCCACAATGAATGAATAATTTGAGATTCTGGGATGTCCAGTTCAAGACTGGCTTCTGTGTTTATTGCAGTTTTTAGTCTTTGTTGAAATAACGTATTGTCCATTGACTCGATTCCAAATTGAATAAGGTGATCGCTCACAAATTGTGCGTCTAATAAACTAAAATTTCCATATTTTAGCCTAGCCATTAAATGACAAAGCGTAATTTTTGAAGCATTAGATACACGGCTAAACATAGATTCACCAAAGAAGGCACCACCTATGGCAACTCCATATAATCCGCCTATTAACTTACCCTCCTGGTAGGCTTCCACCGAGTGCGCAAAACCTAACATGTGAAGAGAAATATATAGTCTTCTAATCATGGGGTTTATCCAGGTATCTTTTGTGTCAGTTCGAGGTGCAGCACAACCATCAATAACGGCCGGAAAATTTTGATTCCATTGAATTTCAAATGGTTGTTTCTTTAATAACCTTAATAATTTTTTTGGGATTTTTGGAGGTTGAAATGGTAATACTCCGCGCACGTCTGGTTGAAAAAATTGGATATCCCTAGAGTCCTTGCTTGTCGCCATAGGGAAAATTCCAAGAGTATAAGCCTGTATGATTGTCTCTGGAGCAATAATAAATTTTTGTGACACTATATTCTCCCAATAATCGCGATTATCATGTGTCCATTTGACTAAAGGAAATTTAGGGTGATGAAATATGTATATTAAACCGTTTTATCCAAGATTTTTATAAGAAATTACACTGCAATAAATTTGCTAATCGCTCATGACGTCCTCTTATTCAGTTAAGAAGGACTCTGCAAGTGCTCTCATAGCTAGATTGTAGGATTGCGCTCCAAGTCCAACAATAACGCCATTTGATATTGATGAAATCATTGAAGTATGTCTGAAATCTTCTCGACCATAAATGTTAGAAATGTGTACTTCAATGGTCATTCCAGAAAATAAGGCTAGCGAGTCTCTAATCGCAACCGATGTGTGGCTATATCCACCTGCATTAATAATAATGCCCTCATATTTACCATTAGCTTTTTGAATCAAACTCACAAGCTCTCCCTCATAATTGGTTTGAGCGAAAGACACTTCCACTTGAAGTTCATTAGCCAAGGCTTCACAGGCAGATTCAATTTCTTTTAGGTTTATATGCCCATAAATCTCAGGTTGTCTCGTCCCAAGCATGTTTAGATTTGGTCCATTAAGAATAAGAATTTTTGCCATTGTTTGATGTACCTAATTTCTAATAGTAAATTTACTTTTTAAAATATTCATAGCGTATTTAAATAAATAATGCGAATAATCAATCCTCTGTGAAATATTTATCCAAGGTAATTCAGCCAATTAATATGATCCTTGCATCGATAGTTTTCAGTTTTTTTTTCTTTCTGAATCAATAATTGCCATTATTTCTTTTAGACTAATTGCACCTGGAATAATTTTCTTACCTATCAACAAAGCAGGTGTACCCTCTATTCCAATTGCCCGACCAGAATTGATGTTACGACGTAAAATTCGATCAAATTTATTACTTGAAATAGCAGCACTAAATTGTTCTATGTTGAGCCCAACCATAGTTGCAATCGACTTCAAAGAATCCTCTGTGATTCTGCCAACTGAGTTCATTAAAGCAAGATGATACTCCAAAAACTTATTTTGTTCTTCCGCTGCCAGAGCAGCTTTTGCGGCTAATACTGAGCTTTCTGCTAATATCGGAAATTCCTTAATTACTATTAGTATATCATCATCCTCATTAATGAGAGCCTGAAGTGTTTTAAAAAGTCTTTTGCAATAGCCACAATTATAATCTGAATACTCATAGATAACGAAAGACGCATTTGGGTTGCCAAATCGTCCATCACCCTCAGTTTCATAAGTAAGTGACATTGCATTTTCTTCAGCTTCTTTTGACTTCTGGTTTGAATAATTTAGAATTATTTCATATAAAATATCTGGATTTTGTTTGAGATAATCATGGACAATTTGTTGAATCATTTGCTCTTCAGATTCTGAAAACTGTGCATTTACAGGATTGGTCATAATAATACATAAACCAATGAAAAAAATTAAATGTTTCATGTTTCTCTGCCGATTAAAGATGTGACAATTATAATGGTCATTAACATGGGAAAATTTATCTTTCAATGGAAGAAGCCGATCTGCAAAAAACCAAATACCTATCAACAAATTGTGTTTAACTAAAAATATTTATTTAGTTCTTAATGCCTGAGAATCTTCTATTAAGAATTTTAGGTCTTTCAGGCTTTTTTCTAATTCAGGGTTTAAATTTGGAATCTTTAGGGCACGTTCTAAGTGATTGGTTGCCTGCCGCAAATCGTTACTAAGATAAGCAGCTTCAGCAAGTTGCAAGTTTGCGCTAGCGAGGTCCCCTGTTTTTCCTAAAGCAGTTGCATATTCTCTTCGAGCAAAGGGCAACTTTGGCTCGCCAGCAACGGCAATTTCTAGTATTTCTCTTGCATTAAAATAATACTCAGAACCATCTGTTGATAAAAACACTCTCCCAAGACGTAAGGCAATTAGTGGAGCCCCGCCACTTTTATTAAATGCTTCTTCAAAATACTTAATTGCAGATGGGAGCAATCCATCAGCAAAAGCGATCTCACCTGCAAGTTCGTAAAAATAAGGGTTGTTTGGCTCGGCTATAAGCAAAGAGCTTACATCTTTACTAGCTTTTTCTAAGCTTCCATATCTTAAGTAGGCGATTGCACGCTGATATATTTCGTCTATTGAAAGGGTATCATTTTTTAAATTTTGAATAATTTCTTCAGGTCGTTTTACATAACTGGATATTTTTCCTACTATGCGCTTAAAACTAGCATAGTCTGCTATGTTCATTCTTTTGTTTGTAAAATTAGATTTAGTAAGATGGTCTTTATAAACTGCTAAACGTCTTTTTGCCTCAGGGTGGGTTCGATAATATTCTGATTGGTAACTTTCGGGAAGAGCATTTTCATTTGATAGTCTTTTCATCATTCTTGCCATACCAACGGCACTAATTTGCAATTCATCAAGCATTTTAAGCGCCCATTCATCTGCAACCGCCTCATTTATTCGGGAGCCATAATAATAGTGTCTTGCTACTCTATCGTTTCCACCAATTAAAAGACTCGTAGCCAATTCTTCAGAACCGCCTATTGCAGCGGCGGCGGCGAGAGCAGTGCTCAAAGAGGATGCATTCCTCGCAACTTCTAATGATTCATTTTTTCTAGCTACATGGCCAGATACAATATGACCTAATTCATGTGCCATTACGCCAATGACTTCTTCTAAAGACTCTGCTTTTATTAATAAACCTGAGTGAAGATAGATAACGTTGTCACTGGTAACAAAGGCATTATAAGAAGAATTCAAAATCACTCTAACTTTTATTTGCGATGAAATATTAGCTTTTTTTAGTAAAGGCTCTAAAAAAGCTTCTAGTTTAGTTTCGATTTCCGCATCCCGAATTAAATTCGCATAGCAACTTGTTGTTAAACCAATAAAAAATACGAAAAAAGATATTATTAAATGAAAGTTTCTAATATTCGACATTTGTTTTGTTAAATTTATTTAAAAAATGTAATATAATTCTAAAAATATACAAAAAATCGTATAAAATTCTAATTAATCTATTTGACACAATGAATTAGATATGATGTTGTGCGGCGATATAACTAATAAAAATCATAATTAATTATAGCACAAATAGATCTGTTTATAAGCCTAACATAAGGCTTTTCATTGTCTAGAATATAAAGATAAAAAAATTGAATAAGGGTAACAAAATGAGCGGTCCAACATTAAAAGTTTCTAACAGAAGCAAAATGCCACCTTTTATGGCAATGGACGTAATGCGTCTTGCGGCTGAATTAGAAGCTGATGGAAGTGATATAGTGCATCTAGAGGTTGGGCAGCCTTGTTCTCCAGCGCCCCAGAAAGTTATTGATGCACTCGCTGCATCTATGGGACAACTAAAAACACACGGATATTCAGTAGCACTAGGAATCCCAGAGTTACGGTTAAGGATAGCAGACCATTATGAACAATGGTATGGAGAAAAAATCGGACCTGAGCGTGTTGCTGTAACCGTTGGTTCATCAATGGCATTTGCAATATCTTTCTTGGCAGCTTTTGATATTGGGGATAAAATTGCAATCCCAAACCCGGGTTATCCTGCCTACCGCAATCTAATGTTAGGTATGGGGTTAGAGCCCGTTACACTAAATGCGGGTCCATCAGAAGGGTGGGTACCAAGATTAAAAGATATGGAAAAATGGGATAATTTGCCCGATGGTTTAATGATTGCAAGTCCCCATAACCCAACTGGTGTAATAATTTCAGATAATGAGTTGAAAAATATTTGTGAATGGTGTGATAAAAATGGAGTTAGATTAATATCCGATGAAATTTATCATGGATTATCCTACAAAGGTAGATGTGAGACAGCATTGAAATATAGCGATAATGTGATTGTAATAAATAGCCTTTCAAAATATTTTTCCATGACAGGATGGCGCATTGGTTGGATGATATTGCCTAAGCAACTATTAAACACAGCCGAAAAACTAGCGCAAAATCTGTATATTTCAGCACCAACACCAAATCAAATTGCAGCAATTGAGGCTTTTGATTGCAGTGAAGAATTAGACCAGAATATTAAACGTTACAAGGAAAATAGGAACATATTATTATCAGGTCTGCCTGCAGAGTTTTTAGGAAATGCTGCTCCATGTGATGGAGCTTTTTATATTTATGCAGATATATCCGCGTTAAGTGTGGACTCAATTAATTTTGCTAAAAAATTACTAGATGAGACTGGTGTTGCAACCACGCCAGGTGTTGATTTTGATCCAATTAATGGACATCGATATTTGCGTTTATCTTTTGCAGGTGCAACACAAACAATGAATGAGGCTGTTAAACGAATTAATGCATTTGTTCTAACCTATAAAAGGAACGCCGCGTAATAAATAAACCTAAAAATTATTAATAAAAAAAATTGATTTTTAAGTTATTTTTTTGTCCACCAGCCGCGCTTTTTGGCTACTGGAGCATTGTCTCCAACCTCAGTTACACCTAATTCAATCGAAGCCAAGGGCTCTCTTCCAGTTGCAGGGCCCTCTGAGGAGATAAAAGATTCAGACTTTTTTTGATTTGTCACGGAGTTCTTTTTCTTACTTACCGTTTTATTGGCTAATTTTTTATTACTTGCTTTTTTAACCTTAGGTTTAGGGCGTGTCGATATTTTAGTTTTGTCCTCATTTACGGGTTTTTTTAGTGCAGATTTTGGAGTCACTTTCTTCTTTGCTTTTTTTATTTTTGACTTATCATCATTTGGTTCATTGTTGAATTCTGAGGACGGTGCAGTGCCGTGTGTTTTTGCATTTGCAGATGTTTCTTTTTTGGAACTCATATTCGCTTCATTTTTTTTTGATTTACCACCACGACGTCTGCGAGATTTTGGTCTTGTTTGAGTTTCATTAATTTCCAAATTAGAGTTTGCAGGGCTTTGTGTTAGTTGCCTTGAGCTTTCTTCAGCATCTAAGTTATTTTCTGTTTCTGAACCATTGGTTATGTTTTGAGAGATAACTGTCTCATCTCCCTCACGCCGACGCCTGCGCCTACCGCTGCGACGACCACGTCGTTTTCGTTTTGGCTGGTCACCATTTTCTATATCTTCATCGTTTGAGGGGTACGAATGATGGTGAGGTTCTTTGTTCCGTTCGGGTTTATTTTTACCAGAAACTAATTTTTCTTTTGTTTGTATGGGGATATTATCCGCCAATAATTGATATTCATTTTCAATTAAGGTTGCATCTGCTTTAATAGAGATCTTACAGCCTGCTCTATTTTCAAGTTCGGTTAGAGTCCCCCTTTTTTCATTGAGAATGTAAATTGCGATTTCTGTTTGTGTAATGATTGTAAGCTCTTTTGCAGAAATATTGCTAATTTCTTCTTCAAGAATTCGTAAAATTTGGAGGGCAGATGAGTTAACAGAACGCACTCTGCCGGTACCCTCACAATGGGGGCATGTTTGAGAAATTGATTCAACCAGAGAGGGCCGTAATCGTTGTCTAGACATTTCTAAAAGCCCAAAATGACTTATGCTGCCTACTTGTATTCTGGCTCTATCATTACGAAGAGCCTCTTTTAATTTTCCCTCAACTAAATGCTGGTTTCTATTTTCTTCCATATCTATAAAATCGATTACGATAAGTCCCGACAAATCTCGTAATTTCAGTTGTCGTCCAATTTCCTCTGCTGCTTCGACATTTGTTTTGACAGCAGTCTCCTCAATATTACGTTCTCTTGTAGCTTTTCCAGAGTTTACATCAATAGCGACAAGAGCCTCTGTCTGATTAAACACTAAATAACCCCCTGATTTTAGGATGACCTCATTTTGATGAATTTGCTCTAGCTGTTCTTCCACTTCATATTGTTGGAAAAGGTGATTATCACCGATGAATTCGAATACCCTTTTGGCGTGACTTGGTATAAGCATTTTCATATGGGTTTTTGCTATTTTGTAGCTATCTCCACCCTCCACATATACTTCTTCGATATCGTTAGTATAAATGTCTCGAATAGCACGTTTAACCAAACTACCTTCTTCGTGTATGAGACAGGGAGCCTCTGATTTCATTGTATTGGTTCTAATATCATTCCATAATTTGGTTAAGTAGGTATAATCTCGCTTTATTTCAGTTTTAGTCCTTTTTGAACCAGCGGTTCTCACAATGACAGCCATTCCTTCAGCTATATCTAATTCGCCAACCACTGATTTCAGTCGTTTTCTATCTAAGGGATTACTTATTTTCCGCGAAACTCCTCCACCTCTATTACTGTTAGGCATCAGAACACAATAGCGCCCTGCAAGAGAGAGGTACGTTGTAAGAGCAGCTCCTTTATTACCACGTTCCTCTTTTACTACTTGAACCAGCAATATTTGTTTTCGAGAAATAACTTCTTGAATTTTATACTTGTGCAAAGGGTTGGGATTTAACTTCTTTGAAGAAATTGCTAATTCTTCTTCATTGTCGATTGTTTCGAGCAACTCCGTTTTCAAGGAGGTATTTTCCTCCTCTTCGTCGTCCACAGACTCTGTTTGTTTCTTTAACGCCTCTCTATCTTCGATAGGTATTCGATAATAATCTGGATGAATTTCACTGAAAGCAAGAAAACCCTGACGATTGCCTCCATATTCAACAAAAGCAGCTTGTAAAGATGGTTCAACGCGAGTTACACGTGCAAGATAGACATTACCTTTTAGTTGTTTCCGGGCTGTATTTTCATAGTCAAATTCTTCAATTTTTTGTTCATTTAGAAGGACAACCCGTGTTTCTTCTGGTTGATGGGCATCGATGAGTAGTTTTTTGTTCATAAGTATATCTCTCTGACATTTGCAAGCTTTGATAGATGCGATTGCAAGACGATTGTTCAATAGATGGTATAGTTCTGTAAGTATTCAGAATGGCACAGATAAGCCTTTGGATTGAATTGTTATAATGCTCTATGAGAACAGTATGAAAGTAGAATAAAGGCTCAAATATATTTGTCATTTTTGGTTTCATCATTCTGCAGAATATAAAAAATAATAAAGTTGCGAGGTATCAATTTAGCTTATTTTTGTTAAAAAATATCTAAACAAAAAAAGTCTGCCTTATGTGTAACGTTCGCAATACAAAAGGTAATATCACATGAAGAGAAAATTAGGAAAAGAAAATTGAGTCACATCTGTTATAAGTATTTTTATCTTGCAAGTTGTTTGTTAATTTAGAGAGGTGAATTAGTCATTATATTTAACAATGCAGAAGTTAAAACTTTATAATTTTAATAGAAGTTGGTAACTAATTACCATTATCAAATAATTTTTTATAGAGTTTAATTTTATTCTCTACAATGTTTTAATTATGTCTAAAAAACTTTTATTTTTTACAACTATATTCATAAGTTTAATTCTAGGAACTTTATTGTCTGCGAAGGCAGATTTTAAAAATAATTATGTTAATTTTCGATTTGGTGAAATATATGAAGTAAAGGGATTGGAGGGGTTTACTGGTTCAGCTACTAGAATTGTTGTTGAAACAAGCATTGCACCGGAGAGTCGTATTTTTTTGCTAGAAAACCCCTACAGGCTTGTTATCGATACTGTTAACACTGAATGGAATGTGCCGAATTTGAAACATTCGGGTAGTATAACTTTTGGTCCAGTTAGTTCCTATAGATATGGTAAACCTGACTCTAATACAGGTAGATTGGTCTTTGAATTATCAGAACCTGCTGCTCCTGTGGCAGCATTTCTTCTACCTCCAGAGGATGCAGGTTATAGGATAGTGGTAGATATTCTCGACAGGGGAGAAACCGCTTTCTCTATAGCTAAAGAGGCGTTAAGGAAAACACCTTATCTGGCAAATAACGAGATCGATTTAATTATACAAAATGAAATTTATGATAAAGATTACACCAATGTATCGAACAAGCCAAAAGAAGCCCAAAGTATACAACTTTCTGGGAAGGTTGTTGAGCTAATATCGCCCTTAAAAAGGCCTAAAAGATGGGTTGTTACAATAGATCCTGGACATGGCGGCAAAGATCCTGGTGCAATCGGCCTTTCTGGTACAAAAGAGAAGAAAATTACATTTAATGCTTCAAGGCGTTTAGCAGAACACTTAAATAACACTGGGCAGGTTATTGCAAGACTAACAAGAGAGGATGACAGCTTTATAAAATTAAGAGACAGAATTGCAATTGCACGTAAACATGAAGCGGATTTATTTATTTCTATTCATGCAGACGCTGCCCCAAATGCGAATGCATACGGGATATCAGTGTTCTCTTTATCAGATAAAGCCTCAGATAAGGAAGCACAATTGATAGCAGAGCGTGAAAATAAGGCTGATTTGCTTGGGGGACTTGATTTGGCTGCTCAAGATCCACAAGCTGCTAACGCCTTATTGGGAATGTTTCAAAGAGAGTCAATGAATGAATCTACCTATCTAGCAAAAGCTATATTAGAACAAGTTCGCTCTTTTCCAGGAGGTGATAAACGTGGGCAGCGGTTTGCTGGTTTTGCAGTATTAAAGTCACCTGACATTCCATCTGTTTTAATAGAAATGGGTTTTCTAACAAATAAGCAAGATGAAGCCAATTTAAACAAGAATAAGTATATTGATAAGTTAACAAAAAAAATTGCAGATGCTATTTTGAAATATCTAAATTCGTCTCAACTATAATAATTCGAATGGTAAATTTATTAGTTGTCATAAAATTGCCCTAAAAAGAAATTAGTAAAATTAAAATGAAATTATTTTTTGGAATATTTACGTTTTTCATAATTTGCACTCTTGCAGGTATAGGTGGAATTTTATGGGTGTTTTGGTCTTTTGGGCAGGATTTACCTGATTACGCAAAGCTCGCTGATTATGAACCGCCAGTTGTCACACGCATACATGCTGGAGATGGCGCATTATTAGCAGAATATGCAACGGAAAAACGTTTATTTATGCCGACACAAGCAATGCCGCCAGATCTTATAGCTGCTTTTCTCTCTGCTGAGGATAAGTCATTCTATCAGCATTTTGGTGTGGACTTAAAAGCATTAAGCCGCGCTATTATAACAAATATCTCCAACGTTGGCTCTGGCAGGAGACCAATTGGTGCCTCTACAATAACTCAACAGGTCGCAAAAAACTTTTTGCTCACTAATGAGGTGTCAGTCGAACGCAAAATAAAAGAAGCAATCCTTGCTATACGTATAGAACGTGCCCTAGAGAAAGATGATATATTAGCTCTTTATTTAAATGATATTTATTTAGGGCTATCAAGTTATGGGGTCGCAGCTGCTGCATTAAATTATTTTGATAAGTCGCTTGACCAACTTCAATTACACGAAATTGCATATTTAGCAGCTCTTCCTAAGGCACCAAATAATTATCACCCGGTCAATAAAACAAAAGATGCAATTGCTAGGAGAAATTGGGTATTGCAGCAAATGTTTTTAAATGGCTATATTACCCAAGATGAAAAAGTGTTCGCACAATCTTACGATTTGGGAGTAAGGGAACAAACAGGTTCTGACCTCGCTGAAGCGCCTTATTTTACGGAAGATGTAAGGCGCGAACTTATATCCTTGTTTGGCTCTGACATGGTTTATGGTGGAGGCTTGTCAGTAAGAACAACATTAGATCCAACTTTGCAAGTTTTTGCGCAAAATGCATTGATAAGTGGTCTGGAATCACTAGATAGGCGACAAGGTTGGCGAGGTGCTGTTACACAGATAAACCGATTAGAAAATATTGATGAACAACTTTCACAGATTACGATGTCTATGCCGAAAGGACGACATGCCGCTTTGGTTTTAAAAGTTAAACCATTTGAAGCAGAAATTTATGTTGAGGGTATTAAGGGCATTATTCCATTTGCGCTCGCAAAATGGGCCTATCCTCCACGTAATGAGGCTGGCATGCGTCCCCCAAAGGTAAAATCATTGGAGGAGGTGCTTAAAGCAGGAGATGTTGTTATTGTGCAGCGACCCGAAGACGCATCAGATTTGATACCAAAGGATTTTATATGGAATCCAGAATACTGGGCATTGGGTCAGCGCCCACTTGTGGAGGGAGCCATTGTGGTGATGGACCCTCACACAGGAAGATTACTCGCAATGTCAGGTGGGTATAATTTTGATGATTCAGAGTTTAACAGAGCTAGTCAAGCATATCGTCAGCCAGGCTCGGCGTTTAAGCCCTTTATTTATCTCGCTGCACTTGACGAAGGCTATAGTCCAACTACCCAAATTCTTGATGCACCACTAGCTGTCGACCAAGGACCAGGACTACCAAAATGGAAGCCATCTAATTATACAAAACGATTTTATGGGCCATCAATTATGAGGGTAGGAATCGAAAAATCCCGTAATTTGATGACTGCTAGACTAGCAATGTCTATTGGTATGCCAGTAGTGCAAGAGTATGCAAAAAAATTTAATATAAATGCGGATCTACCTCCATATCTATCGATGGCTCTAGGAGCTGGTGAAACCACTTTGATTAAAATTACAGCAGCCTACGGTCAATTGGTTAATGGTGGATTAAAAGTGAGTCCAAGCTTAATTGACAGAGTTCAAGATAGGTATGGTAAAACTATTATGCGACACGACAATCGAAGATGTCAGGATTGTGTTGTGAGTTCAGGTTGGAAAAAACAAAATGTTCCTATATTGCCTGATGATAGAGAACAACTAACGGATCCTGCATCTGCTTATCAAATTATTACGATGCTTGAGGGGGTAATCAAGAGAGGTACTGGAAGAAAATTGCAGGAAACTGGATTAGTTCTTGCTGGAAAAACTGGTACAACTAATGATAACACAAATGCGTGGTTTGTAGGTTTTTCCCCAGATTTAGTTACAGGTGTTTTTGTTGGATTTGACACACCACGGCCTCTTGGAAAGCGAGAAACGGGTTCCTCTGTTGCGGTTCCAATTTTCAAATCATTCATGACAAAGGCGTTATCAAGGGCACCTCAAATTCCCTTTAGACGGCCTGATGGTGTGAACTTATACCCTGTTCACGCAGAAAAGGGTTACCAAGTTAAACTTTCCGACCCAAATGTAGTAATGGAGGTTTTTAAACCTGGACAGTCTCCTCTAGCATCAAATTTTATTGACCTTCCAGAAGATAGTGTGACCAAGAAAACAATCGTTACGCCTGATTTGTATTAGTAATTTCAAGCTTAAGACTATTGCACGTTAATTTTTTTTAATTATCTGGTACTTTTAATCAGAAAGATTTGTTAATATTACATTATGCAAACAGAAATACAGCACGCGTTAAATAACATAAAACAATCCATTGAACTTCTAAAAAGACACTTAAATTTAGAAGAAGCGCAAACTAGAATCTTGAAGATTGAGGAAACTAGTTCAGCAGTAGGTTTTTGGAATGACCAAAAAAACGCTCAAAATTTAATGCGTGAAAAAACCACACTTGAAAATAAAATTCAGAGTATTAACGATTTAGAGAATGGTTTGAATGACCAAGTGGAAATGCTTCAACTTGCAAATGACGAGCAGGATAAAGAATTAATTAGTGAAATAGAAAAGGCGATTAAAAATCTTTCTGTAGTTGCAGGTAAAAAGCAAATTGAAACGCTTTTGTCTGGCGAAGCAGATAAAAATAATTGTTTTGTTGAAATTCACTCCGGTGCAGGTGGTACTGAAGCACAAGACTGGGCTGCAATGCTTTTTCGAATGTATACTAGGTGGGCAGAGCAGAGAGGGTTTAAAGTAGAGGTTATAGATGAAACAGATGGAGAAGAGGCTGGGATAAAATCAGCAACAATAAGAATTATTGGGGATTGTAGCTATGGTTGGATGAAAACAGAATCTGGAGTTCATAGATTGGTAAGGATCTCTCCATTTGATAGTTCTGCGCGAAGGCATACAAGCTTCTCTAGCATTTGGGTGTATCCAGAAATTGATGATAATATTGAAATAGACATAGAAGAAAAGGATTTGAGAATAGACACATTCAGGGCGTCTGGAGCAGGTGGGCAACATGTAAACACTACAGACTCAGCGATCCGAATTATACATATTCCAACGAACATAATCGTTCAATGTCAATCAGATAGGTCTCAACATCGTAATAAAGCTACCGCGATGAAAATGTTAAGAGCTAGGTTATATGAAGCTGAACTTCAGAAAAGAGAAAATGAAGCAACCGAAGGAAATTCTGAAAAAGCAGATAATGGATGGGGGAGTCAGATTAGGTCATATGTTTTGCATCCCTATCAAATGGTCAAAGATCTTAGAACACAAGTTGAGACTGGAAACACTCAAGCAGTTCTAGATGGGGATATTGACGAATTCATTGAGGCTGGCCTCGCCGCAAAGGTTGGAATGACAAGATAATGTCTATAACTCTTGATATTACAATTGTTTGCAAAAAATCTGGAAAAAATTCTCTTTATTCCAGAGCTTGATTTGAAAAAGGTTGTTAGCGAGAGTAATCCAATGAGCCTTGATGGCTTTTTAATTTGAAAAGATTGGGTCCTTTAGCTTTCTGCCAAATTAATAATCAAACTAATATTCCCAAACCTTAATTTTTCATAATTTGCTCTGATAGTTAGAATTAGATATTTCTTTTAGGCACATTTTGAGTATATGAAAAAAAGATTGTTGCAGATAGCAATTTCTTATGTTACCCGCCGGCTTGCACTTGCGCTAAAACATCTTCGGCATGACCCGGTATTTTTACTTTTCGCCAAACTTTTGTAATTTTACCATCAGGGTCAATTAGAAAAGTTGAGCGCTCAATACCCATGTACGATTTTCCATACATTGATTTTTCAACCCAAACACCGAATTGCTTGCAAACGTTTGTCTCATTATCTGCGCCCAATATACATTCTAGGGAGTGTTTAGCACGAAATTTTGCTTGTTTTGCTGGTGTATCCTTAGATATTCCGATGACGATTGTGTTCGCAGCATCAAACTCGGCTAACAAGTTTGTGAAGGAGACAGCCTCTTTTGTGCAACCAGATGTGTCTGCTCTCGGGAAAAAGAATATAACCACATTTTTACCCCGATAATCAGATAATGTAAAATGTCCACGATCAGTTGCTATGGTAAATTCTTGCACTTTAGATCCAGTTTCCAGCATCGGTACTTGCTCCGTGACAGTAATATTGTTTTACTAATATAGTGATTATAGCAGACTCGATCAAATATCCAGCAGATTAATTCAAGCTATGGCAGAAACAATCACTTTGTATTATATCAATATTAATATTTTATATTATATTCATGAGCTGATAGGCAACCAATGCTGTTTATGAAAAAAGCCAAATTTTTCAATAAAAATGTTTTATTTGATTTAGCCAGTCTGTTGGTGTCTTTCATTGTTTTGGGTCCTGTTATTACATCAGTTAATGACTCTGTTTTTCAGAATAAAGATAACTTCCTTGAGACAATAATTAAAACTCAAATATCCGAATATCTTCCACAATATTCAGTTGAAGTTGAAAAAATTGAATTAACTCCTTTTCTTTCCCATACACCTCTCGAGATTAAAATCCACGATTTGAAATTAAGTGGACCTAAGGCGCATATTAACATAACTGAAAGCAGATTTAAGTTTGCTTTAAAGAGTGTTTTCTCATCAGGAATGCCACGAAGTATCAGTTTAAAGGGAGCAAAAGTAACGTTAAATAATATATCAAAAAATTCGCAAAATATATATTTAGACATTGTAGATAATAGTGAATTATTATCTGAGATCTTCGCACAAACACCAAGAATCAAACCTACATTAGGCCTGCCTCAAAAAATAGACATTAATTTGGATGAGTTGAGTGTGTTTGAACTAAAGAATCCAAAGCTTAATAAAATACTTATTAAAGACCTAAATCTAAACATATCTCAGTTAGGACAGAATAATTTAGAGGCTCTACTATCACTTAAGACTTTTGCTAAGGGAAGATTGGATGCAAGTCTACAGGCGGATATTTCCGACCTGAGTTGGAAGGCAACTGCTAATCTGCAGTCTATAAATACGGGACCATTTCGAGATTATTTACCAAAATATTTTCAAGAAATACTGACAGAGTGTGTTTTTTCTGGCGAATTAAATACAGAGTTTGAGGCGTCTAAGTTAATTTCTATAGATGGACATTTTGATTCTGAAAAAGTTAAACTTAATTCGAGGTTTGAAGAACATCGCAATGTGAACCAATTTTCTGGATGGTTTGACTATGATGCATCTAAAAAAAGAGCTGAATTTACAAATCTTGTTTTGGATTTTGCACCTGAATTTAAAATAAAGGCAGCAATTAAATTAGAAAATATTGGCGGTACAAATACGTTAATTACCGCAAATGCAGAAACAAGGGATACACCTCTGAAAAATGTATTACCTTTTCTTTCAACTAAACCACTTTTGCCAATAAATAATATTTTTTCTGATCACACATCAGGCGGTGTTTTCGATTTTGCCTCTTTTAAGATAAAGGGAATAAAAAAAGCTAACACTGATAAAATAGATTGGCAAGAACTCCATGTAGATGGACAAGTTTCTGATTTAGGAATAGCAACTACAAGCAGTCAATATAGACGATTGAAGGCTAACACAAAAAATGTTTTTTCAGTAAATTTAAATAGAGATGAACAAAAAAGTAAGTTATTTTTAAGTTCAACAATCTCTGATGGACTTATTGAGTTAAAAGACTCAGGTAGAGTTATTGAAAACATCTCTGGAAAATTTGATTTTTCCTTTAATGGAAAAACTATTCAAAACGCTTCAATAAAATTTTTGCAGCCGCAAATTGGTGAGTTGCTTTTTACTGCTAAATTGCCTTCAACAGATGAAGCAATTACGCTGTTTGGTAAAACATCCAATAAGCAATTTAAGCAATACGTAAGTAAAACCAAAGACTCTGTCCCAGCTATACTTGCCCTGGAAACAGAGAAATTCAACGCGGATGCACTTTTACAACTCTGGCCAGAACAAATTGCAATGAGTGCACGCAAATGGCTGCTTAAGAGGGGATCTGGAGGAGAATTTAGAAATGTGAAGTTAAAGGCATTTGTTGGGTTTCCTAAAATTGGATCAAGTAGAGGATACCCTGAAACACTTGGAAAACCTTTTTTTGCTGGATTATCTGGAAATTGGGGTTGGCATAATATGAATTTTACATGGAAGGATAAAAGTCCAATAATTAGGTCTGTCGACCTTGAAGCACGTATCTTTGAGAATCGATTATCTATAGAGATTTTGAGTGCAAGTATGCCTGAACTCAAAATGAAAAATGGACAAATTGAACTCTTCCCTGTTTTTGGATATGGAAAGGCTTCAATCAAGCGTGATGTCGAAATTGAAGCTACAATTGACGGTACTATTTTTGCTTTTAGGGAGCTTTTGGATGATCCAACGGTAAATAGGTTACCAATTGAACTTAAAAAACTCACTAATCCGAGTGGTTCAATCATAACGAAAATAACGACGAGATCAAGGCTTCAACGAGGAAAGTTAAAGTTAAATACTATATCCGCTGTAGCGAGTTTATCGTCTGCCTCTTTTGGAAATTTACCCTTAGATGAAACTCTTTCTGATGGAAATATTGAGCTTACACTTGAAGAAGATGGAAAACTTCTTTTTAACGGAATAGGAAAAATTTCGGGTGTTGAGTCTTCTTTTAACGGGAAACAAACAGCAGATAAAAAAATGAATGTAGTAATTAAAACTACCCCTTCAAAATATTTGTCAAAGCAGATTGGAGAGTTTACAAAAATCGATATTTCTGGAAATACGGCTATGAGGTTGCATCTAGATTATGACTCGATAAGTAAAATAGGAGGAGGCAGTGCTAAAGTAGATTTAACGGATGCAGCCATCGATTTGCCAATGTTTAATTGGGCTAAAATTCCAGGTGAGAATGGAGAGGTGGACGCCTCATTTAGTTTTAAATCTAGCTCAGTCCACAAAATTGAAATTGACGAAGCCATTATTGGGACCCTGCAAGGTAGGGGCGTTTTTGAAGTTGCCTCTGATCTATCTATTTCCAATGCAATGGTCACAGATTTTAAGTCTCCAGGATATGATATAGATAAGTTGGTAATTAATACAAATGACGATAAAACTATAGAAGTTGTAGCAGAGGGTGGTTTAATTGATACGACATTTTTGCGTCGTACAAAAGGTGTTACCGAGAATAGAGAAATCGCATTTGATTTTACATCGGCTAGATTACAACTTGCTAACGATATAACTCTACAAGGTAAATTAATAGGAAACATTAATAAGCTCGGTTCAGGAACGGCTATTCTTAATGGTACCCTGTTGCTTGAACAATCGCCCTTGATTGAAGAAGCGACAATAGAGGCTTCATTTAACGAATATTTTGAAACGCTCTTAGGCACTGGTCTTATAGGCGGTGTGGAAGCAAATTTATCTTACGAAAGCCTTTCTGATGAAACGTCACAGCTATTAGTCAGAAGCCAAAATGCGGGAAGAACTTTAATCGGCCTTGATATTTTAGATACAATACGTGGTGGTAAACTTATATTAAGAAACGTTTATCGAAATAATAATTTTGATAATTTTGAAACAGAAATTAAAGTTACCGACTTCAGCGTTGTTGAAGCACCTAAGTCTATAAGAGCATTATCGGTTCTCTCACTTACAGGCTTGTATTCTTTGATAGAGGGAGACGGAACAAAGTTTGATGTTGGAGTAGCAAATATAGAAACTATTGGGAATCGGCGGATATTGAAAAATGTTAGGGCAAGTGGAGAAGCTGTAAAATTTGAATTAGCAGGAGAATATGACAGGGATACTGACGAGTTACAGGTTAGGGGATTGTTAGCACCTCTAAGCTTAATTTCTGACATTATCGGTGTGATCCCGCTCGTAAGTAATATTATTACGGGCCAAGACAAAAAAGGTTTACTCGCCACTCAATTTGAAATGTCAGGCAAGTTAGCTGACCCTGTAATTACTATTAATCCTGCTTCAGTATTAGCGCCGGGCGTTATAAGAAATATACTTTCCCCGGACTGGCTTACGCGAGAGTCAGGCATTCGGATAGATTCTCAGAAATAATAAGAAAATAGAACCTTCATTTTATCAAATTTAATATTGCATGTCTTTTTTTGCCTGCTGATAATTGTATTTTTTTCAATTCACCAAAATCATCAACATTTAATATGATTTCCTCGTCAACAATTGGCTGATTGTTGAGTTTTGCGCCGCCACCTTTAATTAAACGTCTTACAGCGCTTTTACTATCGGCTAGCCCAAGTTGGACAAATGCATCAAACACTGAAAATGTATTCAATTGTTCAACTGAAACATTTAATTGTGGTAAACCTTCTGACATTACTTTACTTTTAAATGTGTCAGAGGCTGTTTTTGCAGCAACAGCAGCATTTTCTGCACCGTGGCATAATTTTGTCACTTCATTTGCTAATATGATTTTTGCATCATTTACATCGGTACCTCTAAGCTTGGAAAGGCGTTTAATTTCCTCCAAAGGTAGTTCTGTAAAAAGTTTTAGAAATTTCTCTACATCAGCATCTTCTGTGTTTCTCCAAAATTGCCAGAAATCAAAGCTGGACAATCTTTCCTTATTTAGCCAGATTGCACCATTGGCGGATTTACCCATTTTTGCACCGGAGGCTGTCGTAATGAGCGGAGACGTTATTCCAAAGATCTCCTGGTTGTCTACCCTACGAGTTAAATCTATCCCAGTTACAATATTCCCCCATTGGTCAGACCCTCCCATTTGCAATTCGCATCCATAGCGCCTTCTTAATTCCATAAAATCATATGCCTGCAAAATTGCGTAATTAAATTCTAGAAAAGATAAGTTTTGTTCTCTGTCTAACCGTGATTTAACTGAATCCATGCTCAGCATGCGATTTATAGAAAAATGACTTCCATAGTCACGCAAAAATCGTATGTAGGATAATGGTTCAAGCCAATCTGCATTATCTATCATAATTGCATCAGATGGATTGTCACCGAATCTTAGGTATTTTTCGAATATTTTTAGTATGCCTGCCTTGTTATTTGCAATATCTTGGTCAGATAATAAAGGTCTTGCTTCATCTTTACCGGAGGGGTCACCAATTTTTGTTGTACCACCGCCCATCAGTACAATTGGTTTATGTCCGGTATTCTGCAATTGCCGGAGCATCATAATTTGAACAAGAGAACCTACGTGTAAACTATCTGCAGTGCAATCAAAACCGATATATGCTGTTATTGGTCTTGATTCACATCTTTTATCTAATCCTAAAAGATTAGTTGCTTGATGGATATAACCTCTATTTGTTATTAGGTTTATAAATTCAGAAAGATAGGAGTTCTGGCCCACAAGTATATCCCTAACCAATCAATTTTCGAGTTGAGTCGTTCATCTTTGTCGTTCGTCCATCAACATATTTTGAAACTGCTTCCATTGCTTCATTTAGATGCGCACTGAAGAATTGATTTGCCTCTTCAATTATACCGACATCGATTGTTACTCCTTTTTGTTTGGATATTTTATCAACAAGTTGCAGAATTCGGTCGCTTGATACCTGTGAATTATCTCCACCTTGAACAATCAGGCCAGACACAGGGCAAGGGGCAAGGAAAGTAAAATCATGAGTGCTCGCAGGAGGTGATATAGATATAAAACCAGTTATTTCAGGACGACGCATCATAAGTTGCATTCCTATCCAAGAACCAAAAGAAAAACCGGCTATCCAACACTGTGTTGAAGCGGGATTTTGGTTTTGTAACCAGTCCATTGCAGTTGCAGCGTCAGCAAGTTCACCCTCCCCGTTATCATACGAACCCTGACTTTTCCCAACTCCTCTAAAGTTAAACCGCAAAACAGAAAAACCACGTGCTTGAAACAATTTATATAAAGCAAAAGTCACACGATTATTCATTGTTCCTCGCTTATTGGGCTCGGGATGTAAAATTATCGCGGTTGGTGCATCAGGTTTATTTCCTGGCATATAACGGCATTCTAGTCGGCCTTCAGGCCCATTAATTATTATTTCAGGCATTTAAAATCCATATAAGGTTTGAGCAATTCGCTCAAAAGTTTATATACGAAGTGAAAATAAATACCAAGTGTGTTGATAAATTTTTGAATAATCTTAAATAACGATGTAGAAAGACAAACTTTTATGTTATGTCAGGGTAATATTTTATAAAATACACTAATGGATATTTATGATAAATAAACTTCATAGAGATTTAAAAGCAATATTAGAGCGTGACCCAGCTGCACAGGGCATGTTCGCAGCTATGTTCCTGTATCCAAGTTTTCATGTTTTATTGTTTTATAGAATCGCACATCCATTATGGAAATGGAATTTTAAATTTTTATCACGTACTTTAATGTTATTCGCACGTTGGCTTACCGGAATAGATATTCATCCACAAGCAAAAATAGGAGCAGGTTTATTTATCGATCATGGTATGGGTGTCGTTATAGGTCAGACCTCCACAATTGGTGAAAACGTAACACTGTATCATGGAGTTACTTTAGGTGGTGTTAATCCTGCCGAAAATTCGAGCAAGCAAAGAAACCAAAAACGTCACCCAACAATCGGTGATAATGTTATAATTGGTGCAGGGGCGCAAATATTGGGGCCGATAACTGTTGATAAATGTGCGCGTGTGGGAGGCAATTCTGTTGTTACAAAAGATATTGGACAGGGTATTACAGTGGTAGGGGTGCCAGCGAAGCCCATCGCAAAAAGACGAGCTGATGAGAGTTTTACTCCTTACGCAATTTCGGATATGACAGCTACAGATCAAACAGAAAAAACATTGGAGTGGTTATCACAACAGATTTCTGAGTTGCAACAACAAATCAAGATATTACAAGAGCATCGTTCTGATGATACCATATCAAAACTTCCAGATGCCAAAATCCATAAAAAAATAGCGACTAGTAAACACGAAAATAAATAACGTAAAATTTTGTCTTCCAATAAGATGCCTGATATTATTATTGATTATTCTGTAACCTATAATGAAAGTTGATTTTTAATATATGATAAAGTTTTCAACTTAGGTGTATTTAAATAAAAATGCGTCAGCCAATTTACCTTGATTATAATGCTTCAGCACCACTGAGGCCTGAAGCTGCCGAATGCATAAGTGCGTTAATGGGGCCAGCTCGCAATCCATCATCTATTCATTCTTTTGGAAGAAATGCAAAGCAAATTGTTGAAAAAGCGCGCACTCAGCTTGCAGAGTTAACATCTGGCAACCCAAATGGGTTTATGTTTACAAGTGGTGGCACAGAGGCAAATAATACCGCGTTACTAGGATTTGAAAAAGTAATAACCTGCATTACTGAACATGATGCTGTTTTAGCTGCACGGCCTGATGCAGAAAAAATAGGTGTTGGCGCTGATGGTGAAATAAATTTAGGAGAGTTAGAAGCACAGATACAAAAAGCTAAAAATGGTGGCGGTGAAATAGTTGTATCCGTAATGCTTGTAAATAATGAGACAGGCAGGATTCAGCCAATAGAAAAATTGCTAGAAATTTGCCAAGTTTATAAAGTGGTATTTCATAGTGATATGGTGCAAGCACTTGGGAAAATACCCATTCACCTTGATAAATGGTCAGAGTCTGGTCTTTCAATGGCGAGTTTTTCTGCTCACAAAATTGGTGGTCCACCTGGAGTTGGTGCTTTATGGGTAACTGCGGGAAGGCAAGTGACACAACTAATTAAAGGCGGTGGACAAGAAAAAGGGCGACGTTCTGGAACCGAGAATATATATGGTATTGCCGGTTTTGGAGCAGCTGCAAAATCAGTTGCTAATTGGCAAAGTCATGCAAAAAATTGGACTGAGTGGCGCTCTAATTTCGTTTCAAAATTACAGCGGGCCTATCCTGAAATTCAGGTTACTACGCGAGATGCTCAGTGCGTGAATAATACAATTAGCCTTTTGTTGCCAGCTATTCCCGCACAAATTGCCGTGATGTCCTTAGATATGGACGGTTTTGCCATTAGCTCAGGTGCTGCTTGTTCGTCTGGTAAAGTTCAAGAAAGTCATGTTATTAGAGCAATGGGTTTTGGTGTGCAAAGTAATCATGTGGTCCGAATTTCTTTTGGGTGGGAAAATACAGAGGATGATATTTCAGCGCTTGCAGATGCAATTATAGCGCTTTACAAACGCTCTAAAGAAAAATAAATTTTTTGAAATTTAGGATGGTTAAAAATATGCCAGTTATAACTTTTATTAAACCTGATGGTAGTGAGCATCAAATAGAGACAAGGCAAGATGCTTCATTAATGGAGGTAGGACGGGATTCGAATATGGGAATTGAGGGGACCTGCGGTGGAAGCTTGTCTTGTGCCTCTTGTCATGTGTATTTTGACGCCGATGACTATGAGAAAGTAGGCAAACCGTCAGAAGATGAATTAGATATGTTAGACTTATCTTTCAACCTTACACCTACCTCAAGACTTGGTTGTCAGATAAGAATAAGTGACGCTTTATCTGGTTTGCGAGTACATATTCCCGATGACTTTTAATAAAATCTTAGATTAGGTCTTTTTATGTCTGTATATATACCCAATTCCCTGGGGATTCTGAAACCAGTTGAAAAAACTCGAGTGGTTGTAGCTATGTCGGGTGGTGTTGACAGTTCTGTGGTAGCGGCTTTGTTAAAACATGAAGGATATGAGGTGGTCGGAATTACGCTTCAACTCTATGACCACGGTGAAGCTGTGCAAGCAAAGGGGGCTTGCTGTGCAGGGGCAGACATTCATGATGCAAGACTGGTGGCAGCCCGTATAAATATACCTCATTACGTATTGGACTACGAAACATTATTTAAACAACAGGTAATGGATGATTTCGCGGATTCATATCTTGCAGGACATACACCAATACCATGTGTAAAATGTAATCAAACCGTTAAGTTCAAAGATTTGCTCTCAATGGCAAAAGAATTAGGAGCTGATTGTCTTGCAACTGGACATTATGTTCAAAGAGAACTTCGTAATGGATATGCCTGTTTAAGACGGGGAATTGATACACAAAAAGACCAATCTTACTTTCTTTTTGCGACAACACCAGAACAGCTTGATTTTTTGCGATTTCCTCTAGGCTCTATGACTAAGAACGAGACACGTCAACTCGCAAACAGATTTGAGCTTAGTGTAACTTATAAACCAGATAGTCAAGATATATGTTTTGTTCCAAATGGGCGTTATGGAGATGTAGTACGTAGATTACGACCAGGTGCAATTACTCCAGGCATTATCCGTCATTTGGACGGCCGCATTTTAGGTAAACATCAGGGGGTGATAGATTATACAATAGGGCAGAGGCGTGGACTTGGTATTGGGGGTAGAAAAGAGGATGTTGAAGAAAATTCACCTTTGTACGTTGTGGATATAAATCCAGAAGTACACGAGGTTATTGTGGGGCCTAAATCAGCTCTAGCATGCAGAGATGTTTATCTTGATGAAGTTAATTGGCTATTACCGAGCATTTTGGATGATAAAAAGGGGAATGCCGAGGGAATAGAGGTGTTTGTGAAGTTAAGAAACACAGCATCTCCAAGCTCAGCAAAGTTATTTTTTAATGCTAAGCACTCTGCTCATCTTGTGTTGGAAAACCCGGAATATGGTATAGCAAAAGGACAAGCGGGAGTTATTTACGACGGAAATGACGCTGCACTTATGTTGGGTGGAGGTTGGATAAGTTCCGCACCAAGTTCTGTTATTTAACCTTAAGTATTGATTTTATCGTTTTTATTGCTCTTTTTATGAATCTGATTGGGATAAGTATAATTACCGAAACCACTGGCTTCTAGAATAAGCAACAACTTTTTGCCTTGACCCAAAGCCTTGAATGGTTTTTAAACGTTAAAAATTGAGACACTTTTTATGGCGGAGTAGCTCAGCTGGTTAGAGCAGCGGAATCATAATCCGCGTGTCGGGGGTTCAAGTCCCTCCTCCGCTACCATTTTTCCTCTGAAATTTCGCCTAAACTCACATTCTAGCTTAAAGGGAGGAATTCGAGGCTAAAATAGCTTTATCTGATATGGTTAGAAATCCTTAAAAGCGCAAGTAATGATATATTACCGAGCATCTTTTAGAAATACACTAAAATATATCATAGAGAAAAAAAATCTTTTGTTTAATATAAAAACAAAAAAATATTGAAATACGTTTAATGTGAAGAAAAAAATGAGAACATTAAAACATCATTTATGCATTATTGTTACTGACGCTATTTCTTTCAATGTATTGTATGAAGACCAGCTTGAATATCTATCTAACAATGCTGTACAACTGACGTTAATTTGTGGGGGATCAAATGAAGAAATTTTCAAGCTAAGAGAACGCTGTGTTGGTAAAGTCGTCAATTTAGGCTTCGTACGTAAGACAAGTATATTAATTGATGCATTAGTATTATTAAGATTAATTTGGCATTTTATTTGGAATAGATATCCCACGGTAATTTATACTACTCCTAAAGCACTTTTACTTGGCTCTATCGCTTCATTCTTTACTCGCCAAAAGAGAAGAGTTGCCTACTTTCAGGGTCGTGTTTACGAAAATTTTTCCGGTCCCCTCAGAAAAATTTTTATTATTTTAGATACGCTGGTGGTAAGGCTGTCTCATGAGACATTATTTGTGTCACAGTCTTTATTAGATGAATTTAAGCGAGAATTTAAAGAAATAGAAACAAAGGGAGTGGTTTTAGGGAGTGGATCTATTAATGGTGTAAATTTAAAAAAATTTTCCAAGATACCTGAAAATAGTCAAAAATTAGAAAAATTGCGTTCAGAATTAAATATAAGTAATTCTGATTTTTTAATAATAATAGTTGGTCGAATAAACCGAGATAAAGGCATCAAACAGATTGAAGAAGTAATTTATTCAGTGCAACAGCATCAAACAAAAATCCAGTTTTTATTTGTTGGAAATGCTGAGGACCAAGAATCTAAAATCATAATGAAAAAACTCATGTTATTGAATAATGTTATGCATGTTAGCTTTTCAAAAGAGGTCCATCTTTATATGGCATTAGCGCAGATTCACTTGTTTCTATCTCTTCGAGAAGGCTTTGGGAATGTTGCTATTGAGGCAGCCTCCTTTGGCATTCCCACTTTAGCATATAATGTGGTGGGAGTTCGAGACAGTGTGGTAGATAATGTTACTGGCCGTAAGTTTGAATATAAAAAAACATCAGCAGTAACAGAATATATTTTTCGTATTTACCACGGGGAACAGCAGTTCAACAAACAAGCAGCACGGTCGTGGGTTATTAATAATTTTAGTCAAGAATATGTTTGGAAAAATTTCTTAAAATTTTTAACTGAAAAATAAAAAATAGTATCTAGAATTTTATATATTCAAACAGATGAATATGACACCTTTTAGATAGGTATTATAAAATCTGATGATAAATTAAAACAAACTTATCATTAGATAAACATTAGAAAAATTTTTTTGGTAAGACAGGTATAAATTCTTTTTTAATTTTTTTACTCTGGTCTATAAGTGATTAATTGTAGGAAATAGTGAATTGTTGAAGCGAAGTACTGATATAATTGGAGCAATTTTAGGGATAATTGTGTTTTCACCTGTTTTTATATTTGTTGCTATAATTATATGGTGTGTGCTTGGTTGGCCTATCTTTTTCTTTCATGATAGGCCTGGTCTTAATGAAAAAATATTTAGGTTAATAAAATTTCGCACAATGCTTATAGCCTTTGATCCACTTGGCAATCCTTTGCCTGACTCTGAGCGGCAAACCCGTCTTGGACATTTCCTCCGTTCAAGTTCGTTAGATGAGTTGCCTGAACTTCTAAATGTTCTAAAAGGTGATATGAGTATAGTTGGCCCTCGTCCTTTGTTGAAAGAGTATCTACCTCTATACACACGAAGACAATCTCTGCGCCATAAAGTCCGTCCTGGTATTACTGGTTTGGCTCAAGTATGTGGAAGAAATGCTATCTCTTGGAGAAGAAAATTTGCATTAGATTTATATTATGTCAATAATCAAACATTTTGGCTGGATTTAAAAATAATTTATACTACTTTCGGTATAGTTCTCAAACGTGAAGGTATTACATCTGAAAATAATGTAACGGTTAGTAAGTTCAGGGGAAAAAGTGAGTGAACAAGTTGATTGGTGTATATGGCGCCTCGGGATGTGGTGTTGGAATTATGCCGCTTATCAGAGAGCAATATCTTGATTCAAAAATTGTGTTTATTGATGATAAAAAATCAAATGGTTTATTAAACGGTCATCAAATTATTGATTGGGCTGAGTTTCTAGAAGAAAGTTCAAAGCAAAAGTTTGTAAGTATTGCCATTGCTAATCCCGAGATTCGCAAAGCACTCTCTGAAAAGTGCATGAAGCATTCAATACCATTGATCGAAGCTTGTGCTTCGTCGGTTGTAAAAATGGATAATGTTGAACTGGGTGATGGAGCATGTCTTTCCCCTTTTGTAACCTTGACCTCAAATATTAGGATAGGACTTTGTTTCCATGCAAATTTGTACTCTTTTATAGAACATGATAGCGTAATAGGCGATTATGTTACTCTTGCTCCAGGTGCAAAAGTAAACGGTAATGTATTAATAGAGGACTGTGCTTTCATAGGAGCTGGCGCCATTATTCGCCAAGGTGTCTCAATAGGTAAAAGAGCAGTTGTTGGAATGGGGGCAGTGGTAGTACGAGATGTTCCTGCAGATACGACAGTTGTGGGCAACCCAGCAAAAATTCTAGGAAAGAGATAGGAATGCGCATATACCTCTCCAGCCCTCATATGTCAGGCATTGAACAAAAATATTTAGAAGAAGCATTTGCCGCAAACTTTGTTTCCCCTTTTGGCCCTCAGCTTGACAAATTTGAAGATATGGTCAGAGAATATTTAGGCGGTGAATTATATTGTGTCGCTTTAAATTCTGCCACGTCCGCGCTGCATCTTGCTCTAAGAATTGCTGGTGTTGTTACTTCAGACGAAGTATGGGTTTCTTCAATGACATTTGCCGGGGGAGTCTTTCCAATAAATTATTTAGGTGCTTCTCCGCGGTTTTTTGATCTAGATCCTAATAGTTGGACTATTGATGTTTCGCTGCTTACAGAGGAACTCGAATACGCAGCAAGAGAAAACCGTTTACCAAAAGTTATCATTCCTACTGACCTGTATGGGCAATCGGTAGATTTGAACCCTATCGAAAATATCGCTGAAAGCTATGGTGTGAAGGTAATAGTAGATAGCGCTGAAAGCTTGGGGGCGTATTATAACAAAACTCGAAAGGCGGGTACAGGCGGCGATGCTTCAATAATATCTTTCAACGCAAATAAAATTATCACTACGTCCGGTGGCGGTATGTTGGTCACTCGACACAAGGATTGGGCAGAGCAGGCACGATTTTTGGCCACTCAAGCGCGCGACCCTGAGCCGCATTATGAGCATTCTACCTTTGGATACAACTATAGGCTTTCAAATATTTGCGCTGCAATAGGTATTGGCCAGATGCACGTTCTTGATCAGAGGGTCATTCGCCGCAGAGAAATCTTTGATAACTATGTAAAGTTCTTGGATCAACCAGGGGTTAGCTTTATGCCAGAGCCGCTTGGTAGATATTCTACCCGATGGCTCACTACTCTCACAATCAATCCATCTGTGACAGGTGTATCGAGTAACGATATTAGAAAAAAACTGTTAGGGTATAAAATAGAAACTCGACCATTGTGGAAGCCTATGCATATGCAACCGTTATATTCTGGTGCTATGTATCATGGTAATTTTTTTGATGAGGGTTTGTTTAAGAATGGAATGTGCCTCCCGTCCGGTAGTGCTATGACTGAAAAAGAGCAAAATGAAGTTATAGAAATATTTTTAGATTGTGTGATTGGTTAAAGCGAAGGGTCGTTAAGGTCCATTTCTCTCCAAGAGGATTTTTGATACGAGATTTTATGGTCAACAACATAAAACTTATCGATATCTGTATCTATCAATAAATCATCAAGGACCTTATCTACTTTTAGGCAATTAGCTTCATGAATGAAATTCATTCTTCTTGGTATCCCTAAATGGAGGCTCTATGTCTATAAGTCTAAATTCTCGTGTGAATAAGGAATAAGGTTACCTTGTCCTATATATTTTAGATAAGGATGAGAAGAATTTCCTATATATTTGTCAAAATCTCGTTTTTAAAAAACACCGTTTGCCTCATTTAAATTGAACCCTGGAGTAGAGGCAAAACGCACATCATTTATCGGTTTAAAATTAAAAAAGAGCTAGGCATCTGATAAATTCTATATTTTAGTAATACTTTGCTCATAAGGTGCAACACAATTAGGCTTATATTTGTCAAGATGTTTACCTATTTTTTTCTCTAAATGTTCTAAAAGCACATTTTTAATACTGTATTACCTTTTGTTAACAACAGCTTTTTTCTATTAAAATATGTAGAAGAAAATTTTATAATTGGACGGTTGCTTTTGACACGCATATGCCACGATGATCGCAGGAAATAGTAAAAATTAAGGTTGTGAAAAGAGTAATTCTATCAGTAAACACAGTAGCTCAGGTGGTTAGAGCAGCGGAATCATAATCCGCTTATCGGGGGTTCAAGTCCCTCTTCCGCTACCACTCCTACTCCCTTAATGGGAAGGAGTTGTTTTTTTTGAAACCCCTTAAATTGATTCTTTTTTTACGTATATTTTTCTCTCCCTCCAAATAATTATAAGACCAGCTACTACGATTAATATCACTCCCGGGAAAAGTTTTTGTATTGGAAATTCTCCAAAAAATATCCATCCTAGTACAAAAGCATTAATTATACCAAAATAACTAAACGGAGCTAAAACAGAGGAAGGTGCACTTCGAAAAGCATACATTAATAACACAACTCCAAAACCACCAAAACAAGACATACTGAGAATAATTAAAATATCAGTAAAACTATGTATTGGAGAAAATGTAGTGGTTCCTACAGCAAGAATTAATGCTCCAAAAGCCGATGCCAAAGCTGAGTATAAAAACAAGACTGCACTAGATACATTTTTATCAAAACTCCGCAGCGTTACGGTAGACGCGGCGTAACAAAAAGCTGCACCTATTGGTAACAAAGCATACCATGTGAATACGTCAGAACCGGGGCGAATAATCATGATTGCCCCAAAAAGCCCAACAATTACAGCGCCCCAGCGCCATATTCCAATTTTTTCGGCATAAATAACTATTGCAAGTAAAACTACGAAAATTGCGATTGTTTGTCCTAAAGCTGAGACCGTGGCTAATTCTAGCTGCATTAAAGCACTGTATAGCATTAGCTGTGCTACAGCTATTAATAGGCCACGACCAACTGCTAAACGCCACTTAATGAGTCGATATTCGGCTAACCTTAAAGTCAACTGTCGTTCATAGGCAAGATAGAGAATAGCTGGAATAACCCCTAAAACATTTCTATATAAGGAAAGTTCTTGTGGATTATAATGGGAAGATAAGAAACGAACGTGGACTGCCATTAAGTCAAAGCAAAAATAAGCACCTAGACAAATCAAGATAGCGTGAATATTGTTATTAATTTGCTTCTCCTATTTTTGTGAGTCATTTCAAGACTCGTTAATAAATAAACTAATTGATAAAGAAAGAGTTGTATAATAAAGGCAGAATGTTTCTTTAAACAAATCACTGGAAAAATTATTTTCGAACTAGCTCTTTTTGTTGTTTGCTAAGTGGATCCAGTCAACTATATCCATATTTGGCTCATAATCCGTTACCAGCTCTTCTAATAACCGCCTAACGGTTTGAACATCATTTTCATTAATCGCAATGGTTAATATTTCAATCTTATCTTTTAGAATTTTCCAATCTAGAAACGTTTCATGGGCTTTCATGATCCGATTATGCGATGTTATCTTTGGGTTATTACCAATCAGTAATTCTTCATATAGTTTTTCGCCAGGACGTAAGTTTGTAATTTCAATCTCTATGTCCCCATCTGGATTTTCTTCATTTTTTATTGACAGGCCTGAGAGCTCAATCATGCGTTCAGCAAGTTGTATAATTTTTACTGGCTTACCCATATCGAGTACAAAAACATCTCCACTAGTTGCCATTGCTCCCGCTTGAATTACTAATTGTGAAGCTTCTGGAATTGTCATAAAAAAACGTGTTATCTCGGGGTGGGTGATTGTAATTGGACCCCCTTCTTTAATTTGTTGACGAAATTTTGGTACAACAGAGCCGGACGAACCTAGCACATTACCAAATCGAACCATTGAAAGTTTTAGAGAAGGATTTTCGGCTGCAAGTGCTTGCAGGATCATCTCTGCAAGCCGTTTGCTGGCACCCATAATATTAGTTGGTCGTACTGCTTTATCAGTACTTACCAAAACAAAATTTTCAACTTTACACTTTATCGCAGCTTGCGCTGTAAAAAGAGTTCCTAAAACGTTATTTTTTACACCCTCTGATAAATTATGTTCGACTAATGGAACATGCTTGTAAGCAGCAGCATGGTATAATGTATCTGGTTGCCAAGTGGATGTTATTTTATCAACGCGATCTCTTTCTCGAACTGATGCCAGAAGTGGGATAATATGAACCTCTGTTTTTTTTCTCTCTAATTCCTGGTGAATATTATACAATGCGAATTCATTCTGTTCCACCAACAACAATTTTTTGGGTCTGAGTTCAATAATTTGGCGACATAGTTCGCTACCAATAGAACCACCAGACCCAGTTACCATGACAATCTTATTTGTGATATTTTTTGCCAGTAAAATCTGATTCGGTATAACTGCTTCACGGCCAAGCAGGTCGTCAATGTCTAGTTCTTTCAAATCAGAAATTGTGACCTTGCCTTTTGCTAAGTCTGAAACGGTTGGAAGAGTTCGAACAGAAACCTGTACTTCTTGAATTTGATTTAAGATTTCATTTTTACGCTTTCGGCTTATACTCGGCATGGCTAGTAAGACATCCTTTATATTTAGAGACTTAGCTAGCTTACTTAAATCAGCTGGGTTATATATTGTTTGTCCATTTAAAACATGACCGTGTAGGCTATTATCATCATCCAAAAAGCCAACCACTTGCATTTCCTGATTACCAGACATTGCTCGAGCCAACTGCCTCCCAGACTCTCCAGCTCCATAGATGAGAAACTTTGGCTGTTTGGCTTTTTTCAATAGAGTTTGATATTGTTCGCTAAGCCATAGCCTTGCTAATGCTCTAGAAGCTCCAACAAATAAAAGTAGCAATATTGGCTGAATTATGCCTATGGTGCGTGGTACACCTAAAATACCTATAGCAGTGAATATAGAAGCGTATAAAAGCCCATATATGAAAATAGCCCTGGCTACAGTCAACAGTGCTGGCCAGCCGCTATACCGAAAAATTGTGCGATAAAGACCAGAAATAATAAATATGGGTAATGCAAAAACTATGGACGTCGTTAAGGATATAAGAGCCCCATCTGATAAGGAAATAAATTCGCCTAGTCGAAGATAATATGCTAGCCAAACAGAAAGGATAATTAGGCTAGTATCCACACATAATACTACTCCTATCTTCGCTGACCGTGGGAGTGATAATAAAAAATCAACATTTGTACTTGTCTTTTGCTTCAAAAAACCGTCCCTTTTATATTGGTGATTCAATATTATATTATTCAAATAATATGAACATTTACGTTATGGTTCTTGTTTTAAAATATTGGTAATTTAGACTTAAATAAAAAAACAAGTTTATCATTCTTAATTTGTGATTCTCTATAATCCTATTCATCACAAGTTAGAAAACAATCTTTCTCCCTAAATTAATATAATTTGTATTATTGTAAATTGGTATAATTTCACATTCCCCGCCTCTTTATTAAAGCATCTAATCCTTTGCGATAGTTTGGAAAACGTAGAGTAACGCCTAGTTCAGGTCCAGCAATTACAGAACGCAACCGTCGCTTAGAAATATAGAAAGAAAGTGCCATTGGTGTTAAATTAGCTTCTTCAAACGCGATCGGTTTTGGGGGTGAGATATTAAGAAGTTTTGCTGCATAACGAATTACATCTTCTTGTGAAGCGGGTTCCTCGTCGCATAAATTTATGATACGCAGCGGGCGCGGTTTATTTATTGCTTTAATTATAATATTTGTGATGTCCTCTTGATGAATTCGATTTGATAATTGTCCCTTTCTTTTTATAATTCGGGCACTACCCTCTAACAAGGATAAAATGGCGTTTCGTCTTGGACCATAAATTCCTGCTACTCGAAATATTTCAGCATTACAAGCCTTTTGCCATTCTCTCTCTGCATTTAATCTTGCAAGGCCTCTTTTAGTGCTTGGAGCAGCTGGGGTGGTCTCATCAATGAAACCACTTTCTTGATCGGGATAGACAGATGTAGCAGATATATAACCAGTCCAACCATCATATTCATGAAGTTCTTTTGCATGACTGCGCATCACAGGGTCATAACCAGCGAGTGCTGAAATTGTTGATATCACATGACTTGCTTTAGAAAGATAGGTGCTTAAACCTGGTATTTTGCTTCCATCCTCAAATTTTAGAATTTCCCAACTATTTGGTAGATTAGGTTTTAGTTTTTCCAGATTTCTAGTTGTTCCTGTGATTTGCCAGCCTTTTTTATGAAGCTCAGTTGCCAGATGTTGTCCAACATAACCAAGACCAAAGATGAATAAATGATTACTTTGGGTCAATTTCACCAACTATTTTTTCTCGCCTTAGCATATAGCTATCCATAATCCAGCCATATATTTCTCGTGCATTTTTTCTTGTTTCCACTATAATATCTGACATTTCATTTAGTTTACCTTCGACCAAGAGCTCTTGTTCCATACCTAGGTACGCGCCCCACCAAATATAGTACTTTTCTTGCTCCAACGTTGTGAAAGAGCAATTTCCATCAAGCATTATGATAGCCGTATCTATATCATCTGGAAATCCAAAATTACTAAGCTGGCGTCCTGTTGTTATCATGAAAGGTTTGCCTATTTGGTTTATTGTGATTTTATGCGCTGCTGTTAGAGCCTGTACGGAGGTTATGCCGGGAATTATAGTAATCTGTGGAGAGGGTTTCAGGCGTTTAGCAATCCTCAGAGAGCTATCATATAAAGAAGGGTCACCCCAGATAAGAAGTCCAACTGACTTAACAGATTTCTTCAAAACTAGTTGAGCTTTTTCAATACAATCAATCCAAATTTTTGCAATATTTTCATGCCACTCCTCTACTGCTTTAGGGTAAATCTGTTTATTATTTCTAGTGGGTAGGTCAAATTCAAATAGTTGGGGACAATCCTCTCCTAGTATTTTATTGCATATCTGATATCGCAAATCAGCTAAGTCGCTTTTACTATTCCCTTTTCTTGGAATGATGATGATATCTGCAGATTTTAATTGTTCAATTGCTTGCAGAGTAATATGAGCAGGGTTTCCTGTCCCGACCCCCACGAGAAATATTTCAATTTTCATCAGGAAAATCCATATAAGACAGTGGCCCATAAAATATTAAAGCGGGGTGTTGGGAAGTATCTTTTTTTAGTGATTTGGCAAGTTTGCTAATTGTCGATTTAATCAATTTTTGACTTGGTGTTGCGACAGCCTCAGCGAGAAGAGCTGGAGTATCTCCAGGCAAGCCATTCTCCTCAAGTAGTTTTTGCATTTTAGCGAATGTTTGTTTTCCCATAAAAACGATGGTGATAGCCGATGGGTCTGAAAGCGCTTTAAGGTTAAAATCATCGGGTAACTCACCTGTTATATCTCTTCCTGTAATAAATTGGATGCGCCTTGCGCTAAGCCTTCTTGTCAAAGGAATACCAGCTTCTGCCGCTGCTGCGAAGGCTGAAGAAATGCCGGGAATAATTTCATAAGAAATACCCGCCTTCTTTAATTCGATTATTTCTTCCTCTAATCTCCCAAATATTCCTGGGTCGCCTGATTTAAGGCGCACAATATGTCCACCATTTCGAGCATACTCAACCAAGAGTTGGCTAACTGCATCTTGCTTTGGTGATGGGCGATTTGCACGCTTTCCAACTCCCACAAGGTCAGCACCTTTGCGAGCAAATTGCAAAATAGGACCTGATGATAAATCATCAAATAAAACTGCATCTGCTTTTTTTAATCTATCAACGGCTTTGAGCGTTAATAATTGTGGGTCACCCGGACCTGAACCGACAAAACTAACAAAACCAGTCATAAATTTGCCTCTGCAATCAAGTGAAAAAATGTGCCTGTTACATTGCCTCGAACAGAACCTGTTTCTTGTACTGGAGTATTTGAAGCATCAACAACGGAAAACAATACGTCATCTGGTTGAGATAATATTTGGCTATAATGAAATTCATGGCCTCTCCACGAAGTATTTCTGCCAAATAGTTTTGTGTTGTATACAGAAGTTGCTTTACGATAACCCAAGTGAAATTTTCGTTTTTCAAAACTTGTTACAAGTCCGAGCAAGCCAAGCATATTATGTGCATTGCCATCTTTATCAATCAAGGCCTTGCCTAGTACCATGTATCCTCCGCATTCGCCATGTATAGGACGTGTTTTGGCATGTTTTCTAATTGCACTAAAACATTTATCAGCACTTGCTAATTTACCCGCATAAAGTTCAGGATAGCCGCCTGGTAACCAGACTACGTCTGCATCTTTTTCTGGGGGTTCATTTGCTAATGGAGAGAAATAAGAGATTCTGGCTCCTTGCTCTCGCCAAGATGATACTAGATGCGGATAGGTAAAAGAAAAAGCCTTATCATGGGCAAGTGCGATATGTTGGCCTGGAGGGGTGGTAAAGATGACAGATGACAAATTATCTAAGTTTTTTGTCTGCGCGAGTTCTACAATTCGGTCTAAATTTACATTCTGAGTTATAAAGCATGCATATTCATCTATAGCCTTATTTAAATCTGGATGCTCAATAGCTTGAATTAATCCTAAATGCCGCTCTGGAAATTTTAGGTCTCCTCTACGTGGTAATGCACCCAACACCTCAATACCTGCCTGTTCCATACCGATACTTGTGAGTCGCTCATGGCGCTCGCTTGAAACATGATTTAAAATTACACCCGCAAAGGGTAATTTTTTCTCAAAGCTCGCAAACCCAAGTGCTGTAGCAGCAGCCGATTGGGCCTGTCCTCTAATATCAAGCACTAGTATTATAGGCCAGTTAAAAAAACGAGCTATTTCAGCCGTTGAGCCATAGCCAGAGGCACCCTTTTGGGCAACACCGTCAAATAAGCCCATTGATCCTTCTGTTAAAATAATATCAGCTCCTTCGGCACTAAAGGCAATTTTTTGAATTAGCACATCTGGCATTGCCCATGTGTCCAGATTATATGAAGGCCTGCTGGCAGCTGCCAAATGAAATGCTGGATCAATATAGTCAGGACCACTTTTAAAGGGCTGAACTGAAAAATTTCGGTTACGAAGAGCACGCAAAAGGCCAAGCATAATTGTTGTCTTGCCGGAACCAGAATTAGGAGCAGAGATAAGTAAGCCTGGTGGCAAATTTATGTCTTTAGTCATTCTTGTGCTGTTCCAGGTCTAAAGCGGCGAGAATAATCAGTTGCATATAGGCGACTGTTATTAAATTGTTCGTTATCTAAACAACTACCAACAAAAATAATAGCAGTTCTTTCTATCTCTTTGGGCATTCTATTTTCGATTGTATATAATTCGCCTTTGATAATCTGTTGGTCTGGCCAACTAGCACGAAAAATAACTGCAATAGGACAATTGGCTCCATAAAATGGAACAAGTTTTTCCACAATATAGCCTAGGTTGTGTATGGATAAATGAATTGCCAAGGTTGACCCTGTTCTGGCAAAATTTTCAAGGGTTTCACTATCTGGCATGGCGGAGGCACGCCCATGTGTTCTTGTGAGTACTACTGATTGGGCTAATCCAGGAAGGGTAAGTTCTTTATCAATACTAGCAGCGGCTGCGGCAAAACTTGGAACTCCAGGTGTTACTGTTATATCAATATTAGCTTCTCTTAATTTTCTGATTTGCTCTCCCATTGCTGACCAAATTGATAGGTCTCCTGAGTGAAGACGTGCTACGTCAAGTCCAGCATTTGATGCTTTAACGCACTCATCTATGATACTATCAAGGTCAAGAAATGCAGTGTTAATGATAGTTGCGTTACTTGGACAGAAGGCCAGTATCTCTTCTGGAATAAGGGACCCAGCATAAAGACAAATCGGACATTCGGAGATAATTTTTTGCCCTCTTATCGTAAGAAGATCAGCTGCACCGGGGCCTGCTCCTATGAAATGTACTGTCATAAATCAACTCCCATTGCAATTGCACAAACAGCTTGCCTATCGTCTGAAATAACGCGTGTCGATATCAACCTGGCCGGTGTTTTGAAAATAGCAAGGGCAGCTGCCTCAGCAACACTTCCTGTGTGTCTTATATTCATGATTTTTGAAGATTTTGTGGGTGTGTCTGTACCTGATATAACGTCACTTTTAACTCCGTAAATGGGAAGGTGTAGTTTTTTTGCAAACGCACATAATGCTTTGTGGGACATCTTGTCCTCAGGCACACAAATTCCAGAATAATATTCCGTTTGAGGTGTTTTGGATAATGCGGACTCAAAGCTTTCAATAGATGCATACTGCCGAAATCCACATCCTATAATGAAATGCTTACTCATGTGTTAATAGTTCCCTTTTATTGTAACCCACTGCGTAATAGGAAAACTGGCCTTCCAACCATGCATGTTACCTATTTCCTCGAGATGTGAAATTTCTAGCCGTTGAATTCTACCACCAAATTTCCCTTGTAATGAGGTAAGAAGTCTATCTGTTTCAATCGTTACGCCATTTGCAACCACCCGTGTGCCATCACCAATATGCGACCATAATAATTGAATTAAGTCTTCATTTAACCCTCCTCCGATAAAGATGCAATCAGGTTTCTCGAGGTCATATATTGCGTCATTTATTTTTGATTCTACAACGATTAGTTGGTCAACGCCCAGATTGAGAGCATTTTTTTTAATTGTATTGACACGTTCTGAATTTTTTTCAACCGCAGTTGCTCTCATAAAAGGACCAGATAACAGCCATTCTATTCCAATTGAACCAGAGCCAGCGCCCAAATCCCAGAGATGTTCACCTGACCTAGGCGCTAGTGACGACAAGGTAAAGGCTCTCACAGCCTGCTTAGTAATTTGACCATCATGTTTAAACCAGCTATCAGGTATGCCTGAACTAGATTGTATTGTCTCGCCGTCTCCTGAAATATCTAAGGCAACCATGACCGGATGCATGAACTCTTCTTCTAAGTCACTTGCGAAACTTTTAGTTATTTTTTGATTTTTACTGCCAAGTGATTCTAGGCTTGTAATTTGTGTATTCCCAAAACCTATACGGCAAAGATAATTAGCAAGCTCATTTACAGATTTCCCATCTCGCATTGTTGCCATAATTCTGCGATTTGGAGCAAGATATGGCCGCAGCCTTGAAAATGGTGCTGCATGCAAACCAATGCAGAGAGTTTGGTCTAATGCCCATCCCAGTTCAGCTGCACATAGTGAAAAGCAACTATGGTTTGGGATGGCCATCCATTCTCCTGGAGTAAGATTTGGCGTAATGTTGGAGCCTGCTCCAAACCAAAACGGGTCGCCAGAGGTTAACATAACACATGGCTGGTGCCGCCTGGAGAGTACTATTTCCATGCCTTTTGAGAATGGTGAGGGCAATTCGATGAGACTAGCCTCGCAGCTAGGTAGCATAGACAAGTGTCGTTTAGGCCCTATAATATATTCGGCAGAAGTAATGTGTTGTTTAGCGATTTGTGCTAGCTTGTCAAAACCGCCACCATCCATTCCAATAATGATTAACCAGGGGTCACTTTTCATGCTGCGAAATCTCTTAATACTAGGGGGTACAACTGAAGCGTCTTCCTTGGCTTATCTTATCTCTAAAACCGAGTTTAATGCTACTATTTCCTATGCTGGGCGTGTTAGACGTGTCCGTCAACAACCTATTCAAAAAAGAATTGGCAGTTTTGGTGGAGTAGACGGTCTTTCCTCTTATATTATTTCTGAGGGGATCACCCATCTCGTAGATGCAACACACCCATTTGCAACGCAGATTAGCCACAATGCTATTTTAGCATGCCAAAAAACTGGAGTGCCGCTTGCTGCTCTGACGCGCCCAAAATGGAAGAAACAAAAGGGGGATAGATGGTGTTTGGTGCCTGATATTGACGCAGCTTCCGCTGCGCTTGACCAAAGTCCAAAGCGTGTCTTGTTAGCTATTGGGCGTATGCAATTAGCTAGGTTTTATAAAAATCTGCAGCATTTTTATCTTTTGCGGCTTGTAGATGAACCTGAGGCACCTCCATTATTTCCAAATCACGTAATAGAAATTTCCCGCGGGCCATTCACAACTGGCAGAGATAAATTACTTTTTACTAAACATAGAATCAATTTGATCGTTGCAAAAAATGCAGGCGGCAATGCTACATATTCAAAAGTAGAAGCGGCAAGGCAACTAGGGATTGAAATTATAATGATTGACAGACCTAAACTTCCAGATAGGCGCACATTTTATAGCCCCGAGGAGGTTGTTCATTGGCTTTCTTTTCCAGGATAATGGCGAGGCGTGTACATCCATTCTCTGTTATTTTGATAGATAATTCTGGTCTGGCTTGAACCAACTATAACCAACGTACGCATATCAGCCATATCAGCTTTTGCTTTTGCAATTGATACATACTTTATTGTTTCTTCCTTAGTTGAAACAGCTCTTGCAAAAATAATTGGTCTATCATCTTCACAATGTGATTTTAGTAACCTTAGCGTTTTTTCAAAACCTTTTGGTCGCGATTTTGAGCGTGGATTATAAAATGCAATCGCAAAATCTGCTTCAATTGCCAATCGAATTCTCTTATCAATAATTGACCAGGGTTTTAGATTATCACTTAAATTAATTGCACAGAAATCATGTCCAAGCGGCGCACCAATTCTTGCAGCAGACGCAATCATTGCTGTAATTCCTGGAAGTATTTCAATGTCTATATTATTCCAGTACGGCGCATTGTTTTCTAAAACCTCGAATATTGCAGAAGCCATTGCAAAAACGCCGGGGTCACCAGAGCACACTACCAAAACAACACTGCCTGCTTCTGCTAAAGTTAAAGCATGTTTTGCGCGTTCTGCCTCAACTCTATTATCTGATGGGTGTAACTTCAAACCTTTTTTGGGAGCGATTCTGTCTACATATGAGAAATATCCGATTACATCTGTAGCCAAACTAATAGCCTTCGATACCTGAGGGGTTATTTGGGACGGATCACCTGGACCGAGTCCAACAACAAAGATTTTACCATTCATGGTCTTCTTCCTTGTCCATGTAAAATGATAATAGAAAAATAAGGTGCATTTTCCGCATTGTAGTCAGATAATCGCTGCACTGTCTGCCTGTCCATGGCTGCATATTCTACAATGAATGCGTCATAAAACCGTCCTGTTCCTTCGAGTGCTTTTTTGATTTTGGGCAAATTATGCCCAATTTTCATAATGATAGCAGCATTTGTATCTTGCAGTTGGTTTTCAAGAGTGGTTTTATCTAATGTTCCCATCAAAACAGTTAGTATGTCATCTCCCCAAGTTATGGGTGTGTCAGTTGCAGTCCAAGCAGCTGACATACCAGTAATAGCAGGCACAACTTCAACAGGACATTTATCTCTAACACGGCTGTAAATATGCATGAAAGAACCATAAAAAAATGGATCTCCTTCACATAATATAACCAGATCTATACCAGTTTGTGATAATGATATAATCTTATTAGAATATTTTTTATAGAATTCGGATAACACCTCACTGTAGCGCTTGTCTGACAAAGGAATTTCAGTAGTAATAGGATACTCCATTGCTAATTCTATTACATCCTTGGACAATAAGTTGGATGCGATTTGGCGTGCATGGCCAGCACGACCCGCCTTTCTAAAAAAAGCAATGTATTTTGCTTCTCGCACGAGCTTGTCTGCTCGCACACTTAATAAGTCAACTGCGCCAGGACCAACTCCAACACCATAAATTTTACCCATCTTTTTCATTTGAGCTTTTTGATCTCTTTATTTTATTCAAAACCACCTGCAAGCGCATTTAAAGCAGCTACCGTTACAGCACTACCTCCAAGCCTTCCAACAGTAATACAACAAGGTGCGGGTGCTGATAACATTAATGCATCTTTGCTCTCTCGTGCGCCAACAAATCCAACAGGACATCCAATGATAGCAGCCGGGCGTGGATAATGAGGGTTTTCAAGTAAATTTAATAGATGAAATAGGGCAGTAGGTGCATTCCCAATTGCAATAACAGCTCCTTCTAGGTAGGGACGCCACAATTCAATTGCTACAGCAGATCTGGTGTTTTTAGCCTCGACTGCCATTTTTCTTACGTTAGGTTCTCGAATGGTGCAAATTATCTTATTATTCTTTGGCAGCCTTTTGCGTGTTATACCTTCGCTAACCATTTTGGTATCACATAATATCGGTGCACCATTTTCTATAGCAGCTCGGGCTACGTTCGCGAAATCGGGAGTAAATTTGATCGATTGTGCAAGCTTCACCATTCCCGAGGCATGTATCATACGAACTACAATGATTTCTTCTTCGGGGGTAAAAGCAGATAAATCAGCTTCAGATCGAATAATAGAAAATGATTCCTTGTAAATTGCTTCTCCATTTTTTTCATAATTAAAGGGCATTTTTCCATGACTTCTCTAGTTAAACCAACTTATTAAACAGTGCTACTTCCGATAGTGATGCATGTTTAGGCTCATCCCACGCAAATCCATTTTCCAACAAATTATATGAGCCATTCTCTCCCACAATGCAAATATCACTCTTTGTTTGCAGCGCACATCCTTTTTTGCATCCAGATAAATGATATGATTTATCAAACTGAATTAATTCGCTTTCACTTAATTTTAAAGCCAATCTTTTTGTGTTTATGCTCGCAGATGCACAGCCAGGCATTCCTGTGCAAGCTGTAACATTATATCTCAGGTCATTCTTTGTTTTAATAAATTCTCCACTGAGCTTTGGAATTTTATCTATAATTAGGCATCGATTTATAGAGAATATGATTTCTTGCGAGTTGTCTGCTAATTGAAGAAGCTGATTTGCTTTTAATTGACCAAATGGTATCGAAATAACTTGTCTATCTTCCTCAAAACCAGGGTTAAGTGATTTTTTGTTTTCTTTTGGTTTTGTTTTTGCGTAAATATCTGGAACATCAGTATTCATTAAAAGTTGATGCATTCTTTTGTAAGGGAGCTCTTTTTTTTGTGAGGAGCTAAACCAATTAAGGGCCTCCAGAATATCGCTTATGAATGTTTTTTCCGATGAAACATATCCCTTCTCGCACCCATCGAATCTAATAAGTAATTTATTGGAATTATCTTTCTCGATCCTAATATCAGCAGAAATATCACTAAGATAGCGCTTTCTACCACAGTCAATGGCGAACCCAAATTTTACTGGTAGATTAGGAAAGTCGCCAGCGGCATCATATAGCATTTTAGCACAGCGCCAGCCAATTGATTGGTAGGGTATAAAAGGGCCCAGCACAAGATTGATCCGTTCAGGCACTTCATTTTTTCCTGAAATGCCAATATTTTGTAAGCCTTTGAGCATAAGAGGATAAGTATGCTGACTCAGACCTCTAATCTGAAGGTTTGCTCTATTAGTAATATCCAAAAAACCATTTCCATAACGCTCTGATAGAATCGCGATCGCGTGTGCTTGCCTGCTCGTTAGTCTGCTAAAAGGAGGTTTTATTCTAATAAGTAATCCATCTCCGGATTTCATTGGTATAAGGGTTGATGGACACCATCCTTTAGCACTTGGTTTATTCATTCTACCGTCTCAAGATTAGCATGAATAGAATTGCGCCTAGTTTGCCACAAACCAGATTTATATAATTTTTCAAAACAGTCTTGCATGGCTTTAAGTGCTTCTGGATTAGCTTCCTGCATAAAACAAACAATTTCCTGATTTCCAAGAGTAGCGTCGTGGAAACTATCAAAAAGATGACTCCCAACGGCATTCGCTAAATTTGCAAAAGCTGCCATATGTAATAACGTGGCAGCAATCTCTGCAGCTCCTCGATGCCTATGACGCATCATGCTATCAATCCATTTAGGATTGGAAGCTCTTGCATATACAACCCTTGCAATTTCCTCAGAAAGGCTTCTTGTGATAGGATCTTCTGGATTTGTATTATCTAAATGATAGAGATTTACCTTCCCACCAAGTTCTGCTTTTGCAGCTGCAAATCCGCCTTCATGAGCCGCATAATCTGAGGATATTAGGATATCCGTCTCTCTTAAATCTTGCATATGAATAAAGCTATCTGCTTTCTGAATGCGAGATATAAGTGCCTGCTTATTTTGAATTACTTTAGAGCCATTTACCGCAAATTGGCTAGCATTAATCCAGGCATTTGCAGCCTTGTTTCTGCCTGTTGCATTAAATTGTTCAGCAGCATCACCCATACCAAGACCATAGGAGTTTGGTGCTGAACTAAATATACGTGCTGAATCTTCCTCTTTTGATCCAACGTAAGGATTAAAATCCTTACGTTCATCTCGTTTACACAATGCATCAATCGCTTGCTGAAATAATGACGATAAAGTTGGGAACACATCTCTGAATAGACCTGATACACGCAAGGTTGTATCGATTCTAGGTCTGTCTAATATAGCCAGGGGCAAAATTTCAAAACCTATAACTCTATCAGACCCTTCCGACCAATTTGGTTTTACACCTATCAAGTGAAGTGCCATAGCAAATTCTTCGCCAGCTGTTCTCATTGTTGCCGAGCCCCATAAGTCTACAATTACTCCAGATGGCCATTCACCTGTATCCTGTAAACTACGTCTCAGAAATTCTTCAGCTAGTTTAATACCTTGTTTAAAGGCAGCTTTAGTTGGAATTGAAAGCGGGTCAGTTGAGAATAAATTTCTTCCAGATGGAAGTACATCTTGCCTTCCTCTATAAGGAGAACCAGATGGACCTGCAGCAATCATTTTTCCAGATAGGGCGTCAATGATGGATTGACGTTCATTGGAAACTGATAAAGTGGTGTCGAAGACTGTTTGCCTTTGTCCGCCTCTACCAAAAATGTGTAAACCATCTGCAAATTGGCTTTCCTTAATATCACAGACAAATGAGTCAATTCTTGTAAGTATATCTGTAGGGTTTTTATTGCAATTTACTTCCAAATCTTTTGCTATTCCAAGTGACTCTGCTTCACAGATAATATCACTTTTAAGCCTATCGCGTCTTTTTGGATCTAGACCATCTGCGATGGAGAACTCATCAAGTAATGATTCCAACTGACTGAATTGTTCTGGAGTGTTAGCTTTCTTTAGAGGTGGCGGTATATGACCTAAAGTAACTGCACTAATCCTTCTCTTAGCCTGCGCTGCTTCGCCAGGGTCATTAATTATGAAAGGATAAATAATCGGCATATTTCCTGCCAATACTTCTGGCCAGCAATTATCTGACAATGCGACAGCTTTTCCTGGAAGCCATTCTAAGGTTCCATGTGCCCCAATATGGATAATGGCATTCGTTTTCATTACTTTTTGGAGCCATAAATAAAAAGCAACATAACTATGACATGGAGTTCGTGAAATATCATGGTATTCACCTTCTCTATTTTGTTTAATACCGCGTTCTGGTTGCAATGCGACTAGAGCATTTCCAAATGGCAAACTGGTAAAATTGAAACTACCATCCATAGCGAGTAAATCAGCTTCGGGTGCCCCCCATACAGAATACAACTCTTCTTGAAGACTCAAGGGCACTTCGTTTAAAGCGGTTTTATAAGATGCAATATCCCAAGACATGGTTTTATGAGTAAGAAGACTCTCAAAAGATTCTTCTTTTGTTTCTATATTATAACCTAAATCCTCTAATATTGCTTGAGCAGATGCAATAGCATCAAGTCCAACAGCATGCGCCATTTGCCAAGGCCGACCGGGGTAAGTGGATAGGATAAGGGTTAGTTTTTGCTTTGAGATAGGGGTTTTTTGTAATGTATGCCATTTTGCAATTTTAGCGCATATGGCGTTAATTCGTTTCTCGTCAGGTTGATGACCGACAGGCGCGAATTGCAAAGCCTCATCTATTGTTTCTGGTTCTTTAAAAGACGCCACCCCAGCAAAAATTCTGCCATCTACTTCTGGTAATACAACATGCATTGCCATATCAGCCGGTGAAAGACCCCTGGCAGCTTCCGCCCATGCGGCACGGTTTGATGTTGAGAGTGCTATCTGAAAAACTGGAACATTGGCTATATCAAGTGGGGAGGTTCCATCCCTACCTTTCCCTGAAAATGATGTGGCATTTACTATGAATGAGGGTGAAAAATATAATATTTGTTTTTCTAACCAAGCAGCTGCTTCAGGTGCTTTTAAGGATGGTACAAATAAACTCATTACAGCAAATCCATAGTTACGTAATTTATGGAATAAAGCTGCAATTGGTTTAAGGTCAGCTGATGTAATATATGAGCGATAAAAGGTGATAAGAATGACAGGTTTAGTTTCATAGCCGCGTGCTATAAACGGACAACATATATTATATTCTGGCGTCCAAGCGCCAACATTGCCTATCATCTTACTTCCACTCACAGGACTAACGTAAAGTCCTGCTGCCAACGCTAATTGAGCTAAAGCAGAATGTGCTGCAATTTCGCCCCCCATTTCACAATAATATTGTAATCGTCGCAAAGTTGAGATTGGTACTGTTGATATCTCATCAAGTTGCAGGTCAGTACGGCCATCTGCTGATATCGCAGCAAAGGCTATATTATTTTTTTTTGCAATTTGGGCTACTTGACTGAGCCCATAGGACCAGTACGGCACACCACCGATGAGCCGAACGAGAATACCTTTGGCGTGGCATAAGGTTTTTTCAATATAGGTATCAACTGAAATAGGATGTTTGAGAAGGGAAAGATTAGCAATTCTAACGCTTGGAAACACTTCATTATTTAGCTTTTTAGCGCGATGCCAGCCAGCTGCAAAAGTACTTAGATCACTGTCTGAAAAAGAGAGAATCACAAGGTCTGCGGATCTGTGATCTAGGTCTACTGGTATCTCTGTTTCTTCTAATCCATGTCTTTCTACGAAAAGGACGTGCATTTTTCAGTTTAGCTTTCTAAAATTTCTTTAATCGCAGGTATATTGATATGATTACGTTCGGCAATTACAACAATTTGACCTCGACGAATGTCATCTGGATGCCACATTTTATCAAATTGTGAGCGCACACGTGAGCCTACTGCCTGAACAAGTAGCCGCATAGGCTTACCGGTAATAGAGACAAACCCCTTTACTCTTAGAATGTGTTGTTCGTTTGCCAGTATCTTTATTTTATTTAGAAGAATATCTGGCGAATCTAACTCTGCTATATTAAAAATGGCACTTTCGAAATCTTGATGGTCATGCTCCGGCTCATTATCATGATGTGAGGGGCGCTGATCAATATCATTTTCCGCTTCAGCCTCTAATCCCAGAATAAGTCTAGGGTCGATTTGCCCTTCCACCACCTCGATAATGGGGGGGTGGCGGATTGTGTTATTTGCAATAACCTGTTTTGCTTTTTTCTTATCAGAACTGCTGGCAAGGTCAGCTTTTGTGAGTAAGATGAGATCAGCACATGCAATTTGATCCTCGAATACTTCAGATAAAGGGGTTTCATGATCAATCGAATCATCTAATTCTCGTTGTGCTTTTACGCTTGCAATATTAGGTGCAAATTGACCCGAAGAAACAGCTTCGGCATCTGCAAGTGCAATAACGCCATCAACTGTAATTTTAGAGCGAATGGCTGGCCATTCGAAAGCCTTAAGCAGTGGCTTTGGTAATGCGAGGCCCGAGGTTTCAATTAAAATATGCTCTGGTTTAGGTGAAAGTGACATCAATTTTTCGATCGTTGGAATAAAATCATCTGCCACGGTGCAGCAAATGCAGCCATTAGCCAACTCCATAATATTTTCTTCTGGGCAATTAGGAATTGCACATCCCTTAAGAATTTCTCCATCAACGCCAATATCACCAAACTCATTGACGATTACAGCCAATCTTTTACCAAGAGGATTTTTCATCAAGTGAGAAATTAGTGTAGTTTTTCCTGAGCCTAGAAAACCCGTGATTATAGTAACTGGTATTTTTGTGATATTTTGCATAAACCCTTTAATTCCCCTTTAATTTTAGTTCTGTTAAGTTTATCCACAATTTACATTCTATTATAATAGGCCAAAATATAATCTTGAATCAAACAACGGTATTGCTCAGAATCCGACCTTTCTTTTTATGTAATTTTCTGATTTCGAATAAACGGACTCCTCTACTCGTATTTACAATTAACAATTAACTGGTTCATACTTTAATTATTCAATTCATGCCATTCTAGTTTTGATTATTTTTTGCAAAAGGATATGCCTAATGAACGGACATCAGGAAAAAAGACAAAAAGATATTGAGCTTAATAAGATTCACAATCAAAAAATGCAAAAAATTAAAGCTGCCCGAGATAAGCTTATGGCCACTAAAACAGAGGAAAAAGGCCTTATTATTGTTCATACTGGGTCAGGAAAGGGAAAATCCTCTTCAGGTTTTGGAATGATAATGAGATGTATTGCCCATAATATACCATGCGCAGTTGTCCAATTTATAAAAGGAACTTGGCAAACAGGTGAGCGCGAATTTTTGGAAAAAAGATTTCAGAAAGAATGTATTTTTATTGTATCAGGCGAAGGTTTTACTTGGGAGACGCAAAATAGAGAGCTTGATATTTCAGCTGCAAAGTCAGGTTGGGAAAAAGCAAAAGAGCTGATTCGAAATTCAGAAATTAAATTTATGTTGTTGGATGAGATCAATATTGCGCTTCGTTATGATTATTTAGATATTAATGAAGTAGTTGATTTTCTTCTTCATGAAAAACCATTTATGACACATGTTGTTTTAACTGGCCGCAACGCTAAGGATGAATTGATAGAAGCAGCTGACCTGGTTACTGAAATGTCACTCATTAAGCACCCGTTTCGTGATGGAATCAAAGCCCAAAAAGGCATAGAGTTTTAAAAAAGGTTCTAACGATATGCTTGCCATAATGATTCAAGGAACAGGTTCTAATGTTGGTAAGACTATGTTGGTTGCGGGATTATGTAGAGCTGCAAGCAATCGTGGATTGAACGTCTCACCATTTAAACCCCAAAATATGTCTAATAATGCAGCTGTAACCTGTGATGGCGGGGAAATTGGTAGGGCTCAGGCATTGCAGGCACGTGCAAGTAAGAAGCAACCCCATACTGATATGAATCCCATTTTGCTTAAGCCAGAAACAGAAAAGGGCTCGCAGCTAATCATACGTGGCAAATATCAAAGCTCATTCAAAGCACATGAATACGCTAAAATTAAAAAGACGCTACTAGAACCAGTTTTAAGTAGTTTTGAAAGTCTTAGATCACAATCTGATTTAGTTATTATTGAGGGCGCAGGCAGTCCAGCTGAAGTTAATTTGCGTCAAAATGACATCGCTAACATGGGATTTGCTAACGCTGCCTGTGTTCCTGTAGTGTTGGTTGCAGACATTGATAGGGGCGGTGTTATTGCACAGCTTGTGGGAACCAAGGCTGTATTACCAAATGGTGATCTTGAGATGATAAAAGGCTTTATCGTAAATAAATTTCGTGGGGATGTAAGTTTATTTGACGAGGGGTACGAGTTTATTAAGAAGCAGACTAAATGGCATGGTTTTGGGGTATTACCCTTTTTTATGGATGCTTGGCGTCTGCCAGCAGAAGATGCTCTTGATATCGGATCTCAGAAACCTAGAAAAACTTCGCGATATAAAATTGCCTGCTTATGTCTTTCTCGAATGGCAAATTTTGATGATTTGGATCCATTATCACAAGAAAAGGAAGTAGAACTTGTTATGATACATGCAGGCCAAGTAATACCAGCTGATGCTCACCTTGTTTTGATTCCTGGCAGTAAATCAACTATTTTCGATTTACAATTTTTGCGAGAGCAGGGTTGGGATATAGATCTCAAGGCACATCATCGCCGTGGAGGATATATCTTAGGTATATGTGGCGGATATCAAATGCTTGGCACTAAAATTTATGATCCTGATTGGCTTGAAGGAGAAACAAAGGAAACTAAGGGATTAGGATTTTTGCAAATAGAAACAATTATGAGGACAAAAAAAACGCTTAATGAAGTAAGTGCTATTCATCTTGAAACTTCTCTTCAAATTAAAGGCTATGAAATACACCTTGGAGAGACCAGTGGAGTTGACTGCCAACGTCCCTTTGCAATGATTGGAGGTAGGAAAGATGGTGCATCCTCAGTAGATGGGCGCGTGCAAGGAAGTTATGTGCATGGACTTTTTTCTCAAGATAGTTTTAGACGCGCGTTTTTGAATAAATTGGGAATATCTGTAGAAGGGTTTGCCTATGACGCACAAATAGAAGACACACTCGACGGGCTGGCTGAACATATAGAGACATATCTTGATGTTGATAAAATTTTTTCTTTAGCAACTTAACTTCTAAAGGCTCTTTCAAGGCGATCCCAGCCATCCTCTTTTGGAAGTCCAAGCCTTATCCAATATTCAGAATAGCTAAAAGTACGTGTCCATATTCTTTGTTTAGCTAGTTTATGCTGTATATCTTTGGCATTATTACATTGATATAAACGAAATAAATTTGTTCCACCTGCGGATTCAAGACCATTTTTTTGGGCTATTTTATCAAGACGTAGAGCATCAGCTTCTAACTTTTCTAATGTCTGTTGGCGCCAACTGTCATCCGTCAGAACGCATGCTCCGATCGCAAGAGCAGGACCTGATACAGCCCATTTACCCAAAGCATATGAAAATTCATTAAGAGTTTTACCACACGAAAAGACGAAACCCAGTCTTAACCCTGCTAGGCCATAAAATTTACCAAAAGAGCGAAAAATAATTATGTTTTTGTGATGTTCTGTTAAATGCGGTAAAACTGAAAGATGAGGATATAAGTCACAAAAACTCTCATCAATAATAAGCGTGCCAACAGTATTTGAAAGCTCAAGCAACTCATTTGGCCAAAATTTCTTTCCATCAGGATTATTGGGATTTACGATTATAGCGCAATTAGCATCTTTCATATCATCAACGTTTTGACAACGGGTTATATTCCAATTAGCTCTTTGGAATTGAACTTCATATTCATTATAACTTGGGAATAAAATACATACATTTTTTGTTTTTTTCTTAATTATAAAAGGAAGAAGCTGAATTGCTTGCTGGACGCCTGCTAATGGCAAGCAACTAAACTTTGCTTGATAGGCAAATTTGGCAGAGTGAATTACTGATTCTATGAGTTGCTGATCTGGCAACTCTCTCCATATGTCTAATGAGAGATCAAAAACATTATAGGTGTAGGGATTAATTCCGGTTGATAAATCAATCCATTCATTGCGATTACCCCCAAACTGAGAGATTGCTCTATCTAAATTACCACCATGTTCACATGTAAGCATTTAATACCCAGCCTTATTTATCCAAAAAAATAACAGTAAAATTATAGATAACAAAGTAACCCAATTTAGTAAGCGGTTATAGAGTTTCAGCCCAAGAAATATATCTTTTGATGAAGGGTCTTCTCCTTCTTCATGCAACCACTCATCATCGCTTAATGCACCTTCATAATTACGGGGGCCTGACAATCTAACATTAAGCGCAGCTGCAAAACCTGCCTCTGGCCAACCTGCATTTGGTGAGCGATGCTTTTTAGCATCACGCCACATTATACCAAAGGAATAGATGGAGTTTGTTGCTGATAGAACGTAGATTGTCCCCGTTAATCTAGCAGGCAGAAAATTAACAATATCATCTAATTTTGCAGCTGCCCAACCAAATGCTTCATATGCTTGGGTTCGATATCCAATCATGGAGTCCATGGTGTTGATAGCCTTATACACAAACAAGCCTGGGATCCCTAATATTGCGGCCCAAAATAACGGAGCAATTACCCCGTCTGAAGTATTCTCAGAGAGGCTTTCAAGACTAGCACGTGCGATACCGGAATCATTAAGAGTTTTTGCATTTCGTCCCACAATCATAGAAACCGCAGTACGTGCAGACTCAGAATCCGCTTTGCTGAGGGCAAGAGCTACTTTTTCTACATGCTCATTCAAAGATTTTGCGGCAATCCAAGGCCATATAAGTAATGAAGTTAGAATGATCCCAAGCCGGTTATCAGGAATAAGTGAAGATATAAATAAGGCAACTAAAAGACAGACTCCAGTTACAATTAAAACAGTAATGATACCCCAAAAACGCCTAAGGCTTGCAGTTGTGTTTGCATTATTAAATGTTTTCTCACAAAAGCTAATTAAACTCCCAATTAGTACAACTGGGTGTGAGACGCGCCTGAATAACCAATCAGGCCATCCGATAATGCGGTCTATTGTTAAAGCAATAATTATGCAAACAAGCATGTTCATGTAATGGCACTTTTATTAATTGACACAACAGAGAAATTATTTGTGCCTAAATGGCGTATACTTGTCGCAGACAAAGTATCAATTTCGCATTTTAGCGCCGATATATGGCTTCCAAAGGCAAGTGCAAGAGCTGCGCGAATAACTCCGGCATGAACAAAAAATGTAATTTTCTGAGTTTTAGAACTCACGCAGAATTGTTTTATTACAGGGTGTACACGCTCACAAAGTTCTTTAAAACTCTCACCTTCAGGAGGTTTAAAGTTTACAAGCTCTTTTCCTGTAACCGTTCCTGTATCTGGAAGCTGCGAAAAGGCCTTTCCTTCCCATGCGCCAAAAGATTGTTCCCAAAGGTTATCATTTGTTTGGCGAGGATGACATTCAGATAATATTGCATCACACGTCTTCTGGCATCTTTTTGCTGGGCTGCATACAATAAGGCTATTATTTGAAATTTGCTTGCGAAGGAATAAAATATCATTTGGTAAAATGTCACCTATATCTGCATCATAACGACCATACAGAAAACCACTGGGTTGGCTTGGGGCGTGTCTAACAAAAGTAAGTAGCTTAGAACTAGGTGATGACGTCAAAAATATGTTCCTTTTTGAGCCTGATTAGGCTACGAGTGAAGTCATGGCTTTTTCATTATTAATAACTGGTGGCGCTCGTTCTGGAAAGAGTAGTTTTGCTGAAAAACAGACTCTTAGCTATGGTAAACCCGTAATTTATATTGCAACAGCAAAGGTCTACGATAAAGAAATGGAAAAACGAATTCAAATTCATAGACAAAGGCGGGGAGATGAGTGGCTTACTGTAAACGAACCTATAGAAATTGCAGATAAATTGTTTGCCTTAGATGGGCAAGGAGCATGCCTTGTCGAATGTTTAACATTATGGCTCTCAAATCTTATGTTTGCACAAAAGGATGTATCCGTAGCAACTTCTTCTTTGATTGAAGCCATCAATGCTCGCCGTGACCCTGTGATTTTAGTTACCAATGAAGTGGGAAGCGGAATAATACCTGAAAATGAGCTAGCAAGACGGTTTCGTGATGAAGCTGGCCGTCTTAATCAGGTTGTAGCTGAGGCTGTTGATGAAGTTTATACATGCATCTCTGGTATACCGCTAAAACTAAAGCCCTAGTGATTTAAGGGAGGATAATTTTTGGATAATATTTCCAATTTACAAATGGTAGATGATTTTATTAACACTATGCCAAACAAAAATATGCAAGCTGAAGCGGCTGCATCGGTCTATCAAGACCAATTAACCAAGCCATCCGGCTCGCTGGGGATGCTAGAGGAATTGGCTGTGTTTTTGGCAGGTTGGCAGAATAGTAAGAGGCCAGTTGTCGAAACTGCACAAGCTATTATTTTTGCTGGAAATCACGGAATCTGTGAGCAAGGTGTAAACCCATACCCGCAGGAAGTAACTCAACGCATGGTCTCAAATTTTGAAAATGGTGGTGCGGCAATGAATCAGTTATGTTCTTTAAGTGGTGCCGAATTAACCATAAAACCTTTATCACTGGATTCCCCAACCCAGGACTTTACCCAAACAAACGCAATGAGCATGATAGAATTACTCGATGCGATGTCAGTAGGGATAAAATCTGTTAATAGAAGTGCCAATATTATTCTTCTTGGTGAAATGGGGATTGGTAACTCAACAGTTTCATCTGCCCTTGCTGCGAGTGTTTTCGGAGGGAGAGTTGCTGATTGGGTTGGAGCGGGAACAGGTTCTGATGAAAAAGGGATTGCTCATAAAATATATATTATTGAAGAAGGCATTGCAAAACATGGCTTACGCCCTGATTTAACAGCGATTCTAGCTTTTGGTGGTAGGGAACAAGCTGCCATTTGTGGGGCAATATTAGCCGCAAGATCGGCTTCTATACCAGTATTACTTGATGGATTCATATGCACAGCAGCTGCAGCACCATTATATGCACTTTCTCCCAGTTTATTAGACCATTGTCTTGTTGGGCATAAATCAGCTGAACCAGGCCATCAAAAATTACTTCAATCAATGAATAAAAAACCAATTCTTGATCTAAATATGCGATTAGGTGAGGGTACCGGTGCAGCGCTTGCCTTAAGTATTCTTAAAGCTGCTGTAGCATGTCACAATCATATGGCCACCTTTAAAGAACTAGGAATAAATAATTGATGAAATGGACTGTTAAACGCTTAACAGAGGTGCAAACAGCTTTTTTGCTCCTAACTCGCCTTCCTGCAGGCAAACTCAATACTTATGTACCTAAATTGAAAGATGTGGCATGGGCCTTTCCAGCAGTTGGATTTGTTGTTGGTGGAATTATTGCAGGTATTTACGTAACCACATCACAATTCATGCTACCTTCCTTTGCCTCAGCTATTTTTGCATTAATTTTTGGTATTTTTTGCACAGGTGCCATTCACGAGGATGGGCTTGCAGATTGTGCGGATGGTTTTGGCGGTGGTCAAAATAAAGAAAACAAAATTACGATTATGACAGATAGTGCCATTGGAAGCTTTGGAATGCTTGCGCTAATTATGGTAATGGGATTACGCATCTTAATGTTGTCGTCTCTTCCCTCAACAACAGAAATTGCTGCTGGTATAATTATCTGTGCTGTTATCAGTAGATTCTCCATGGTAGGATACTTATGTTTTTTACCAGCAGCAAAACAAGAAGGGCTTGGCAATCAAGCTTCTGCAGATAATATATCGCCCATTTTTTTTGCAGCCATCGTTGCATTTCCTGCTTTTTATTTTGGTGTTTTTAGTTTTGTATATGTAATTACTTCAATGTTAATAATTGCTCTTTTTTGGGGAATTATTGCAAAATATCAGATAGGAGGTCAGACAGGTGATGTCTGTGGAGCTGGTCAATTACTGAGTGAGACAATGGGTTGGGTGATGTTAGCATCTATATATGCGGTCTAATGATTGATTTGCATCTGCAAATATGTCGGTCTTGTCTACCTGTGACTGATAAAAGTATTCCGGATGATTACGATTGTAAAAATCTTCAAATTGCTTTGCAGAAAGCAGGACTAAATGCCAATATAATTGGCTCACCCTGTTTAGGTGTTTGCACATCGCCTACTAGTTTAACAATTCAATCGCCTAATAGAACAACTTATGTTTTCAAAAACGTTGATTTAAAAAAAGACCAAGCAGATTTGATAGCAACATGTAAGCTTTATCTAGCTACTGATTACGGATGGATAGAAGATGCAACAGGCCTTGGAAGTTTTCGTCACTTATTGCACGCAAAAATTCCTCCTATCTAGGGTTTTGCATTTAATTCAATAACAGCTGAAATAATATTATTATCAGCCATAAATGGTCTATGATCGTTACTGTATAATGTTATTCGCATTTGCTTTGCATCCTCGGGAATTGTGTCGATATGAAACCAGCTATTATAAAGTCGAGCAATTTTATGTTCGTCAATATACAAATGAGCATGCCCCATCCCATCTTTATGTTTGAGCCCAGCAGATTCTGGTGCGAATGTAAAATTACTGGTGATGAGATGTACATTAAATCCAGATACAGGGTCAATTTGGAGTTCTGCTCTAATTGATGGTTCCAACCCATTTTTAGGGATCGTAATAGGCTCTGCATGGGTTTCTAAGTGGCTAGTTTTGCCTCTATGGTATGCTGTGTCTAAATGGTTCATATTATGCTTATGACCATCAAATGTAACATTGTTTGCACCAGCAATCATAAAGCCAATAAGCCCACTGAAAATAAAGCCAATCGCACATAGCCCAAGTAAACGGAAGTCTATTTTTCTCATTAGTAATAAAAGCCTTTATTTAATTTTTCTGTAAGGACTAAATTAGCTAGCAGTACGCACGGTTTCTTTATGAAGAAAAAAAGCAGACAACCCTCCTAGAATAGCCCATGAAACTAGACCTATTCCCAAAGCTCGGCTGGCAAAAAGGGCACCAATTTCTGTTGGTGCGGGGCCCGTAAACACGTTTGGTTCAGGAGCTCCAAAAATATGAGGAGCAATCATCAAAGCGCTCCCAATAAAAAAGTATTTGATTTTTGGTTTGAAGGCAATTAGCCAAATCCCAATTACGGTTAGAAAAACGGTTGTAAACCACCAAATTTGACGAGGTTGAACCTCTGCTGCTGCTACTCCTGGCACTTCTGGTGGAAGTGAAATGGCTGGTGCGAGATGGACAGCGATATATCCAATTATACCCCAAACTATACCTTGATGAAACGTAATCCTATCACCGGATGTTTGCAACCGAAGTGTCATTGCGGAAATGAGTAAAAATGCATAGCCAATGTAAATAATCATACTGAACAGGAGGGAAAGTCCATCTCGAATTGGTTGTAGTGTGTCTAAGCTCTGTTGTGCACTATTAGTAAATTCACCAAAATGCTTTAAAATACCGTTTTCATAAAGTTCTGAGTGAAGAAGTACGGGTTGTACAAAATACCATTGTAGCAAACCAGCCATTAAGCCGCCGAGCGAACCCGCAAACAAACCACTAATAAGAATTCGAAAAAACACGCAGAAACAACCTCTATTAAGCTTACTAAATTAGTGGCAGGGAAACCCTGTTGCGTGGCGCACATCATGGGCAGCATTATGCAATATATGGGATTGTGAATGACCAGCTACGTAAATAACTAGCAAACCAAGCAAAGCAGCCAAAAAAATGGACAGCATTTGGGATCTTGATTGGCTAAATGACTGAAGGAGGGCAACCATTGCTTTCCTTTCTTTCGTTTTCTAGATGAATTAAACCGAATAACATTTTAAAATTTTTACATCAATACTTACTACATTACAGGATGAAAAAAAATTTTATGCAAGTACGATTTTGAAATTCTTTTCAAAAGAAATCGAGTTCATACGTTTTTTCCCTAATTAACTTAATTAATTAACTTTAAAGACTTTGGATCAATGATAAGGAAAAACCTATAACCCCACCAAGTAATCCACCCCATACAACGAGCCATCCAAGGTGAGATTGAATAATATCTTGAATAATCTTTTTTACTTGCGCTGGCGTTAAATCCTCTAAACGATTGTTAAGTATTGTTTCTATTTGGTTTTTAAATTCTTCTAGTTTGGATGAAGATAAATTATCATTCGGTGCGTCGATAATTTGTTGGGTCATTTCAGATAATTTATTAATAACCGGTTCCCTCAATGGCTCAAGTGCTTTTTTGCCCCCAAACATTCCAAGCATACTGCTAAATTGAGAAGTCATTATCGCATCTGATAGGTTCTCAAAGATCGCATTATAGTCAATTTTTGAATGGATAGACTCTCTCGACTTTTCCTCTGTTTGTTTTAAAAAGAGGGTAATGTTTTCTTGATTAAAAAATTCTTCCATCACAAGAGATTTTATACCCATTTTGAATTCTTCGAATTTGTTAGGTATGATTCCAGAGCCATATAGCAAAGGCACTTTTTCAAAAAGCATATGAATAGCAAGCCAGTTGGTAACACTGCCTGAAAGGGCGAATAGTCCAGTCATAAACAGGATTTGTGTTGAGTCTAATATTAGATATCCAGCAAGAACAGCTATGACAGCTAGAAAATTTGTTGCAAATGATTTGTTCATATAATCTGTTCCCTGAACTTAATGTTCTATAATTGCCAGCAAATCATGACCATCTTAAACTATTTTTTCATTAAAATAATAAACTGGGTAAATGTAAATTTAAAGTTTCATGCGCTATTATATTTCTTCTGAAGTGTTATTTTTGCTAGGAGAATTTGCTAGGAGAAGCAGTATTTAGCTAATAACGTGATTTTGGGTAATAGGTAAGGCATTGACTTTTTTTAAAAATTTAATGAATACTTAAAGACATTTATTTTGAAGGCAAAGCTGATGCGCTACTCAGACTATCTGAACCAAGTGAATGTTCGCCATAGAACGGTGAATTATAATTTACTCACATCAAAAAATAAAACTAAAGAAAAAGGTTCCCTTGCCCCACCAAAAATAGAGCTTACTGCGAAGCAAGCTTTTGATTTGCTTGCCCCATATTGTTCATCCCGAATTATGGAACAAGTAAAGGCTGTTGTACCGCTAGCCGCCTATTTGATGATTTTTCAAATTTTAGTTTTGCGTCATCCTATAGAGGCAGCTCTAATTTTGTGTCTTGGTTTAATTGCAGTAATCATAGGGCTTGCCGTATTCATGGAAGGTTTGAGTACCGGTTTGATGCCATTTGGCACAATTATTGGAGATAATTTGCCAAAGAAAGCCTCAATGCCAGTGGTTCTCTGTATTATTGGTATATTAGGGGTTGGCGTAACATTTGCAGAGCCTGCTATTGGTGCTCTGCAAGCATTCGGTTCGTCGGTTGATGTTAACGCTGCTCCTTATTTATATGAAATTCTCAACAATTGGACAATGCCGCTTGTTCTCATGGTTGGAGGCGGAGTAGGTATTGCAGCTATCCTTGGGACAATTCGTTTTGTACGGGGATGGTCGCTCAAACCAATGATTTATGGAGCTTTATTCCCTGTAGTTTTATTGACTATTTATGCATGGTTGGACCCAAATCTGAAGAGCATTCTAGGTTTAGCATGGGATTGTGGAGCTGTGACAACTGGTCCAGTTACCGTGCCCTTAGTTCTTTCCTTGGGTATAGGTATTGCTAACGCTGCCGGAAAAGGCAATTCATCTCTTTCTGGTTTTGGTGTGGTAACTATGGCCTCTCTTTTCCCTATTTTAGCGGTTCTGGTTTTAGCTATATTTGTTTCGCTGACTATATCTCCGGAGGAGATAATAGCCGCAGCAAAGATGTCAGCCGTTACTATACAAACTGAACCTTCAATTTGGGGAAAAACACCACTCGTTGAAATAGTGCTCGGAGTGCGAGCTATCCTACCTTTGGTGCTGTTTTTGATGTTTGTTTTGTTTATAATTTTAAAATCTTCTTTACCAAATCGGATGATTACAATTTATGGCTTAGCACTCTCCATAATCGGAATGTGTATTTTTAATATAGGGTTGACTTATGGGCTTGGAGCTATTGGCGCTCAAACAGGTAGTGTCTTGCCTGCCGCTTTCATGGAGTTGCCCGTCAGTCAGTTCTCACCAATTTATCCGGAGTTGGTTGGCCTTGCGATAGTGATTGGCTTTGCTTTTCTGCTCGGTTTCGGCGCTACTTTAGCAGAACCTGCTTTAAATGCACTGGGCATAACTGTACAAAACCTTACCAATGGGGCCTTTAAAAAAGAAATGTTGATGTATAGTGTTGCAAGTGGTGTTGCCATCGGAATAGCTTTGGGTATATCAAAACTCGTTTTAGGGTTTGACCTGATGATGGTGCTTTTGCCGCTTTATGGTTTTGGTATTCTGCTCACAATTATATCTTCAGAGGAATTTGTCAATGTGGCTTGGGATAGCGCGGGAGTTACGACAGGGCCCGTTACTGTTCCGCTGGTATTAGCAATGGGATTAGGATTAGGAAATGCTGTTTCTGCTATAGAAGGTTTTGGAATATTGTCCCTTGCTAGTATTTGTCCCATTATAGCAGTATTAACTATGGGGGTAGCAATTAGAATAATGAATAAAAGCCAGGATAGCCCAACAGAAGATGAAATAGTGTCAGAAGATGTTGTAAAGGACTAATCATGAGTAATCGAACAATAACCTACCTTTCTAATGCATGTTTGATCACATGTGTCGTTCAAAACAATCTTGCAGAAACAGTTTTGGAAGCTGCTAAAAACAGTGGTGCACAAGGTGCTACTATTAATTATGCGCGAGGCACCGGAGTACGTGAACGTCTAGGATTACTTGGTGTTACTATTGACGAGCAAAAAGAAGTTATTCGAATTATCGTATCAGAGGATCAGGCTGATTTGATTTTTGAAGCTATGTTCCTGGCCGGTAAACTTGACACGCCTGGGAAGGGTATCATGTTTATGACAAAGTTAGATAGAGTTGCTACTTACATCCCAGATGCCGTTTTAAATTCAATAGAATAGATTGCTTGGAGAACATCATGAAAGTCGAAATTGGCGCGCTAGTCGAAAAAGAATATGGCCAACTGGTAAAAGATGAAATTTCTCAGGTTAAAGGTGTAGAGTATGTTTTTTTTGCAACAGGTCGCTCTAACGATTTATTTGATCAAAAACAATTTGGGAGCTTTGGTGAAGCATCAATAATCACAATAATAGCAGAAGAAGCTGTCAAAGACGATGTGTTTGACCAGCTTTTTATGTTATGTGAGCTTAATGCAAAAAAAAGCGGTGTGGTCTATATGTCAAATCCCATAGTGCGGTCCACAGTATAAACCAAATTCGGGTATCATTTAATAATATAATTCAGAAAATGACGCTAGAATGGACGAATTTTTATGAAAAAAATTGTTGCAAAGCAAAACGAGACAATTTTTGAAGCTGGTGCTAAAGCTGACTCGGTTTATTTAGTTGTTTCCGGAGAAATAGGGATTTTCCTTCCGACTAATAATTCAGATAAACCGGATTTTATTCTTGGAGAAAATGAAATATTTGGAGAAATGGGCGTCATAGATAAATCCTTGCGGGCGGGGAGGGCAGATGCATTAAGCGATGTAAATCTGATTAAAATTAGCCAACATGAGTTTACTGATAAATTATCCAAATCCGATCCTTTTATAACCGGTCTGACCAGAGTTTTGGTTGCACGTATTCGTGATTTGCTGAAAAAAACAACTAAAAACGAAAAGGTGAAAAACTCAGATATTGAAACGGCAAATCAAGAGTCTGATGCTTGAAAGAAATTTAGTATTTCTTTGTAAGTTTTCTCGCTTTTGCAATCTTGCCTGTAAGTAAAATGCCCTTTTTTACAGCTGTACCCGATAATTTTCGGGTATACATTATTGGATTTGACAAACACATTTAAATCTTCGGGTCTATTAAATGGGTCATCACTATAGGCAAAAATTAGGAAATCTAGTCTTTCAGCTTCTAAAATCTCATTAATTTGTTTAGGTCTTAAAACTTTGCGCCAAATAGGAAAAATCTTCGTTTCATATCTTGGGCCAGCAAAAGCTGGGGCAAACAAAACGCCTCTGTTAAATGCATTAGGTAGCATTTTTGCTGCCATAAGAGCTGTCCAACCGCCTGCTGAAAATCCAGAAAGAAAAATATTTTCATTGTGAACTCCCACTTCATTTAACTGGCTTAATAATTTTTCCAGTTCAGAAACTCGTTTGTATATAAACGAGCCTTTTTCCAAACCATCAGTAGCTGTCGAACAAAGATAATAGACGGACATATTAAGTTTGTTAGCAGCGAGGATTAAACTCCGTGGTGGTAAATCATCAACACATTTATCATTGCTTATAACTGCAGGTCTTTTGGTTCCATGCATCCAGATAATGATTTTACTTTCATGACTAAAAGGTAAGGAGGAGATGTTTCGAGTTTCTGGAGGATAGTGTGCAAATTTTTCCTCGACTGAAAGAAACCGGGAGGAACCAGATTTATTTGCAATTGTATTTGCAGGTGAGCAAGATGAAAGTAGCCAAATAATTGCAAAAATGTATGGAAAATAAGCCGCTAGTTTAGACACAGTTTCACCAATTAGTAAGTCGAAATAAGGCATTATAATAGTTTTATCTTAAATAACATGCAAATGGATAAAAAATAACTCTATGTGCTGTGGTACATTTCTGTTATCGTTTCGTTATTTACGTTTAAAAAGTATTACGTTATGACTTATATTCGCATTACTCTTACAAGCATTATTTTTGCATTGATTAGTAGCATAGCTTTATCTGAGGATTTTAAGATTATATCTTTTAAGGGTGTAGTTGAAACTTCATTCGATCAAAAAATATGGAATATTGTGGAAGACGGTGAGTTAGTGAAAACTGGCTCTTGGATTAGAACTGGTCCCAAAGCTTCGGCAATTATCTTATTACCCAATAGAACTCAAACTAAAATCTCTCGAAACGCTGAATTTCAACTTAATTATCAAGCAAAGGAAGAGAAAACGCAGGTAAACTTAAAATTGGGAAAGATTTGGTCTAAAACCAATAAGAAGCCCGCAAAAATTACGGTTAAAGCACCTAATGCAGTCGCGTCCATTAGAGGTACAGAATGGGTAATTGAAGTTCTTGAGGATTCAAGCTCAAGTTTGGCTGTTTTAGAGGGTGAAATTAAACTTGCTGGTAATGATGGTATAACTAAAGATGTCGAAAATGGACAAATTGCCAGTGTTAATAGTAGCGGTGTAATCTCAGTTAATAAACTTCTCAATCCCGCTGATTATCTCCAATTTATATTTAAATACGAGGTGGAACCATTCGCTTATGCACCTGAGAATGTTGGAGATAAACTTGAAAAAATAAGCAGACTTGCTGTTGTCGACCCGTCAAAAAAAACAACAGCTTGTGAACTAAATGAGATGGTAACACCAGAACGCTTTTTGGAAAGCATTGAGAATAGAGATCCAAGTTGTCTTGTAAAAATTAACCCTAATATTTTGCCCGATGGAAAGTGGAATATATGGGCTAAATTGATAAAAGCAGACGCAAATTTTGCATTGGGAGACGTTGAAACTGGTCGACAAATTCTGGATGAAATACCGAGATCATCAGGCAAATTATATGTTGAGGGAAAATTCAATTTTTCAAATGGAGATTATGAGTTAGCAGTAAAAATGCTGTTGCAGGGTGTAGAAGAGGCTCAGAGCAAAGCTAGTTTTTATTCTTTATTGGCAGAGATAGAGCAAGCTAAAGGAAATTCTTTAAGTGCATTGGATTATTTTAAAAGAGCTAACGAGCATGATCCCTATTGGCAAAAACCACTTATTAAAATTTCTCAGATTGAAATAGCTAACGGTAACTACGACTATGCGTTAGCAGTTTTAAAGCTAGCTGAAAAATTAGGCGGTAAGACAAATTCGTTAGCAGCTGGAAAAGCACAATATTTTAGTTATAGGTATCAATTAGAAGAGGCAAGGGAAGAAGCTGCAATAGTATTACAATCTGATCCTAATCAGATTGATATGTTAGTAGCTCTTGGGATTGTTGAATTAAAAGCTGGAAAGCATCAAGAAGCCATTGATTTTTTCGTTCAAGCATTAGCGATAGAACCTAATTATGCGAAAGCATATGTTTTTATGGCCATCGCGCATCTTCATGCTAACGAAGTCTCTCAAGCTATAACTCAATTGCAAAGAGCGATTAAACTAGATGGTCAAGACCCCTTGCCGCACATAGTTGCATCTCAAATATATTCAGCACAGCTTGAATCGGGTAAGGCAATTTATCATGCAAAACAAGCGATAGAACGAACAACAAAGGAAACTACCTGGGGGCAATTAGCCAACGATCAGCAAGGTGGTGCAAACGTTGGAAGGCGTTTTTTAGAGGTTGGTCTTCCTAACCATGCGAGGGAATCTTCCGAGGAAACGAAGGACCAAACATGGGCGGGCAGTTATCTCTTTAGGGCTGCTACAGCACCTAGCGCGCTGGAGCGAAATTCACAATATATTAGGGGTTTTACACTTGACAGTCAAACATTTGGCTCCAGGCGGGACAGTCCAGATGTTATAGCACGGCCGGGTGATTATGGTTATAGAGAGTTAAAAATTGGTCTTGGTGAAGAAAATAGTGACATAGCGCTAAAATTAGGAACTAATGGGCGAAAGTTAAATGGGAGCCAAGAATTTAGCTATCTTACTGATATTGGAATATTTCAAACTCAGAGAGATGCATATTTGGCGTCTGATGATACAGATAAATCAACATTTGGACTAGGGTTTTTTGGTCTCGGTTGGCGTGACGGATTTGATACAAATCGTTTCCTTACCGCAAATATTGTTCCTTTTGAAACAGATGGTACTTTTCCTATTGAAGATACAACCTCCAGAGTAGACTTTGGAGTTTCATTTCGAAAAGATAAATCAATTTTTTTAAATAGTTTGGCAGCAGAAAATGGAAACGCGGAGGTATCAATTAACGTTGCTGGTAATTGCACAGGTGTAGACAAAATGAAAACCCTTGCAGGTGAATTTGGTGTTGGTGAAGTTGGGGTGAAATTAAATAATGCTGAATTATCTTGGGCTGCAGAAGGAGCGTATAGGCAAGCGGAATCTGATTACACTGTTACTGACCCAACAAGTTCAACAGCATGTAGTGATCTTTCAACAGCTTATTCAGAGCGCATAGAAAATATTAAAAATGATGAATATGATTGGGTTGTTTCTTTTAGTTTAAAGGGAAAAAAAGCGAATTACATACGCGAGTTTAGAGCGAGGGGCCTTTTATACGATAGAGACTTCAAACAAACACTAAGCTTAGATTCAGTGGCCCAAACAGGTGTTACATCAAATGTTAGTGAAGTTAAATTTCGACCATCGTTGGGTATATCAAATAAAAATGAGAAATTCAGTTATTCATTAGCAGTTATACAAGACTATCACCCACTCAAACAAGCATCTCTTCATATTGACGATATTGCAGGAGTTGCAACAAGGTATGAATTTATGAATTCGGGGGGGCATATTAATCAGGCATCGGCTCATTTCAGATATCAGATGTCAGAAAAAACAAGACTATATGCAAATGTTGATGAATTTGAGATAAAAAATAATCCAGTTTATATCATATTTAGAGAACAATGGAACGCTGATTTATTAGAGAATTTTACACTAAATAAATTTAATAATCCAAATGCAAATAGGATTTATACTCCCTCAAATTCCTTTGCTGCCGCAAGATTTAAAACCAGCGCTGTCAAAGTAGAGTCTTTGCTTTCTGATACATTGAGTATGTATTCAGGGATTGAATTTTTAGATGGGAAGGTTATCGATCATCCTGGATATGACGAAGAGGGAGCATTTGGCCGCGTATCTGATATACCGGAAACATTAGCGCATATTGGATTAACTAAGCGTTACGATGAATTTCTAATAGGGGCTATGGCCTACCATATGGCAGGTATTGTCTCTACAGCCTATGGAACACCTTATGATAAAACTGGTCAGAAAGTTAATTATACACGAGCATTAGTAAATGGAGAATTTGCTGCAGATTTAACCCATTCTTATACCCATGAACGAAACGATACCAGAGAATATAAAATAACTCTTACGTATAGGAGTTATTTTTAGTGAAAATTGGCAAGCAGTGGAAAATAGCTTTAGTCGTAGCTTTTCTAGGTAATATATTTTCCTATTTTGTTTTACTTGGACCTACAGAACGGCTAAATATTGACGTTCTTAATGTATTGTCGCCTTCGAATGCGCCATCAAATGATATCATTGTTGTAGCAATAGATGAAAACTCATTTTCTGCTTTTGAAACACAATGGCCTTGGCCACGTGAACTTCATGGGATGTTGGTAGAGCGATTGGTAGAGGAAGGTGCTCGCGATATTATTTTCGATGTGGTTTTTGCAGAACCCTCTGAGCCCGAATCAGATGGGTATTTCGCAGAGGCAATATCAATGGCAGATAATGTAATCTTGGCATCAGACCTTACAGCTGTGGATGATGGTTTTATGTCAGGTGTGATAGAAACTCGACCATTCATTGATTTTGAAGAAGCTGGAGCAAGGGTTGGTCTTGCTGGTGTTGATCAGGATAATGACCGGGTAATTAGATACTTTCCATCATTCGAAGGTACACTCTCTTCGGTTGCAGCTCAGATAGAAGAAGTTCCATCAGAACGCTCTAGAATAATAAACTATGTAGGAGAAGATCATTCATTTAATTATCTATCCTATTATCAATTTTTCCTAGAGGACGGTGTTGAGCCTGGGGCTATTGAGGATAAATACGTGTTAATAGGTCTTGATGTAAAAGCAACGCCGGATGTTCAGAAAAGTCAGGTAGATGCATTTCCCACCCCACATACCCGATTTAATGCTAGATTGTCTCCAGGCGTAGAAGTTCACGCAAATATGCTTCATAATTTGTTAAATGAGAGTTGGATTATAAATCCATCAACAGAACAAAAGATCATTTATTTGGCTTTAATGGCGGTTATTGGTTTTCTTGCTACACAGACATTTAACCCTTTTTCCTCAGCTGCAATGTTACTGGTTTCTGGAGCAGGAGCATTCGGGGTTTCAATAATAACATGGCAACAAGGATATTTTCTTACCTCGTTTGCAGCTTTTCCCTCGTTTATTTTTAGCTTTGTAGCATCAGGAGCACATGCTTACCTCACAGAAGGAAAACAAAAAAGACAGATTAAAGGTGCTTTTGCACAATACCTTGCACCTGATATGGTTGATGCATTGATTGCTGATCCAGACAAATTAACTCTTGGTGGTGAGAAGAGAAAAATGACTATTATGTTTTGTGATGTTAGGGGTTTTACAGCTATATCAGAGGCATTGAAAGACCGACCAGAGGTATTGGCTGAGGTAATAAATACCTTATTAACAGAGCTTACAAATGACATTCTCGAAACTGGGGGGACTATAGATAAATACATGGGTGATTGTATTATGGCATTCTGGAATGCGCCAGTTGAAAACCCAAAACACGCCGAGCAAGCCGTTGAAGCAGCAAAAAAAATGATGAAAACAATATATAGAGTGAACGAGAAGATCGGAGCAGAGGGTAAAGTATTGTTTGATCTTAGAATAGGTATCGGGATTGCAACAGGCGAGTGTGTGGTTGGAAATATGGGTTCCAAGCAGAGATTTGATTACACTGTACTAGGTGACGTGGTAAATCTAGCCTCTAGATTAGAAGGACAGACAAAGGGATACGGAATTACAACCGTTTTATGTAAAAATACCGCTTCTTCTCTTAATAGCACCGAAAATAAAGTGCTGGAAATAGATAAAATAAGAGTGAAAGGCAAAAAAGACCCAGAAGTTATTTACGGATTATTGGAAGAAAGTGCTTCGACAAGAGAATTGGAAGCAGTATTAGTTTATTTACAAAAATTTAGGTCAGGTGATTTCAAGGGTTCGATGGCCTCGCTAAAACCATTGATAAATCAGAAAGACGGCCCGCTTAAAGTGTTTGCATCTCTCATGACAGAGAGAGTGACCCCGTTATCAAAGAAACCATTGAAGAAAAATTGGGACGGTGTGTTCACAGCAGAAACAAAATAGACACCGATATGTCAGAGATTTTTTAATTATCAGAAATTACTGGGACAATAGCATTTTCTAATTCTAAATAAATCCTGATTGCCTTTAAGGGTTGCTCTGGTTGGAGAGGCCGTGTGGTTGGCAGGTTGGGCATGCCATCTAAAAAACCAAGTAAAATTGCACTTTTTGTGGAGAAATTCACATTCTGAGTGAGGTCATTGGTTTTTTCTGAAATTTTTAAGGCATCCAGTTTTGATTGTACAACACCAACGACGGTGCCCCCTGGACCAATCAAGGGGCCTCCAGAATTACCTTTTTGAACTTCTGCACTAAACTGAAATGAATCTTTGTTATCCCTCAGACCAGTGCTGCTGTTAACAATGCCTCTTGTTATTTTGGGAGTAAGACCCTGTATCGCTACTTGCGGATATCCAATCGTTACCACATCCATTCCAGCTGGCACACCTTTGGAATGAGAAAGATAAAGAAACGGGGTTATTGCTTTCACTTTTAACAATGCTAAGTCTAATTCTTTATTCGTTTTTACAATACTCGCTTCAAATAAACGTTTTCTGTCAACCAATACCTTAATTTTTTTATAACCATCAATTACATGAAACGAAGTGACAAGATATCCAGAGTCGTTTACAAAAAATCCAGTTGCTATTGAACGATTTTCGGACGTGTTTTGTGCTAATTTAGTGAGAAGGTCAGGTTCAAGTTCCTGTGAATTAGCGTTCTGGAATATAAAACAAAATAAAAATACCAATAACAATAACGCCCTGAACTTATTGGAAAAGCAGTCGATTTTTTTTCCTTTAAAATTCTTTCTTATTATAAAAATTTGCATATCACCTCAATTTGGAGTCATTCAGTTGAAGATATCTCTCATATTGTCGGGTGAGTTCAATGGCATTAGTGGCATTCATCTTTTTCAGAATTCTGGCTCGATGCAACTCTATTGTTCGAATACTATTTTTTAATTTTTCGGATATTTGTTTATTTGAAAGACCTCTCACTATATTATTTAGCACCTCAGTTTCTCTGTCGGTTAATTCATTCATACGTTCTTCAAATAGCTGCGTAAAATTACGTTCTTTTTGAAGTTCTTTGGATAAATTCATAGCATCTTCAACTCTATTCAGCAATTCTTCTGAATTTACTGGCTTTGTCATGAAGTCAAAAGCTCCATTTTTTATTGCAGAAACGCCCATGTCAATGTCGCCATGCCCTGTAAGAAATATAACAGGTTGCGTTGCAACGGCTTCAGATTTTATTCTTTCAAAAAGCTCTAACCCGTTCATAGATGGTAGTCTCACATCAATTAAAAAACACTGTAGTTTGAGTTTGGAAGCGGGTTGATTTTTTTTATTTTGAACAGAAGATATATTGTTTTTTTCTTCTAAATAGGCTTCCGCTGAGTTGTGCAGAAAAGTGTTATAACCAGCCCCCCTGAATAATGCCTCCATAGCTTTTCCAAGGTCGACATCATCTTCAATGATCGTAAGTATTTTTTGGGTATTATCAGACGACATCTTTAATACTCACTAGTCTATCGGTGTCAAAATATTCAGTTTCTAAGTTCTTAATAAAAGTTTTACGAGTTGGAATTGAAACAATAAAATTCATTCCTTGAGAGCTGTTATTATCAATGGTCATGGTTGCGGAGCATTGCTCGCAAAGTGATTTGCATAGACTCAATCCGAGACCATTTCCATACTCTTTAGTTGTAAAAAAAGGTTCAAAAATATTGTTAATTTCTGAAATGCTAATTCCTGGTCCATTATCGCCAACAATTAGTTGGACGATTTCCTGTTCATTCTTATTTTTTTCTAGTTTTGACGATATTGTTAATTCACGATTTTCAGTTTTTGCATCAGCCATAGCTTCGATACCGTTATATGCAAAGTTCGTGATTATCTGCTCTATTGCAACTAAATTAGTAAATACTTTTTGCTCAGGATCAATTTTCCAGTAGACTTTTGTATCATTTTTCTTGGCTTTAAGCTCTATTACTGCCTCAACATTTTTCTTTAAATCATCCAAAAATACATAATTGTTTTGGGAAACAGTCAATTTTCTAGTGGAAAGCATTGATTTCATAATTGTTCCACAACGAATGGTTTGTCTTCTGATTTCTTCAATATTTTTTGCCAACTCGTTTTTGGAGTAACTCTTTTTTGCAATCAAATCCTGAGATAATTTTGCATATATCTCAATCGCCGAGATTGGCTGATTTACCTCATGTGAGATAGCTGTCGCAATCTCCCCTATTGAGGCTAGGTTCGACTGTTTTTGGGCTCGTTCAGCTATTTCTTCAATTTGTTTCTCTCTGTTAACGCGCTTAAGATGTTCAAACCAATAAAAAATGAGAGAAATCCATAAGAGAAAATTTGCGCTTAGAATAAGTATTGTATCAGAGGAGAACATCCATCTAGGAAACCAAGATAATCCCCAAAACCCTTCTGAACGAGCTCTATAGATTTGAAAACGAATATTTGGTTGTTCTAATTTTACCTCAAATTTATCCAAGATTTTAACGTTATTTTTTTTGAAGTCAGTAAGGTCTACGTCTTTAGGTGAAATAATAAGACTGTTATCCCCAAATGGAAGATTTTCTTTGAAAAGAGATGTGAGATTGATTTTTCCGAATGATGTGTAATTTTTTCCAAATGCGTCTGCTAACGTTATGGAAAATGGAAGGAGATATTGACTATTTTGATTCTCAAATGATGCTCCATAAATGAAACGGTTCTTTAAATTACGGCTTGCGGTTTGTAAAGCAGGCAAGGCTAATTTAAGAAAGGTATCATTAGATGCTGTAATACCTGACTTACTATATACAGACGAAAGATTATCATCTCCATCTGAAACTGTAAAAACTTCGATGCTTTCTAGCCACTCTATTTCATCGACTAAATTTCCTAAGCCTTTGAATTCACTTGTATTATTAAAGGAGGCTATATATTTATCTTCGAATTTTCTAAATTTTATGGACATGGTATCTAATACGCTCGACCGCATTCTTTCTTTGAAAGCAATCGTTTTTTGATTGAAAAGCTCTAAACTTATCTGGATTGAGATCGCAAATAGCATGACAAGGAGAACCATAATAAAAATAGTTCCTTTCCTTATTTCAAAAGATGTTTGTTTCAACTTGTTCATTTCTTTTGCATTTCTTGCACTTGAGTTTTGAGAGTTTGTAATTTTGTTTCGTAGAAAGAGTTTGTCTCACCAACGCTTTTTGATATAAGTTCTTGGTATGAATTAAATATGTTTACAGTGAATCCGCTCGATGCACATTGTTTAGCTTCCAAACGAAGAAGCCTATCGAATGATTCATACATTTTTTCTGATATTTGTTTTTGTTCTAAAATTTGTGACAGGACTTCATCAGAGGTCTTTTTTAACCTTCTTGATTTCCCGCATACAGAAGCATTCTGAGTGTTTTCTATGAGCAAATCAAATAAACTGCAGTTTTCTGAGACAAGTCCATCAGAGTTTGTATTTATTCTTACAATTGAGTTTTGGATTAAAGAGAGGGTTTTTAGATTTTCTTCCCGTTCTTGATTGATGCTATTTTTTAACTGAACGATATTTGAGTCAGAGTTTACATCTGGTAAATCAGAGAAACACGAGCGCTCAAGTGAGTTTATCCCGGATGTCATGGCTTCGTGAGCGTCATTTTGGATAGATAAAAAAGACTCTATTTCATCTGTAATTTTTTTGTTTTCAGCAAATACATCATTCGTTTGTGAGATAATAAAAAACAGTGAGGCCAAGGCGGCAAGCACTACAAAACTAAATCGCTTTCGGAAAAAGGATAAATAATGTTGAGGAGTTCTAACCATTTAGGAACTTCAGCCATCTCATTTAAATAAATAAATAATAGTTTTTGTTGAAAAACATTATCTTAGGTCGCCTCTGTTTGCAATAATGATTGTATTTTATAAGATGAATGCAAAATTTAGGTGCAAAAAATTATTTTCGTGAATTCGTTGGATGTAAATATTCAATTACTCAAAATTTATGGTCGAACAACTCTATAAACTCATGAAAAAATATTAAAAACAATAGGTTAGTAAAAAACCACTTAAATAACTTAAAAATAAATTTGCGGATACTACGTATAACTTTTTTCGCATATTTCACCACAATTTTTACAGCTCTAACTGACTGTTTCTGTTATTGGGGGTATTCAGCTTTTGCGGAAACTACCTATTAATTTAAATAAGCAATTCTATACAGTTTTTGCACAGATAGCATTAGAATAAAACCTATCAGCAACAGCATACAGTAGTTTGCTATAAGCTGTATTGCAATCTATCACAGACATTTTTAAGGTGCGGGATTTTCCTCATTTTTTCCCGAGTCTCCGAGTAAAGTTGCCTTTGAGGTAATGCCCTAAGTTCTTTTAGCTCAATGCCCCTTGATCCATCTTTTACGTTGTCACCTGTAATCTTGGTATTAGCATGGAAGGCGTTTAAACTTGCACTTGAAATATTGATATTTAAAGCTGAAGAAGTTGTTCTGAGAACTTCTTCGGGGTATCTTATTAAGTCTTCATAGCGAATTATTGGCACGCCCTCAATAGAATGGTTGAACGCGATATAACCTCGACAAAAGAGTTCAAAGCTCATATATTTTTTAATTGGTGCGAAATTCATCATGGATAAAAATTGGTCAACTGGATTTCGGACCAAAGCGAGTCTGTTTAGCACAAACCTATCTGCGAGTGTTTTTACGCTTAATGCATTCAGACTACACCTCCTAAAAAGGAAATCCTGATGAGAGAGGTCTCTGATGATTATTTTTTTTGTGGTATGCTCTTCTAAAAAGGAAATACAATCAGTATAGCTATCGATTGACTTAGGAATCGCTATTTTATGGAATTTCAAACATTGTTCTCTAATATCTCTGCCTCTTCTAGAGGGGTGCACTTCCGACAAGACAAGGATTTCTCGAGAATTGCCTAAAATTTTGGCAAATACAGTGCCTCCGGTCCTTGACAGTTGATGTATAATTGAGACGGAAATACGCTTATCCACAGGTCAAATCCATACAAGTAACAAATATATTATGTTGCAACAAAAAAACAGATATTCGCAGTATATCATTGGTTTTAAAAGTTGGTAATGAAATGTTTCGAAAAAGAATTATCAAACAAAGGATTTGCTGGAATAAAACGGAAAATAGAATACGATGCTAAATCTAATTTTAAATGAAACTGCAGCGATTAAACCTTATATATCTAGGACGCCCAGAGTGATTCGCAACTTATCCAAATTTCTCAATAAATCAGAACAAAATGGGGGTTTTTTTTGCGGAAACTACCTATTATTTTTTTTATAAAAAACAAGGGAGAATATGCGGAAACTACGTATTTTCAGTTTTAAATATAAAAAAAGTTGACTTTGCGGAAACTACGTATTAGTTTTTTGGCCTATGAAAGGAATTGACTTTGCGGAAACTACGTACTAAGCTTTGAATGGTAAATTTCGTGAATCGGTCAGGTACAGGGTGTTGTTATGAAAATGAATGGTTTAAACATTATAAAAAACAGTGAGGACCTTAGGCATTTTAAAGAAGTGTTAATATTCGATAGGAACGTATCGGATGTGGATGTTCTATTGGCTTCTGTTGATAAGCACGTTGGTCTGTTACTTGCCGAAGGAACAAATATTATCTCACAAATGTGTGATGTGATTATTTCGGGCGTTCAAAAACTTCATATACTTGGCCATGGTGAACCTGGCCGGGTAATTTTAGATGGTTTTTATTTGGATAGTGGAGCGTGGGATAAAATAGCATCCATCATTCGTATAAATCACGATGATACAGGTGATACCTATTATTTTGGTTTATCCGAACCAAATGCACGGAATTACGTAAGGGAATATATTTTTAAGAAGAATATGCAGATTAATTTTTGGTCATGCAAAACCGGAGATGGAATTATGGGAAAGAAATATACACAAAAAATCGCAGACATGCTTAATGCAAATGTTAATGCGTCTTCAACCCCGGTAGGGCATGAGAAATTAGGTGGTAATTGGGAGTTAAATGTTATGTCAAATCCAAAGGTACCGTTCAGTACAGAAGCAATACAAAACTTTGAGCATATTTTGAGTCATTCCACATATATAGGGCAAAAAGGCGGTTTGATCGTTAAGGGAACGTCTGAATTTTCCGTAGGTGAATCAAAGTATCATTACAATTTATTTTTAAGCAGAGCTGACGCTGATAATATCGGAAATAAATTCAAGGCTGAGGGTGAACCAACTCCATCGGTACTAGAATTAAGCCTTGATGAATATCCGGGAATTACGTTTTTCTATTCGAATGCCTCTAATTTGGAGGACGGGGTTATAAATCCGGTAGCTAATCTGAGCGAGTTGGATACAAATACCCCTGTAAGTTTTGAATACAGTTACGGTGAAGATCAAAGCCAAGGCTTAGTTTTCCTTAGAGCTTCCGATGCAAATATTTCAAGCCAGCAATCTGATGCCTTCAATCAAAGCTACACTAATAGCTTTGGATACATGGGTCTTAATTCGGGCACTGTTTTGGCTGGTTCCATTAGCGAATTGAATCAATTGTCACCAGCGGTCATCAGCAATTCAGGATTGTCTGACTATCCAGGTCCAGGTAATTTGGGTGCCAGTCAATATAATTATAATAACGACATTAATTTTGTAATAATCGATAGTGCTCAAAATATAGCAGATTATTATAACGCGTTTTTGGGCCAAGTTGGCGCGACAAATGTTGACGTTGCCCTTGTTCTGCAGGATACAGCAGATAATATATACACCCGTCTTGAAAATACTAATCCTGCTGATGCCATGCATGTGCGTTTTTGGTCACAATTTGAGCAAATGTCGATTGATTTTGATGGTTCAACCCTCACACCGGCAGATGTAATGCAAAAATTTAATGAGTGGAGAAGCGATCCAAGCCTCAATACGGATCCTTCTGCAACTCAGTTAGGTAATATTAATGACATACATGTCACAACATATAATGGCACTCCTTTTTATACGCAGCCAGCCAGTGAAACTCCACCAGCCGACTACACACCACCAGCCGGAGTAGCGACCGTAAATTTGGTGGATGTTACTCTAGATACTCTGGTAGATTCTGTTGAGCGCGCAGATGTCGCAACAATCTTACTTGATACATCGATAGCAAGTTCAGACTTACCAGGTAATGCAGACTTACCAGGAATCTCAGCTGAACAATTTGCTGCTTTAATAAGTCCAAAGGTTCAAAATTACAGTGGTAGTCATGTACGTGTTGAAGATACCGGTGCGAATTTTGCTGAAAATTCAGACACAGCATTGCTTGAAGGTTTAGCTTTTCGTATCGCGCAACTTCAATCCGTTGACCCTGGTTTTCAAGCAACAGAGGTGACATTAGAAATCACTGATGCTAATCCACGTGAAGCTGGTCTTGCGTCTCTATTTGTTGAATTTGCAAGGGATTTGGGTCTGACAATTCGAGATGTTACCGTTAATCTTGATAATAGCGTGCTTGATGAGAGTTATTTAGGTCTTTCCGTGAGAGAGGCGCTCGCTATTGTCAATGCTGAAATTCCACCCTCTGACACATCAAAAATTACCATCGTTGATACAAGTAATGAAATCCTCTCTAATATCGACGAATTCGGTGCTGGTGGAGACTTATCATTTATCTCTTCTAATAAAATAACAGCACAAAATGTTGAAGTGGACGACATCAATGAAGTTACCAGTGCTCAAATCGATGGGGGTAACCTAATTGGAAGTATCGAGCTCAGTGAGAATAACTTAGCGATAAATGCTGGAAGACAATTTGACTTGGAAACATCACTCAGTCTTATCGATAGTCGTGTTGTGAATGCGCCCCAAGTTGCGGCGTTAAACATCTCAGAAAATGGTAGCGTCATCTCCCAAAATGCGGCTGAATTTCAAGCTGGTGGCAGGTTATCTGGAGCAGATAGCGTAGAGGCAACTGATGTGAGGGTCAATGAGGCTCTAACCCTTGATGGGCTTGGATTCTTAGATTCAATGGTCATAGTAGATGATGCAGCCAGTATCGTCTCATTTATGGAGTCTAATGCCGGTGATAGCCTTAGTGCAAATTTCTCCCTATTTGCAGAGGGTGCAACCGTAGAACAGGTTGAAAATGGTCCTTTAGCTAGTGTTGGATATTCGTTAACGGATAGCGTGGAAAACATATTGAATGCAGCTGCCGAAATATCCAATGATGCTGCGGAAGTAAATGTGAATGCTGGTATTGACAGATCTCTAACATTGGATGAAATGAGATCTCTTGTGGAAATAGTAGGCTCATTCCCCGCCGATATTCCTATGAATGTTTCAGATGAGCCAAATGCTATCCTTGGGTTTAAAAATAGTGCGGTTTCCTCCGAGCGTTTGGCTGTTTATGACTCAGATTCACTTTCTGCTGTTGGTGTTGCAGGTCAGACGGTCACACTCGAAAACATTAATGAATTGAGGGAATTAAAGCATTTTGACCTTAGTGGTTCATCCTTCAACGTCCTTGAGGATAATACCGGCGTTGTATTAGCTTTAATTCGGGGAGATGACCCAGACAAAGCAACTATTTTATCAAATAGCAATATAGAAATTGACGAGTTAAATGATAGCGGCAGCTCGATTGTTTCTGATTTAAATATTGCCGATGCAACAGCATTAGTTAATGCCGGCGTTGCTTTTACAGCTAGCGGTTATAACATCAGTGATGTTGCAACAAGCATTGAAAATGCTGCTAGTGGTCTTACAAGCGCTACTTATGGCGCTACCATTCTAGGCGTCGCAAATACTGTAAATTCTACAGATACGTTTATTACAGCGACTATCTCCGAAGCAGAAGCTCTTCTTCTTAATTACGCAGACTCCTATCGGATTAACGATACGGTGGCAAATATACAAGCTGAAATGGATGGGGCCTCAACCTCTGTCGGTTCATCGCTTTTGACAGGTGCTACCGATACAGGTCCTGGCGTTGCCGTATTTGCAAGTGATGCAAGTGCAGAAAATAAGATAGATATAAATGCTTTGGAAGTGTTTGCGTACCATAGTAGGCTCAGCCCCTCCCAGGTAAGCATCACAGACAGTGCAACTAGTGTTTCGGCTAACCCTGGACTTTTTGAGTCCCCTTTACATTATGGGCCTATTGATCCTGCTACTGCTTTTGTTCAATCCCCACAGCTCAGTCCTGTTACTATGAAAGTAAGTAATGCAGATAATCATGACCTGCAATCGAATATTTCTTTGGCTACATTTGAAAATATTGACGTTATCGATATTTCTGGTGCAACGGCAACTGTAATTATGCCGCTTGTTGCTGCCGAGAAGCTAACTGCTGACTCCTTCAGTTCGGGATCATCCGGCGTTCAGGTTGTCGATACACCAATAATCGGAAGCATGCATTTGGATCCGGGTGATTCGTTCTTCACGCATGAAATTCCGGCTCTCACGCCAAGAGTACCAGTTACAATCACTACAAAGGATGTAGGAACTCTTGATTCGAATATGAATGATACGGTTATAAATATTCTTGATTCAAATGGAAATGTTGTCACTCAAAACGACGACATAAATCCAGGTAGCGGTGATTATTACTCAACCGTTACATTTGACCCACAACCAGGAGAAACCTACACAGCATATGTAAGTTCATATAATAATCAAGATTTTCCTAACGATGGCCCGCAACGACCTGGATATGGTCTTGTGTTAGACCAGTCCTCAGCCACTGGAATTGGGTTTGTTGATTTAGTGAGCCAAAGCGCCCTTCCTGTTGATTGGGATATCGCGGACCTGGCGGTAAATGACGGTAGCGGTTCAACAGCTTCTTTCTCCATTAAAGATGACGCCGACATTCTTGTTGCAGCTCTTCAAACAAGGCAAGAGGCAAGAGATTTGGCTCAAGTAGCTGATTCTGTTGAGATTTTTGGGGTTTCTTTTCAAGATGCTCTTACGCTCAACTCAGACGGGTTTAGTTCAAATATTACTGGTGTGAATCTTTCAATTCGTTTGCTAGAACCCCTGGATAATCCCTCCACCACGCTTAGTGTTGCAGAAGCAACCGCTGTAAATAATGCGAGCGTTATTAATAAGCTTGCTACTTATGATATCAAAGACGATTTCGATAATATTGACACGACAGCTGCTATTATGGGTAATGCGACGCAGGTTGTTGCCACTAATATCGATAGCTTGGAAGATATGAGGTCCGCCTTTAATAATGCTGGGATCAGTTCGTTTGAGTTCAGTCATTCTTTGCTTATCGGAACCGAGAGTAACTTTTTGAGCAATATTAGCGTTGCTGATTATAAGATGTTGAGCAAAACATCCGATGTACCTTCAATTAGCCCATACTCACTAGCGTCTATCAATGATAGCGTAGATAACATCGAGACCGCTCTGGTAGCTGATTCCCAGGTTTTCTCTCCTCTCTTAGGCATTCCTAGCGTTCCTAGTAACGACATACACGCAACCGAAGCAGACGTTAATGATGCATTGAATATGCAAAGCAACACCCCAGGAACAGTTGGGTCGGTGGCGGCTTCATTTGATCTTGCGCGTGTAGAAACTTGGGATGCAGGGCTAAGGTCTGTAGGTTTTGCTAACTCCTCTCCAAAAGAGGGTTTTCCTCTTCAAAATCGTGATTATCTAGTGGTTCCAAATGACAGTCCGGATAGTGAGGCGACAGAGCTTACCTTGGTACATTTAGATGGAAATACGGCTCAGCCAAACTCCATGAGTGTATCGGATAGCGCAGCTACTTTTACAGTCTCAAAGGAAGACCATCCTGCATTATTTAATCATGCGATATCCTATAATACCAGACCTTTTGGCGATCCCGGTTATAATTCTACGCCGGAAAGCATTAATCCAATCTATATGGAGCTCTCAACCATTCAAGAAGCTACAGCGATCTTAGAAGCACGCAATGCTCCAACAATCGATAATCTTACGCTTGATATCAGGGTTCAGGATTTCGTTTCAGATGCAAATGCATTCGGTGTTGATAATGCAGGGTTTCCTGCAGCGGGCATTCCCGCTCCTGGGGCTGGTAATGGATTGCCTGATAATTTCTTTGTTGATGTAGAACGTGTTTTTATTAACGATGTAAGTACAATAGAACAGGCAGTTTTATTTAATTCTGACACTATTTCTCCCATCGTCGATAAGTACAGTCTTGCGTTTGATTTTGTAGATCGAAAGCTTACTGTTGAAGAAGCTGAGGCTGTCTTGAATGCAGATAATGCAGGTAGTATTATTCCATCATATGCGATTGCCGATAACGCTTCCGCCATTAAGGGTGCTTTAAATTCTGCGGAATTAGCCGGTCTTATTACAAATGCAGACTCTGTTGAAGCATTTAATGCTTCGATTGGGGATGCTGTAGAGCTTAGATTTGGCACAAGTGATTTTAGTGTTCATGTAGATACATTACATATAACACCTCCTGCTGCGGACCGCATTTATACGGTAGAAGAATATGTTGCTGCAACGGACTCGGCTGTGCTTACTTCTATCCCTGGTGACTCAAGAGTAGAAGATAATTTGGCTAATATAGCGTTTC
>CACGLE010000002.1 GCA_902573725.1 uncultured SAR116 cluster alpha proteobacterium
CTAGATGTGCTTTTTAATAACGGTGCATACGCTATCCCTGCTGCTGTAGAAGATTTACCTACGAATGCCCTGCGATCTATTTTTGAGGCAAATTTATTTGGCTGGCATACACTTACACGATTGGCGCTACCGATAATGTTTGCACAAAAATCTGGCCGCATTATTCAAAATTCATCTGTATTAGGATTTGCTGCAATGCAATTCAGAGGTGCATATGTTGCAACAAAATTTGCTCTTGAAGGATTAACGGACACAATGCGGCTGGAATTACGGGGAACTGGGATAGACGTTATTCTTATAGAACCGGGACCAATTCGAACAAAAATCCGTGAAAACGCACTAATACAATTCGAAAAATGGATAGGTTGGGAAGAAGCTCGCCAAAAATCTACCTATGAGCATAAGTTAATTCCTCGTCTTTCAATAACCAACCCAGAAAAAGACTTATTCGAATTATCAGCCTCTTCTGTCAGTGAAGCTGTATGGCGCGCATCAACAGCGAAAAAACCACGAGCTCGATATAGAGTAACGTGGGCAACAACACTAATGATGGTGACGAAGAGACTGTTTCCTACATGGCTAATTGATAATATTTCAAGACGTTATTGATTGATTAGCATCAAAATTCCAGTTCTTTCTGAGATTAGGCCTGAAAATCTCTCATCCATTCTAATGTATCTTCCGTGTGCCCTGTCGGCTGATATTCAGCTCCAAAATATCCAGAATAACCTTCCTCTTTAAAGCTATTGAACAATAGGGGATATGAAAACGCATTTTTATTTGGCTCATTTCTGCCTGGAAATGACGCAAACTGGATGTGAAAGATATCCTGTTTTAAATATTTAAATGCCTTAAAAAGAGCCTCTTTTGAACCCGTTATGTGTAACATATGAAAACAGTCGAACATAATACCTACCCTATCAGAATTAATTTTTTCGATTACATCTCTTGCTCTTTGAACTGAAGACATAAAATAACCAGGAACAGAATATGAATTAATAGGCTCGATTATAATCTTTACGTTTGTGCCCTCTAACTTTTCTAGGGCATAATTAATATTCTGACACAAGGTATCAAAAGCAGAATGATCAGATGTTATTCCAGACATAATGTGTATATATTGAACATTGATTTCTTTAGCATATTCAACAGCTCTATCTATTGCCTGCTGTGCTTGTGGTATAGCATCATGAAGTGCTGATAATCCAAATTGTCCTTTTTCACCTTTAGATGTGTTTATAGCTAGCATTGGTATAGCCTCATCCTCACACACCCGCCTCAAATCATGTGGAGAACATGCATAAGGTCTCTGGCATTCAACTGCCTGGAAACCCGCTCCAGATGAGCGAACTATTGCTTCAATAAGTCCGTACTCAGTAAATAAATATCCTAGGTTTGCAGAAAGGGAATAACTCTTCAATTGCATTCTCCTCTTTTAAATCTACACTCAACGTTATTTAACCAAAAAGTGATTTTATATTCTGACTTATAACAGGCTGACCGAAAGCGATTGAATACAGCACTAATTGCAGATACACTATTAGTCTTTCAAAATATTACAAGTACGAAAATATATCTAAGGGGACTTAATCAATGCGCTATATTCATACGATGGTAAGGGTTAAAAATTTGGACACATCACTTGATTTCTATTGCGACAAGCTTGGTTTCATTGAATTAGGTAGATATGATTCTGAAAAAGGCCGATTTACTAATGTGTTTTTATGTGCCCCCAAAGATAAAAGCTTAGCAGAAGAATCAAGATCCCCCGAATTGGAATTAACTTATAATTGGGATCCAGAGGATTATACAAGTGGACGAAATTTTGGTCATCTTGCCTACCGGGTAAATGATATTTATCAAATATGTAGGGACTTGATTGATAAGGGTGTGACTATAAATAGGCCTCCTCGGGATGGCTATATGGCATTTATTAAATCTCCAGATGGTATTTCTATTGAGCTACTGCAGGAAGGAGAAAGGCTGCCCATTCAGGAGCCATGGAACTCAATGCCTAATTCTGGAAGTTGGTAGTAAATATGTCCAGGATCGAAATTATTCAATTTAAATATCTTTCAGATAATTATGGTGTTTTGCTTCATGACAAACACACTAAAAAGACTGTTGCAATTGATGCTGGTGATGAAGCTTCCTATAACAAAGCCCTTGATGCCCAGGGATGGCAATTATCTGAAATATGGGTGACACATCATCATTGGGATCATACTGACGGCATACAAGGCTTGTACGAGCGATGGCAATGTAAGGTAATTGGGCCAGCTAAAGACTCAACTGTGCCAATCGCTCATCTATCTCAAGGCATAACTGAGGGTAATAGTTTTTTGTTTGCTGACTCAACTGTAAAAGTTATTCATACACCAGGCCACACGCTTGATATGATAAATTTTTACCTGCCATCAGAAAATATTTTATTTTCAGGTGATACATTGTTTTCGCTAGGTTGTGGAAGAGTTTTTGAAGGCGATATGAATATGATGTACAACAGTATAAATAAAATTTCAGCTCTTCCTGATAAGACGACAATTTACTGCAGCCATGAATACACTATAGCTAATGGGAAGTTTGCATTAAACGTTGAGGGCGACAACAAATCACTTATAGCTCGTATAAATCAAGTTGAGGAACTTATTGCTGCAAATAAACCTACTATTCCAACAACTTTAGAATTAGAAAAACAGACAAATCCATTTCTTCGAACCTCTTCACCATCAATAAGAAATAAATTAGGACTCAAAAATGCTAGTGAGGTCGAAGTTTTCTCTGCCCTGAGAACTGCGAAGGATAATTTCTAGAAATCAAAACGTTAGATAATATTATACGCCTAAATCTATTTTATCTGCTTTACGTTGCGCGCGTTTTTTCTTTCGCATCTTTATAATTTGCTTTGCTTGACCTTGCGTAAGACAATCTGGACAAACGCACTTTCCTGCCAGATCAAAATTCGTTCGTAGGTTGGGCAAATTATGACACCAGCATGTTTTTCCTTTGTTAGAACCACACTGGAATTTAGTACCACATTCGTCACATTCTAACCGTTGCATATTTTTCTACTTATAAGTTGCAGCCTTTTAAATTACGACATTATCAAAATGTTATTTTAAACAAAAATCAAACATCTCTAATTCCTCGCCGCTTTCTTTCTTTCATGCGACAATAAATATTGCTTTCGTAGACGTAATTTCATTGGTGTTACTTCAAGTAACTCATCATGATTCAGATATGCCATCATATCCTCTAGTGAGAGATTCCGTTGCGGTGACAAGGAAACAGCATCATCTGTCCCCGACGCACGCACATTTGTAAGTTTTTTTCCTTTTAGAACGTTTACTTCCAGATCATTATCACGGTTATGTTCTCCAACAATCATTCCCTGATACACAGGAGTCTGATGAGAAATAAACATTACCCCTCGATCTTGCAGATTAAACAGAGCATAAGCAACAGCTTGGCCTGTATCATTAGAGATCAAGACACCATTTCTGCGCCCAGGAATATCTCCCTTATATTTTGCATAACTATGAAACAACCGATTGATAACACCTGTGCCTCTTGTGTCTGTGAGAAACTTACTTTGAAAGCCAATCAGCCCGCGTGATGGAGCAAGAAACGTAAGTCTAGTTTTGCCTGCGCCGACCTCACGCATATCCATCATTTCAGCCTTTCGGCGATTCAAAGAATCAATAACTGAACTTGAATATTCAGAATCCACATCTATTATCACTTCTTCAATCGGCTCTAAACGCTGTCCTTCTTCTTGCTTGTAGAGAACTCTTGGTCTTGAGACTGTAAGTTCAAAACCCTCTCTTCTCATTGTTTCAATTAGCACACCAAGTTGTAATTCACCCCTGCCACCGATTTCAAAAGAATCCTTGTTATCACTCTCTGAGAATGTAATTGCTACATTTGTCTCTGCTTCTGATAGCAATCGTTCGCGAATCATTGTTGAGGTAACCTTCTTACCTTCCTGACCAGCAAATGGTGAATCATTCACAGTAATGGTAACTGACATTGTTGGAGGGTCGATTGGCGTTGACTGAATGGGCTGCTTTTGTTCAGAGTTACAGATTGTGTCAGAAACAGAAGTTTTTGCTAAACCAGCGATGCAAATTATATCACCTGCTTCAACCCTATCTACAGGCACTCTATTTGTCCCCTCAAAATGCATTAATTTAGTTAGCCTACCGTGTTCAATAATATTACCAGTAAGATCTAAAGCGCGGACCTGCTCGTTCATTTTTGCTGTCCCTTGTACGACTTTTCCAGTAAGGCATCTTCCCAGAAACTGGTCTGAGTCAAGCAATGTCGCTAGCATTGCGAAAGGCGCTTTTAAATCTTGTTTTGGTGGGGGTACATGTTCCAAAATTAAATTCAATAATGGTTCTAATGAGGAGCGTTCATTTTCCAGGTCTGTTACACACCATCCGTCTCGACCTGATGCATACAAAATTGGAAACTCAAGCTGCTGCTCATTTGCTTCAAGAGCAACAAATAAGTCAAACACCTCGTCCACCACCTCTTCCGGGCGACCATCCGGTCTGTCTACCTTATTTATAATAACGATTGGCCTTAAGCCAAGAGCAAGTGCTTTTCCTAAAACAAATTTTGTCTGAGGCATTGGACCCTCAGCAGCATCAGTTAGTAATATAACCCCATCAGCCATATGTAAAACACGCTCAACTTCTCCACCAAAATCAGCATGTCCTGGTGTGTCAATGATATTTATTCTCACATTCTTCCAGCGTATAGATGTTGGCTTAGCGAGAATTGTAATGCCTCTCTCTTTTTCCAATTCACCTGAATCCATCAATCTTTCGCTAATTGATTGATTATCGCGGAACATGCCAGATTGTTTCATAATTGAATCAATTAGGGTTGTTTTACCATGATCAACGTGGGCAATAATTGCAATATTGCGTAATTCTTGAGTCATTTCGTTAAGACCTTATTATGGGAGCTTGAAGAAGGTGTCCTACATCTTTCTTTGCATAAAAGAAATCAAAATGTGTTTATTAGGTGAATTTTTCTACCAGAATTATGCCTGCATTTTTCATTTTTGCTAATTGACGAGCGAGTGAACCATCCAGGTCAATTGCTCTACAGGCAGAAAGGATAACAGTCACGGTAAAGCCAAGGCGTGCCGCATCAAGCGCCGAATAAGCAACACAATAATCAGTTGCAAGGCCAGCCAGATAAATGTTTTTAATTTGCTTAGTGGCTAGCCATCCTTCTAGGCCAGTAGGAGTGTTACCGTCATTTTCAAAGAACGCTGAATAACTATCTATTTCATGGCGGTATCCTTTACGTATTATTGTTTGTGCAGGAGCTGTATTCAATTCTGGGTGAAATGCTGCTCCAGGACTGTTTTGTATACAGTGGTCAGGCCACAAAGTTTGATCGCCGTAGGGCATTTTTACAGAAGAAAAAGGGGGTTTACCTTTATGAGAGCTCGCAAAACTGGAATGTGATGCTGGATGCCAATCTTGGGTAAAGACTACATTACTAAATGAGCCAATTAATTTGTTTATCGGTTGCACAACCTGGTCTCCATGCATTACTGCTAGAGCTCCACCTGGACAGAAATCATTCTGAACATCAATCACCAGTAAACAGCTATTGCTTTCATTTGAGCTAATATCTCTTAACTTCATGTTTTAATTTCCTCACCCATCGCTTCAGACCAATGACGTCTGCATAATGAGATATATTTATCGTTACCACCTATTTCAATTTGTGCGCCGTCCTTCACTACTTTTCCATCTGCTGATTGTCTTACAACCATGGTAGCCTTTCTTCCACAATGACAAATCGTTCTAATTTCTCTGATATCATCAGCTATCGCAAGAAGCTCACCAGAGCCTTCAAACAACTTTCCCTGAAAATCAGTTCGTAGACCATAACACATAACAGGAAGGTCGAGCTGATCCGCAACTCTAGCCAATTGCCACACTTGCTTTTTTGATAGGAACTGAGCTTCATCAACCAAAACACATGAACGCTTTTTCTCAAAATCAGACTTTTTAATTAAAGAAAAAAGATCTGTATCCTCGCGAAATGTAAAGGCATCTGCACTAAGCCCGATCCTAGATGCAATCACACCAGGGCCTGCTCGTGTATCTAATTTTGCTGTTAGAAGGAGTGTTTGCATACCTCTTTCCTGATAGTTATGAGAAGCCTGCAATAATATCGTTGATTTTCCCGCGTTCATTGCGGAATAAGAAAAATACAATTTAGCCAAGATTGCTCTCTATTCACAAGATGTATTTAAATATAACAGTTGTTAAATTGTCAAAATATGAAGATATAATCAACAACTGCTTTAGCACCCCATCTTTTTTCTAAAATAAAACATACGATAGAATAGTTTCATCTTGAAAATACCTCCAAAAAAATAGATAACATTTAATCATGGATTCTTTAACCGTTCTTGACCACCCTGTTTTGAGTCACAAACTTGCAATTTTGCGAGATGAAAATACACGTTCACCAGAATTTCGAAAAACATTGCTAGAAATCGGGCATATTATGAGTTGGCCTGTGTTTTCACACTTCTCAGTAGCAAAAAAAGAAATAACGACACCTATGGAGAATACAACTCAAAATGTTCTTACTTCTCCATATCCATGTATTGTATCTATCCTTCGAGCTGGAAATGGTATGGCAGATGCGCTATCGGCAACTCTCCCGGAGGCACCAATCGGATATATTGGAATGCAACGAAACGCAAATACTCATTTGGCAGAACCGTACTTTAAAAAACTACCTGACCAAATTCAGAATAGACAAATTATACTTGTTGACCCCATGCTCGCCTCAGGAAGTTCAGCAGAACAGGCCGCTGATTTTTTAAAAAGAGATGGAGCAAAAAATATTTTGTTTGTCTGCTTAGTGGCTGCACCAGAAGGAATTGAGTACTTTCACAAAAATCACCCTGATATTCCAATCATTACGGCAGCACTTGACCGTGAACTTGATGAAAATGCTTATATTCTTCCCGGTCTAGGAGATGCTGGTGATAGAATTTATGGTACTGAATAAAATTCAGAATAAATTATCTGGACCAAAGGAAGCTGGCAGAAGTGCTTCTAAAATGAATCGCTTTTGAAACATTTCTTCATCGCAAATTAAAACAGGTGTTTTCAGAGCTGAAAATTCACGTATTTTTTGTCTACACCCCCCACAGGGAGTGCATAATTCTGAACCACTACCGCTAATCGCTATCAATTTAATTTTTTTGCCCCCTGAAGCAATCATAGAAGATATAGCACCTGCTTCTGCACAAGTTCCTTGTGGATAAGCAGCGTTTTCTACGTTTACGCCTAAATGAATATTTTTCAATTCATCTAATATTGCCACACCAACTTTAAATTTTGAATAAGGTGCATATGCATTTTTTCTAACTGTAATAGCAGATTCACATAATTGCTTTTCTACATGTGTTAGCAAACAAGTCTACCTCTCTTTAATATATGGTTGTCCTATAGCACGTGGAGGTGTAACTCCACCAATAAATCCAGCCAACAATATTACTGTAAGCAGATAAGGAAGAGCAATAAGTAAATCTGATGATATCTCACCAATTAGCATTATCTCAACTCCCTGAACACGCGCAGCAACAGCCTCCAAAAATCCAAAAAGTAAGCAAGCAAACAACGCAGGTACTGGTTTCCATTTACCAAAAATCATCGCTGCTAGTGCAATATAACCTTTACCAGCTGTCATTTCTTTTACAAATCCAGCACCTGTAGCGGTGGATAGATAAACCCCCGCTAAACCACATAAAATCCCTGCAATTATAATAGCCTGAAAGCGCATCCTTGTTACGGATATTCCAGCAGAATCTATTGCCTCAGGTTTCTCACCTACCGCCCTAAGTCTGAGACCAAAAGTTGTCTTAAATAATATATAAAAAGTTACACCAACGCTTGCTAATGCAGCCCATACCAATATGTTATGATCAGATAAGAGCTCTTTATAAATAATTCCAAAAATTGGAACATTTTGTTCCATAAAATCCACAAATGGTAATTCTAAGGAATTAAACCTTGAGGTCCTTGGTAGTGTTGGAGTTTGTCCTCCCTGTCTGAATAAAGCAATACCAATAATAACAGTAAGACCTGAAGCCAAAATGTTTATCGCAAGTCCAGATATTACTTGATTCCCTCTGTGGATTATACATGCAAAACCATGAATGAGGCTCGCTATAATAGAAACGATAATAGCCGCTATTGCGCCAATCCAGGCCGAGCCTGTCGCATAAGCTGTTGCTGCAGCAACAAATGCGGCCATAAGCATCTTCCCTTCTAGGGATATATCAATTATTCCTGACCTCTCTGAAAAAATTCCTGCCATTGCACAAAAAATTAGAGGGGTAGCCACACGTAAAGTTGAGTCCAAAGCGAGCAAGAACTGAAACCAAAAATCAGTCATTATTTGGCTCCTTTAAACGCTCCTCATTTAGAAATAATTTTTCCAGCATTGGATTAAACATATATGCTAATGCACCAGAAAATAGAATAATAAGACCTTGTATCATTACCACCATATCTCTAGTAATCGTCTGAAATTCAAAATCAAGTTCAGCTCCACCTTGAAAGAGAGCACCAAATAATAAACTTGCAAATATTATCCCAAGTGGATGATTACGGCCCATAAGAGCAACTGCAATACCCGTAAAGCCATATCCTGATGTGAAATTTAAAATAACCCTATGTTGTACACCAAGAATTTCATTAACTGCCATCATGCCTGCTAGCGCACCTGAGATAGCCATGGTTATGATGATAATAGTTTCTGGTTGATACCCTGCATATGTTGAGGCCTTTGGACTGAAGCCGGTGGCTCTAATTCGATATCCCAAATGAGTTCGCCATATCAACAGCCATACTAAAAAACAACATATTAAAGCCAAAACAAAAGATAAATTTAAAGGCGATCTGCCTATATCAAATCCTAATCTGTTCAAAATATCATGGAATTGCCATAGCATTACACCATTCTGAAAAGAAATGGTTTCTGGTGACATTTGATTGGGAGCCATGAGCATGCCAGCGAGCAACCACACCATTATTGCAGAAGCAATAAAATTAAACATAATCGTCGTAATGACAATATGACTGCCTCGCTTAGCTTGCAAATATCCTGGTATAAAACCCCAAATAGCTCCGAATAAAGCAGACCCTAAGATTGCTAGAGCAATCACAACTAGAACTGGAAGAATTCCTCCAAGACTAAGTGCAACCAATCCAATGCCTAATCCTCCCATTGCTGCCTGACCTTCTCCACCTATGTTGAACAACATTGCATGAAAAGCAACAGCAACCGCTAAACCAGTAAAAATAAAGTTAGTTGTATAGAACAACGTATACCCAAGTCCACCCTTGTATACAAAAGCACCTTTTAACATAACAGATAATGCTGTAAATGGGTTTTCACCAATTATTGCTATGATAATTCCTGCAACAAATAACGCTGTTAAAAGATTCAAAATTGGTATGACACATATATCCACATATCTTGGCAATCTTGACGCTTGCATTAATTTTTTTCCTCTATAGCCTTTTCTAACGGAATACCCGCCATCATTTTCCCTAGCATTGCTTTTGTGGTATTTGCCTTGGATACAATCCCCATTATTTCACCAGAATTCATAACTAAAATCCTATCTGATAAACTCAAAATTTCCTCTAATTCAACTGAAACTAAAAGAATTGCACATCCACTATCGCGCATTTTTATAAGAGTTTTATGAATGAATTCTATAGCCCCAATGTCAACTCCACGTGTTGGCTGTCCAACTAAAAGAATTTTTGGAGCAGATGAAATTTCTCGTGAAAGAACTAGTTTTTGCTGATTCCCCCCCGAAAACTGGCTACTTATTAATGTTGGATTTTGCGGACGAACATCAAAGGAATCCTGCAACCGAGCGCAATGTGCTTGAATTTGTTCTGGTTTGGTAAAAAAACCAGTTCCAAAGCTCGGATTTTTCTCATAACCAAGAATAACTGACTCAAAAGCTTGAAATGGCAAAACTAATCCCTCCGCGTGCCTGTCCTCAGGAACATGCGATAACCCTAATTCTCTCATTAATCCGGGACTGCAATGATTTTTACTATCAAAGATTTTATCGTTGATTCTAAAATTTCCCCTACTTGGAGGAGTTATTCCAGAGAGAACAGATAATAACTCAGACTGTCCGTTACCCGCTATTCCAGCAATACCCAAAATTTCCCCAGAACGAAGATCAAAAGTCGCATTCTTGAGACTATCAAACCCTCTTTTATCAGTAACCCCTATTCCATCTGCTGATAGCGCTACGCTACCTACCTTACCTGACTCGTACTTGGTATTTACAAGAACAGACCTTCCTACCATTTGCTCAGCTAGCCATTCTGGAGAAGTTTTTTTGGTGAGTGTGTTTGCGACCATTTTACCCTGCCGCATTACAGAAACTTCATCTGTGATTGCCATTATCTCATGGAGTTTGTGTGTGATTAACAATATCGTAACGCCCTCTGACTTCAAAGCTAACAATATTTCAAAAAGTTGATCGGTTTCCTGAGGTGTCAGTACGCCGGTGGGTTCATCAAGTATTAATACTCTTGCGCCCCTGTAAAGGGCTTTTAATATTTCTATTCTTTGCTGAATTCCTACCGGCAAATCTTCAGTAACGTTGTCCAGATCCACCTCTAACCCATAAGTCGATTTTAATTCTTCAAGCTTTAACTTGGCATTCTGGAGGCCATTTTTAAGGCCCATTTTACCCTCTGACCCAAGTATGATATTTTCCAATGCTGTGAAATTAGGAACCAACATAAAATGCTGATGAACCATTCCAATCCCAAGCCTTATTGCATCTGATGGTTGTTTGAAAATAGCTGCCTTACCATCAACTTGAATATCGCCGCTGTCAGGCTGATAAAACCCGTATAGAATTGACATTAATGTAGATTTTCCTGCCCCGTTTTCACCTATAATTCCGTGAATAGTTCCGGATGAAACATTGAGGCATATCTCATCGTTAGCCCTAACTGGGCCAAATGACTTACAAATACTTTTTAATGAAACAGCAAACGGCGACTTTTGGCCGCCGTTTTTCTGTTCTAAAATTTTTTTCTTCAAAGTAACAAACTCAGCTGACGATTGATCTTAGTAAGGACAGTTATTATCCGCTAAATAATCGTGCACTGCTACATCGCCAGATAGTATGGCCTCTCTTGCCGAGGCAACCGCCTTTTTGATATCATCTGTGATTAAGTTTTCGTTATTTTCATCTAAAGCCCAATCTACTCCGCCTTCAGCTAAACCCAACACTTGAACTCCAGAAGTGAATTGCCCTTTGCTAGCATCCATAAACGTATTATACGCGGCCACATCAACTCTTTTTAACATTGATGTTAATACTGACCCAGGCGCAAGACCATTTTGATTTGAGTCCACACCTATCGCTAATTTTCCAGCATCCGCTGCAGCTTGAATTACACCAACACCAGTTCCGCCAGCTGCATGGTATACAACATCGGCACCACGATCGATTTGGCTTCTTGTTAATTCAGCACCTTTAGCTGGATCATTCCAAGCTGATGGTGTTGAACCTGTCATATTCTGGTAGATCTCTGCATTTGCTGAAACTGATTTGACTCCACCTACATATCCACACGCAAATCTGCTAATTAACGGGATGTCCATTCCACCGACAAATCCTACTTTGTTTGTTTGTGACGCTTTAGCAGCAGCTACACCCACAAGGTAAGAACCCTCATGTTCTTTAAATGCATATTGACGAAGGTTAGGAGAATCCAGCCAACTCACATCAATGATTGAAAATTGTACATCTGGGTTGTCAGCTGCAACTGCAGCTATGGCATCAGCCTGCGCAAATCCAACACCTAAAACTATTGTTGCGCCACGCTCAACCATTCGTCGCATTGCCTGCTCACGCTGAGTTTCATTGGTAACCTCAAACTCCATGACCTCTATACCGGTTTCTTCTGTAAATTTCTTTACACCATTCCACACACCTTCATTGAAGGACTTGTCAAACTTACCACCCATATCGTATATCACGGCTGGTTTCATGGCATGTGATCCTGCAAAACCTGTTGTAACAACTGAGAACATCGCCAAACATGACACCATTATTGTCCTGACAATAGTCAATATATTCATTTGATTATTCATATTTTTTTCCCTTCACCTATTTTAATCCAATTTCTTTAAGTCTATTTTGCAGATAACTCTCTGCTGAAAGCACGTTACTCAACATAACCTCTGGTCTTGGATGAAGAAACATTGGAATAGAATAACGTGAATTATTTTTTTTCCCTTCAGGGTTTATTACACGATGTGGTGTAGATGGAAAGAAATTTTCACTAGCCATCGCAAGCATGTCGCCATTATTAATGGTAATCATTCCAGGGTCGCTAGAAATATCATGCCATTTTCCAGTTTTATCTTGTGCTTGCAAACCAGGTTCTGACCCCGCAACAAGCAACGTAATTAAATTAATATCCTCATGAGCCGCAGCTCTAATAGCACCTGGCTCAATATCCTCTTGTATTGGTGGATAGTGCAAAATTCGAAGTAAACTTTGCTCACTACCTTGCATCATTTTCTCAAGTGATTCTGAAAGTGTGTTTTGTACATCAGGAGGTAAACAATTATCAAGCCATTTCAAAAGGGTCAAACCGAGAGCAAATAAGTCATTATATAATTTTCTGGTTTCTGTCTCTAATTCAGGAGGAACGCGCCCCCAAGGAAATACATGATAGAATTCTTTTAGATCTTTTATCTGAACACCTTTCGCATTCTCGGACCTGAATGGAAAGTAGCCATCATGTTTTTCAATATCACGAATAAAGTCATGCTTGGTATCACTTGCAAAAAATTTGCCCCAGTTATCATAAATTGATTTTACTTGCTTCTCACCGATTGGGTGGTTTGCCAACACTGCAAATCCGGTTTCATGCAAAGAGCGCGTCAATATCTCTGGTGCATCAATTGCATTGTAATCTACTATTTGAACTTGCATATTCTCTATTTCCTAGCTGTTAATACGCTTATTGAGAGCTGCGTCGGCTTTTGAAAATATGGATTTAAACCGCTTCTGAGCAGCTTTGATATCCACATTTATAGCCACATTTACAGACCGTCTCTCCAAATTTTTACAAACAAAAACATTACCTACTTTCTCCCCTTCCACTATGACAGATAGTGGTACTTTTTGGAAAGTAAAAATATCAGGATCAGTTATTGCCATGATAGCCGCAGGATCATGCATTAAACAGACAGTTTTCCCAACAAGCCCTTCATAAAATTTTATATAAAACTCAGAAATATTTAAGATGAAACCTCCTATTATAGGTGACTTCTCGCCTCCCTCCAAAAATACATTAGGAGGAAATTGTATTGTTGATGTAACATCAAGACCTATCAAATCTATTTCCCAATCTGCTGCAAGCACCTTTTCCGCAGCATGGGGATCATTCCAGAAATTGGCTTCTGCAAAAGATGTTACGTTTCCTCGAACATAAACAGCACCGCCCATTATAACTACTTTTTTTACATGGTTAACGATATCTGGATCATAATCAAGTAAGTTTGCAATGTTACTCAAAGGGCCAATAGGACATAAAATAATATCATTAGAATTTGCTCTAATTGTTTCAGATAAAAAGACATGTGCTGGTCTTGGGTCTGCTTTTCCAATCGGATTAATATCGACAAAATTTCCAAAACCCTGCGCTCCATGAACATGAAAAGAAGGAGTGTTCATTTTCTGAAGAATTGGTTTTGCTGCACCCTCAGAAACAGAGCATTTATAGGCGCCTTGCTCTGCTAACCATAACGCATTTCGCGTTGCTTGGTTCACATATACGTTACCAAAAATTGTGGTTAATCCAATTACTTCTAATCTAGTGTCTGCAAAGGCTTGATGGATTGCCATTGCATCGTCTATTCCAGGATCTGTATCTATGATAATCTTTTGGGCCGCCATCAACGCTGTTCCTATGAATTTTCTCCGATAAAGGTCTCAACTTCCTGCAATGATGGAATAGCTGCTAACGCACCTTGTTTTGTGATTTGCAAAGATGCTGCTGCAGAGCCATAGCTCATTGCCTGTTCCATAAACATACCCTTACTTAAAGAAGCGAGTAAGTATCCAAGAAAGGTGTCTCCTGCTCCCGTTGTATCTACAGGACTTACCTCAAATGGCGAGACGAAAAAGTCTCCCTCTTCACCAATATAACGCGCCCCTTTTGACCCAAGAGTAATTACCAGATGTGGTAAGCCAAGTTCTAATACATCTTTATTTATAAATTTTATTAATGCATTAGCTTCTCCTTCATTAACCACCAGCAAATCGGTGAAGGGTAGTAGAGAGGCCGTTTGTTTAGCAACAAATGGTGCAGCGCTGTAGCATATTTTTAGGCCTTTTTCCTTGGCAGAAACCAGAAATTCATGAACTAACGATGTTTCATTTTGTGCCAAAGCCCAATCAGTGGTTTTTGCATTTGAAAGTGCAGACTCTATCTGTTTTTTTGATATCTTATTATTAGCGGAGCCAGAGAGGACAATCTGATTCTCCCCAGTTTCATTATCTACCATAACAACAGCGTGGCCAGACTCTGTTTCCAATAAAGCAATGTTATTGAGATTTACCCCAGCCTCTCTCATTTCTCTCAAATAATGCTCGTCTCTTTTTCCAAATGCACCAATATGGAAAACATCAGCGCCCGCTTTTGCAAGCGCTACAGACTGATTTGCACCTTTTCCACCGAGGAAAATATCGTACCCTACTGCCGCGAGCGTCTCACCAGCAGACACAAGATGTGGTAATCTATAAAAATAGTCCAGATTTATAGAACCAAGATTAAATATAGCCATTAGAGTTATCACCTATTTTTTGGAATATTTATCAATGTTTGTATCTGACCACCCAACCGGGTCATTCAAAAATGCCTCAACTGTTAAAACTGTTTTTTCATCAAATCTATCCAAAGATTTCAATTCAGTTAAAATATCCCACCAAGTTGCTAAATAATGAAGATTAAGCCCATGTTCCGTCAGTTTTTTTTGGGCATCAGCAAATAGATCATAATAAAAAATTACTAAAATATGGTCACAGTTTGCCCCCGCATTGCGCAATGCATCTGCAAACATAAACTTACTTCCTCCGTCAGTCGCTAAATCCTCTACTAATAAAACTTTTGAGCCAGATTCAAGGTGACCTTCTATCTGCGCATTTCTTCCAAATCCTTTAGCTTTTTTGCGAACATACAGCATTGGTAGAGCTAGCCGCTCACTTAAAAAGGCTGCAAATGGAATGCCTGCCGTCTCACCTCCCGCCACGGCTTCAAAATATTCAATACCAACGGCCTCAGCTAACAAAGAAACAGAATAGCTCATTAAAGCAGCTCTTATTCTTGGAAAAGATATTAATTTTCTGCAGTCAATATAAACAGGGCTAATTGAACCAGAGGTGAGGACAAAAGGTTTAACTGCATTAACGTGAACCGCCCCAATATCTAGCAACATTCTTGCTGTAGACTGCGCAATTACTTTTCTTGGTGTATGGTTATAGTTAATCATTAAATTTAATAGCTTTTTTAATTTTAGCAGGTCTACCCTAATTTATTAGAAGTTAAAAGAATTAATGATTATTTTTCTAAAACCATTTTTTCAATTGTGTTAAATTCATTTTTTATCTTCTCGCTTTAAAATTAGGATACTGCCAAATAAAACCAGTATAGAAATAGTAAGTATCATTAAAGTTGCAATAGCATTAATCTCCGGTGACACTCCAAGACGAATTTTTGAAAAAATTACTATCGGAAGTGTTGAACTACCAGGGCCACTCACAAAACTGGCGATCACTAAATCATCAAAACTTAGTGTAAATGATAACAACCACGCAGCTATAATTGAGGGAAGAATAAGTGGCAAAGTAATAGATAAAAAAACAAAAGGTTGCCTTCCCCCTAAATCTCTTGCTGCTTCCTCAAGATATTTATCCATATCACGGAGTCTTGTTTGGATTACAACAGCAGCAAAACACATCCCGAAAGTGGCATGGGCGATCATGATGGTGTCCACACCACGACCAGACGGCCAACCAAAACTTATTTCCATTGCAATAAATAATAGTAACATTGATAAACCAGTAACTGCCTCTGGCATTACTAGAGGCGCGCTGGCAACAAGGCTTAAAATTAATCTGCCCTTAAAAACTGAGAATCTTACAAAGGCAATTGCAATCAATAATCCGAATACCGTTGAAATTGTTGCCGAGCTTACACCAATAAGGAGTGACTTATACAGAGCTGTAAGCAAAATATCATCTGTCCAAAGTTCTTTATACCATTTAGTTGAAAAGCCTGCCCAAACAGCAACAAGTTTACTGCTATTAAAGCTATAAATAATCATTATCATAACGGGAATATATAAAATACCAAATCCTGCGATACCCAATGCCTTAATTAATAATGGAACATCCCGACGCATCAGCTTATACGCTCCCTATCCTGATACCTTGCATAAACAATAGGCAGTATAATAATTGCAATTAATATTATTGCTATTGCTGCAGCGACAGGCCAATCCCTATTCCTAAAAAATTCGGTCCAAATTACTTTCCCAAGCATTAATTGCTCCGGTCCTCCAAGTAATGCTGGTATCACAAATTCTCCAACAGCGGGAATGAATACTAGAAGACTTCCTGCTACAATTCCAGGAATACTTAGTGGCAAAACTATTGTTCTGAATATATCCCATTTCTTTGCCCCGAGGTCTGCTGCTGCCTCAATTATAGAAACATCTAGCCGCACAAGAGAAGCATAAAGTGGTAAGATCATTAACGGTAAATAAGTAAGTATCATGCCAGAATAAATAGAAAAATCAGTTTGCATCATTTGAATAGGAGTTACAGTAATACCTGCCCATATTAAAACATCATTAATAAATCCATTTGGGTTCAACAGGCCAATTAATGCATACATTCTTAAAAGTGAAGAAGTCCAAAAAGGCATTAATACTAATATAAGTAAAATATGCTGAATCGATTTATTTGACCGGGCTATCCACCAAGCCATCGGATAAGCAAATAAAAGACAATACAAAGTTGAAAAAAATGCTAACCTTATACTATTAATTGCAGGCCATAAGTAATCTTCCCAATATTCGTAAATTAAAAGATAGTTGTCCAAAACTGGCCTAAAAGAAAAACCTCCAGAACCAATTTGAAAAGCAGGAATATAAGGCGGTACTGCTCGCCTCGCTTCTGAAAAGGAAACATTGATCATTTCTACTAATGGAAGCATGAAGAATAATAAAAGCCATCCCAGCGGTAGCCAAATAACTAGAATTCGCCCAAATTTTTGAAAAAAATAGTTCATTTATTTATCTTTCAAGAATTATGATTGAATCTGGTGAAAAATTAATAAAGCCTGTTTCTGGTTGTCGAGCATTCGATTTGCTTGGAAGGTTATGCGACTCATATAGCTTTAAATTTATACCTCCTGGCCCAACAACCCTATATTGGGTTCCAGCTCCATAAAAAGCCCAATCTGTAATTTCGACTGGAAATTCGTTGATTTTTCCTGTTGGTTTTGAGGTGAGTGAAATTTTTTCTGGTCTAAGAGCAAGATTAACTTTTTGATTTATTCTAAATTTTGCTCCGGTCGATACATGAATCGGAACCGCACCTTGCATCAACCAATAAGGCTCTTTTTGCTCTTTTACTGTTACTTCAATAAAACTGATTTCCCCTACAAAATCTGCAACAAATGTAGTTTGTGGTTGCTCATATATTTCATTAGGTGTTCCAACTTGGACTAATTTTCCGTTGTTCATGACACCAATTCTTGTTGATAACGTCATTGCTTCTTCTTGGTCATGCGTTACTACAACAAAAGTCGTGCCAAGCTGTTCTTGAATTTTACAAAGTTCAAATTGTGTTTCAGACCTTAGCTTTTTATCTAAAGCAGCGAGTGGTTCATCTAATAATAGTAGTTTAGGGCGCCTTGCAAGGGCCCTCGCTAGCGCAACACGCTGTCTTTGTCCACCGGAAAGGGTGGATGGTTTTCGTTCACCCATTCCATTAAGATGTACAAGCTCTAGTAATTCACTAACACGACTTTTTATTTCATTGTCAGGAAGGGAGGCCCGTTTTAAACCATAACCAATATTATTTGAAACACTCATATGTGGGAAAAGAGCATAATTTTGAAACATAATATTTACAGGCCTATCCGCTGGGTCGACATCTACCATATCTTGACCATCGATCTCAACATAACCTTCGGTAGTTAACTCAAAACCAGCTAATATTCTTAATAATGTAGTCTTACCACAACCTGAAGGACCCAGCAGACTAAACAGCTCTCCCTTTTCTAAATCAAATGATACATTATCTACCGCTAATAATTTACCATATTTTTTTGAGATATTCTGAATTCTAATGAAAGGGGCCATGTGACAATGCCGTTCTTCATGTATTGTCAAAAAATGAAAGCCACTTTCCCTTTATATTGAAGGTGGCTTCCATTGCTATTTACTTGTTCTATATTCAGCTAAATTCTAATTGCCAGCAGAAAACCTATTCCAGACACGAGTAACAATTCTGTCAGTTTGAGCATCATAGACAGGTGTGACAAAGAGCTTTTCCTTAGCTTTTTCGGTAGGATAAATTCCTGGATGGGATAAAATTTCTGGATCAATGTCTGGTCTAGCCGCTTCATTGCCGCTTGCATACCAAACATAATTCACATTCGCTGCTGCCACGTCAGCACGCATCATATAGTCTACAAATTTATAAGCGTTATCAACATTTTTTGCATCAGCAGGAATTGCCATCACATCAAACCAAAGATTTGTTCCCTCATTTGGAATATAATAATCAATCACATGCCCATTTTCTGCTTCCTCGGCTCTGTAAGCTGCTTGAAATGCGTCTCCAGACCACATGATTGCTGCACAGATATCCCCATTTGCAATGTCATTTATTGACTGACTTGAATTTATGTATCTTAAATAAGGCCGGATGGCAGAAAGTGCATCACCAGCAGCTTCAAAATGGGATTTCTCCATCGATGTCCCAGGGTGTCCAAGATATGTCATCACATTAGGCAAAACATCTGTTGGTGCATCTAAAATGGCAATACCGCAATCCTCCAATTTTGCTGCATTTGCTGGGTCCAGAATAAGCGACCAGCTATCCGTGGGAGCATCATCACCGAGTCTCTCAGTGACCATATCTTCATTATAAGCAATTCCGGTTGATCCCCACATATAGACTAAACCTGCTGAATTTGATCCAACCATTCTATCTGCCTGAGCTTGAATCTCAGGATCCTGGTTAGAGGCATTTTGAATTCTTGACAAATCCATATCCTGATAGGCCCCCGCTTCTCGACCACGAGCGAGAAAATCTGCGGTGGGTACAACAAGATCATAACCTGACGAGCCCGCTAACATCTTGGCTTCTAAAACCTCATTGGAATCATACATATCATAAGTGACGATTATGCCGGTCTCAGCCTCAAAATTTGAAATTGTATCCTCTGCAATATAGTCGGACCAATTATAAATTTTTAACTCCCCCCCTGCTTCAGAAAGCTGACTAGTTTTTATGTTGGATGAGTCAAAATTCAAAAATATAACAACAGCAGCTGCTATAACACCTATCAACAAAAAAAGATTGGATCTTTTCATAATTCATCACTCCTTATTACGGTTGAGAGATACCATTACTGATTTATAAGCATTTTACTGACGCCCAACAAGTAAAATAATTAAAGCGCTATTTCACGATCTGCCAGTAAACTTCCATAAATGGATCAAAAATCGTAATTTTTCCTTCTTTAGTTTCAAGATTTTCGGGCATTTTAAGAGGTATATCTGTTTTTTTCAAAGTTAACCTTTCCTTATTATGTGGCATCCCATAAAATTCAGCGCCATGCAGACTTAAGAATCCCTCTAATCTATTCAGCACTCCTAAATTATCAAATAATTGAGCTAAGATCTCAACTGCAAAAGGCGCATTAAAAATGCCAGCACACCCGCAAACATCAATTTTTGTATTGTCTAAATGAGGGGCACTGTCAGTACCAAGAAAAAATCGTTTATCACCATTGGTCGCTGCTCTTATCAAAGCCAATCGGTGAGACTCCCTCTTTAACACCGGCAAACAATAATAATGGGGTTTAATACCCCCAGAAAGCATAACGTTTCGGTTTACAACCAAATGATGAGGGGTGATGGTTGCAGCTAAATTTTTTTCTTCATTAAGAACATAGGAAACTGCTTGCTCAGTTGTAATATGCTCCATTACTATCTTCAGATCTGGAAACTCATTTCGTAAAGGCACTAAAATTTTTTCAATAAAAACTGCCTCTCGGTCAAATATATCTATCTGCGGATCAGTAACCTCACCATGAATTAATAAAGGTATACCCTGCTCCGACATTGCCCCTAGAACTGAATATACACCGTTAATATTTTTAACGCCATTAGATGAATTTGTCGTCGCGCCTGCAGGGTACAATTTAACAGCTTTAATAATTTTTTTCCTATAGGCTGAGACAACATCGTCTGCTTCTGTTTCTTCAGTTAAATAAAGGGTCAGCAATGGCTCAAATTTTATATCTTTATCTAAACAGGCCTTTATTCTGTTGGCATATAGGCGAGCATCTTCCCCTGTTATTATAGGAGGAACGAGATTTGGCATTATAATAGCTCTTGAGGCCCAGCGATAACTTTCAGGCAATACGGCCTTCATTATCTCCTCATCCCTAACATGTAAATGCCAATCATCAGGTTTTGTAATAACAAGCTGGTTTGGAGATATTTTCATGAGACAATCATTGTTTTTTTCTATCTTCTAAAAAAATCCAGAACAACATTTATGTTTCAAAACCAATAATTAAATCGCCTAACATGTTTGCCGTATAGCATGCAAGAGTCCATCCTAAATGTCCATGACCGGTGTTATAAAAAATATTTGGTTCTTTGCCTTGCGAGACAAGGGGCATCATATTTGGCCTCATTGGTCTCAATCCAGCCCAAGGTTGGGCATCCTTAGTCGAAACTTCAGGAAAATTTGTTTCCACCCAGTTTTTAAGAGGTTTGATACGAGCGTCCAAAATATCCAAATTATGCCCGACTATTTCCGCAGTACCAGCAACCCTAAATCTATTCTTCCCCAACCTTGAGGTAACTATTTTTGCTTCATCATCAAGTAAACTTACATTAGGAGCCTTTTTCTGAGAAATTAAGTCAGTTAATGGGACTGTAATCGAATAACCTTTAACTGGATAAATATTTACCCTATCCCCAAGCATTTTTGCAAACTTGTGACTGGCAACACCTGCACAAATAACACACATGTCGAAAGTTTCTATTTGGTCTTGAAAATCCTTGTGTTTGAATTCTATTTTTACTTCTGAACCCAATACTTTGATCGATTTTACATCTGCACTTTGTTGAAAATTGACACCACGATCCATTGCAACTCTTGCTAAATGAGATGTAAATTTATGGATATCACCTGTGGAGTCTGTTTTGGTGTAGTATCCACCTACAAATTTTTTTTCTAAATTAGGCTCTATCGTTAAAATTTCATTCTCTGTCAATCTGCGACGCTCTAATCCTCCTAATGCTAAAAGTTCATTTACTCTGTGAGCATGCTCAAATTCTCGGTGACTTTTATAAATGTGTAAAATACCACAATTTGATTTATCAAATTCTATTCCAGCATCATCAACAATTTTCTGCATATATTTGCGAGACTCAATTGCCATCTTAACAGTCTGTATAGTATTTTTTTTATAGTTTTTGGTTTGAAGCAAAAATTCGGCTAGCCAACTTAGTTTATGCCAATTAGGCCAAAAATTTATTTTGAGTGGAGCATCTTTTTTCAATAACCAAGTTACCGCTTTTAGAATGGTCCCAAAGTGATTCCAAACTTCTGCATTGCTAGCTGAAAGTTGCCCCCCATTAGCATAAGAAGTCACAATAGAGGGGTATCTCTGTTTTTCAAAAACAGTCACTTTATATCCAAGTTCACTCAATACAAATGCTGTGGTTACCCCAGTAACACCAGCTCCAATAACTGCAATTGTTTTCATTTCTAAAGACTCCAAGATGTACGTATGCCATCAATTGACATTCAAAATACACCTCGCCTGTCTCTTTACCTGAGAGTTTCCCATAAGAAAATTTCTTTTCTACACAGTTTCCCCGTCGGTGGACTTTTTTCAGTCACTTTCCAGACTGTTCACACTGATTGACCCTTTTGCCTGAGAGATTATGAGGCTTGTGCTCCTTCGGCGCTGTATATAAATCCTAAAACCTTAAGTTTATTAACAGACTCTCCCAATCAGCGTTTCGAACGTTGTTATTTTATCATAGGGCTCATTTAAATACAATTGCCTTTAATTTTAGATGAAAAATATAAAAGTGTAACAATAGAATAAGGGTTTATACTTTACAGGATAAAACTTTAACATTATAACCTAGCACGCTCGGCCTTACTGCTTTTAGGCTGTGTAACTTTTCTTTAAAATCACTTTATAAGAGGTAATTTAATCATGACCAGCGCGTTTATTCCTGTTGCTCTTGGGGCGTTTGGCTTATTAGTCGCTTTTTTTGTTTATCAGTGGATCAAAAAATCACCCGTTGGCAGTGGGCCAGAAAAAGATATAGCTGATGAAATACACCTTGGCGCCATGGTATTTATGGCGAGCGAGTATAAGCGACTTGCAGTCTTTTGTTTAATTTGTATCATTGCACTTTATGCTAGTTTAGGGGAAGGTACCGCTATAGCATTCGCGCTGGGAGCATTGTGTTCTGGTACAGCTGGTTACATTGGAATGTACACTGCTACAAAAGCAAATGTTAGAACTGCTGTTGCCGCTAAAACTAAAGGAGCTTCTGATGCATTAAATGTTGCATTTTTTGGAGGCTCAATTATGGGTCTCACCGTAGCATCCATGGGTTTGTTGGGAATTGGCGTGCTATACGGATTTATGGGAGGTAGCTTACACGGCATTGAATCTATTGAAGGTTTCGCAATGGGAGGTTCTTCTGTAGCTCTATTTAGTCGTGTTGGTGGAGGTATATTCACTAAATCAGCAGATGTCGGAGCAGACCTGGTGGGCAAAGTTGAGGCCGGAATACCAGAGGATGACCCTCGTAATCCAGCCGTCATTGCTGATAACGTTGGTGACAACGTTGGTGATGTAGCAGGCATGGGGTCTGATATTTTTGAATCATACTGTGGCGCTATGATTGCATCTATGGCCCTAGCTGCATCAATGTCTATGGCTTCTTTAGAAGGTTTAGGGGGGGACAGAGCAGTATTGCAATTTATGCCCCTTGCTCTTGCATCCACTGGTCTTGTGTGTTCGTTGCTTGGTATTTTGTCAGTTCGTTTGTTCTCAAACAAAAGTGCTGATGTCGCCTTACGATTTGGTACTATTGGTTCAGCAGTAGTTTTTATTGCTGCGGCTTACTTTGTTATAACCAGCATGGGCGCATCCGTTGGCGTCTGGAATGCCGTGCTCGTCGGAGCAATTGGTGGTATTATCGTTGGTTTAGTAACTGAATATTACACTGGGGGAGCACCTGTAAGAAAAATTGCTAAAGACGGTGAAACTGGTCCTGCAACCGTTATGATTTCAGGACTGGCGATAGGAATGCAATCTGTAGCAATTCCTGTTCTAACTATCGCAGCAATTATATTCTTCGCAAATCTCTCAGCTGGACTTTATGGTGTTGGAATGGCTGCTGTCGGAATGTTAGCCACTGTTGGAATAACTATGGCAATTGATGCTTATGGTCCTGTAGCAGACAATGCCGGTGGCATCGCCGAAATGGCTGAAATGGGCTCAGAAACACGAGAGATAACTGATTCACTTGATGAGGTTGGTAATAGCACTGCTGCTATCGGAAAAGGGTTTGCAATTAGTGCTGCTGCTCTAGCTGCACTAGCTTTGATAAGTGCTTACATTGTAAAAGTTAGTAACGGAGACCCCGATTTTGTCCTAGCAATTAATGACCCCATCGTTTTAGTTGGTATGTTTATAGGAGGTATTTTTCCTTTTATTGTTAGCTCTATCACAATGACTGCTGTTGGTGACGCTGCTTTCGAGATGATTATTGAAGTTCGTCGTCAATTCAAAGAAATTCCTGGCCTTATGGAAGGAAAAGCAAAACCGGATACAGCAAGATGTGTTGATATCGCCACACGTGCTGCATTACGTCGAATGATCCTCCCAGGTTCACTTGCTGTGCTTGCACCGGTTATTATTGGTTTTGGCCTTGGACCAAAAGCTCTCGGTGGTACATTAGGAGGAGCATTGATATGTTGTGTAATGATGGCACTTATGATGGCAAATGCTGGTGGAGCATGGGATAATGCAAAAAAACACGTAGAGAAGGGAAATTTTGGCGGTAAAGGCTCTGATGTGCATAAGGCAGCCGTGGTTGGAGATACCGTTGGAGATCCTCTTAAAGATACCTCTGGTCCTTCTATGAACATTTTAATCAATGTTATGGCCATTGTTAGTTTGGTAATTGCTCCACTTCTTATTTGATGAACATGTTGCATTTCTAAAATACTTTATTACGTTCGAAAAGGTAGGCTTACAGTCGGCCTTTTTTAACTTCCACATAAAATTAAAAAAATGAGCGAAGAAATTATAATTATCGGTAATAGTTTTAGTGGTCTTGGAGCGGCCATTGCCTTCGCTAAATATGGGCATAAAATCAAAGTCATAGCACCCAATAACAAGCCTCAACTTTTTGGTGGATTACAAATTGCACCAAACGGCTTAGCTGCCTTATCCAGTTTAGATTTAAAAGATGAAATATTAGATAAGGCGACTAGGCTTTTAGCAGTGGAAATAAAATCTTTAGATTTGGCATCGACCCTTGCAAAAATATCGCTATCAGAAAACAAAACTACATACGTATCAATTGCACGCCAGGACCTTCATCAGACCTTATTAAGAATATGTTTAAAAAACCCCCTTATCAAATTTATTGATGCTAAAGTATCAGCCATTTCCCAAAAATTTAATAACACAACTTTAATTCTAGATAACTCCGATATTATCACCGCCCCCTTTGTAGTGGGTGCGGATGGCTGGGAAGGTAAGACAAGACAATTTGTAAATCCGACAGCCAGCCAAGTAAATTCTGGATATGCTATTTATAGAGGTATATTTCCTTCAAAAGACATTCCACCGGGTTTTTCTTTTCCAAATGTGCAATTATGGCTCGGTAATTCATGCCATTTAGTGTCCTACCCAATCCAAAATGGCAAAAATGTCAATTTTGTATTTTCATTTTCTGAAAGCGCTTTTTCTAAAAAGTCCATCCAATCTATTTTATCCTGTCATCCAATTTTATCACTACTTGAAAAAAGAATGAAGGACTGGCAAATAATATCTGTAAAAACTAGTGAACCCTTATTCAACTGGCGCAGAGGTTCAGCAACATTAATAGGTGACGCAGCCCATCCTATGCCACCTCATTTAGCTCAGGGTGCTGGTCAATCGTTTATGGATATTGCATGTATTGAGACTCTTCTAGCAAAGGGATTTCGTGTTTCCGATACGTTAAATGAAATGATAAAAATACGTATGCCAGAAGCTCATTCTGTTGCTAGGAAAAGTCAAATATCTGGAGATATTTTTCGCGCTAACGGACCTGTTGCAAACTTACGAAACCAGATAATTGGGTTAGCTGGGGAAAAAATTATAAATGAGTTTCTAAATGATTTATGGCAATTAGCCTAAAATATAGATATTTTTTAATTTAATTTCTGATACTTTCCTAGCCATTACTTGTTTTTGAGACGAATTACACCATGTCTTTATTTCATGTAATAAAAACATTAGTGAAGGTATTTTATGAATATTAAGCATTTAAACTGGTTCCTTCTTATAATAACCACGATAAATTTAGGTATTTCATCTATGGCAAATGCTAAATCTGCATATGATTTTAATTTTGACTCAATTGAAGGAGGTATTATACCTCTATCTGATTTTACGGGTAATGTAATACTTCTTGTTAATACTGCCTCTAAATGCGGGTTTACCAACCAGTATGAAGGGTTGCAGTCACTGTGGGACGAATTTAAATCAGATGGATTAGTAGTAATAGGCGTACCAAGCAACGATTTTGGGGGACAAGAACCAGGTACAAATGTCCAGATTAAAAACTTTTGCGAGGTAAATTTTAACATAAACTTCCCAATGACTGCCAAAGCCATCGTTAAAGGAAACGGGGCGCACCCTTTCTATAAATGGGCTAATGACGAACTTGGTTGGAGAGCTCGTCCCAAATGGAATTTTCATAAATATCTTATCGGTAGAGATGGTTCTTTACAGGGTTCTTTTTCATCTATGGTCAGCACGGAGTCATCAAAACTCCGAAATAAAATTACACAATTACTAAAAAATAAAATCTAAAAACTACTAAATATTTTTTAACGAGCTTCCAAAAGTACCCCAGTCCTCTCGGATAGGGCAGTCTTTCCTGCTATCTTTGCTATAGGTTGACCTCTCCAAATATATTTTTGAAGCATCATAGAAAAAACAATACCACTAGTTCCTGCATATATTGGAACCTTAACACGATAAGCTTCTGGTCCATCTAATAAAAGTATGTTTGCAATTAATTCTCCTTCTGTTACATCTTGACCAAGCTGGACTTCATAACAAACCAATCCAGTTACCTCTGATTTGATAATCTGAGTCGCATTAAATGGCAAAGCTGGTGGCATGGGAGAACATGTATTATCAGTTATTGAGTTAACAAATCCACGCGAACTAAAAAACCCCATTAAATTTTCTGCATCTTTTCTATTTAAAGATATTTCAACATCAACTAATCCTCGATATTCCAGCGTTGCGGATAGTACTGGCTTTGGAATGGGTTTATCTGGACAACGCCTTTGCATATCTATCCATAACCTTGGCCAAATTTCATCGAAAGAACCCCCACCTGAATTTTCCGCCGTTAAAGTTACATAGGAACCCATCCAGTCAGATAGGTCTTGGTATTCAGGCATTAATTGCGGAACAATATAAATATGGTTTAATGCTTGAACGTCGCAATGCAAATCCAAAACTACATCGCAACCCACTGCTATTTTAATTATTTCAAGCCGGAGTCTTTCTAAAGCGGTTATCGGTTTCTGGTTTGATATCCATTTTTCTACCGCTGATAAAACTTTGTTTTTGTTTTCTTCAACATCTTGCGTTAAATTTTTAATTATTTCTCCATCTTCACTAATGATGCATTCTGCAAGGTCTGGCCAATTACGATTAAAGTTTATTCCAGTGGAAAAATCGAACCTACCACTATGACGGTGATTATAAATCTGTGCCATTCCGATTGGGTTTACCATGGGAAAAACAAAAAATTCAGCATTAAGTTTTCCCAACTTATCTACCGTCTCCAACATCTCTAGTAAATAGTGCAAAATGAGCGTTCCTGGCTGCTCATCTGCATGTAGGCCCGCCTGTAAAAATATTTTAGGAACATCACTTTTCCCATCCGGGGCAAAATGATAATAAGATAAATTATAAAAAGAGCCTGCTGTATCAGCCTGTAATTGAATCTTTAGATGCTCAACGCTTATTTTTACCTCCCGATCTTATGAAAGTGAACCTTTTCATTACCTCAATATATTTATTGATATTTGGATTTTTGCTCTCTGCTCAACATCAAGGTGTCTGTTTAAATACTTATTAGCAACCCCAAAAATAAAAATTATGACCAATGTTAATAATATGAAATACATCGCCACTATTGGATAAGGCAGAAACGGATTAAATGTCTTATCTGAAAAATAATTAGCGTAATATAATGCGTCACCAGACTGCCTCCAGGCTGGAAAGCCAGAGAAAAAAATTAGTGATGTAGCATGAAATAGAAAAATAGCTTCATTAGTATATGAGGGCCAAGCCAGACGTAACATAGAGGGCCAAATAATACGCCAGAATTTACTCCATCCAGTTATGCCATATGCCTCCGCTGCTTCTAATTCACCGGAGGGAACAGAGCGAATTGCACCGTAAAATATTTCTGCTGAATATGCAGCAGTATTGAAAAAAAGTACGATTAACCCGCCAAGCCAAGCTCTTGTGAGCCAGCGTGTTTCAGCAGATAATGTTATGAATCCTAAATCAAATTCAATGCCGACTTTAGGTAGAAGTACAAAAAACTCATAAGCGAAGAAAAATTGAATAAAAAGAGGAGACCCTCTAAACACAAAAATGATACTTTCAGATGGTATTCTTAAAAGTGCAAGCTTATGGTTTTTGCCTACAGCAAGAATTATTGAAAACCAAAAACCAAAAAAAACAGCAATTATTCCAAAATAAATATTCCAAATTAACCCAGAGCCAATTAATACAACCTGTTCACATATCGTAATATCAGTTTTTGGCAAGATACGTTCACCAATCCCAATTGAACGCAGACCATAATCCTGTAATGTTGCCCAACAAGAGCTCATCCTTAATATCCTTGTAGCTCTTTGCCAGCCATTGTTGCCTGACCTTTGCTTAATTTTATTTGAAGCCGTTTTAGCACCTTACTACTTGCCCATGTCATTAATAAATAAAACACCAATAACCCAGCAAAATAATAGACCCTCCAATCTGGATGGGGATAAGCATACATAGAGGTCTTAGAACCACCAAGCTCTCGTGCCCAATACACTATATCCTCAACTCCCAGTAAAAATAATAGAGGCGTTGCTTTAATTAATATCATCCATAAATTTGATAAACCAGGAATTGCATATATCCACATTTGGGGCACTAAAATTCGCCAAAAAATTTGTTTTTGCGTAAATCCAAAAGCAGCACCGGTTTCTGTTTGCGTCTTGGGAACTGCTCTCATAGCCCCACTTAAAACATTGCCCGCAAAAGCACCAAAAACAATTGCAAAAGCAATTAATGCTAATGTAAATGCGTAAAGCTGATGTACCCACAATTCTGCTGTTGATAAAGGTAGTTTAGCTGACTTACAAACAACGAAATCTGTACCCTGCCATATTGGTTCCACTACATCAAAGCATATTATTTTATGACGAATAAATTCAAAAAACTGGTCGAGTGCTAAAGGCACAAACAAAAAGAAAACTACATCTGGTATACCCCTAACCATATTAATATAGCACTTCGAAAATATTTGAATAATCCAGTTAGATGAGCGCGTGCCGATTGTAGCAACAAATCCAAACAACAGAGATAAGGGAGCAGCAATTGCCAGCAACACCAAAACGACTAAAAATGATACGTAAAACGCAAAATGTTTAGCGGTAGTTAAATAACATATTACCCAGAAAAACTCCGTTAATGTCGATGGATCTGCACAAACATTAAACATTGGCAATCCTTTTATCTGGGAATTAACTAATATTGACTAAAACTAATGGTTTGGTAAGACGCAGACCAACATAAATCTACGTCTTACCTCCTTTTTTATTTGCAATCGGGAAAAGTTTCACTGATTTCCCATTCAGTAATTAGAGAATTCAATGAACCATCATCGCACATTGAGTTGATTGCTGAATTAAATTTATCTTTCAAAGAAGAATCTGATTTACGAATACCCATTCCAACGCCTCCACCAATAAAAACGCTGTCACCCGCAAAACTTAACTCACCACCTGATTCCTCTACAAAAGGTTTTAAAAATGCATCATCAGCAAGAACAGCATCTGCTTCACCATTTCTAACAGCGGCGATTGTTTCATCAGGTGTAGCAAATTCTACCAAAGTGGCTCCAGAATCGACTATATAACTTGCCTGTATTGTTCCAGTTTGAGCTGCTATCACACCGGATTTTAAATTAACAGACGCTCCTGATAATGTAACGTATGTTGAAGGGTCTGGCATAGTATACGGCCTGGTAAAATCGATTTCTTTCATACGCTCTTCCGTGATAGACATACCAGCTATTATAGTATCGTAATTTCCCCCTTTTAAGTTTGGAATAATTGAGTCCCAATCATTCTTTACCCAAGCGCAGTCAAGATTTGCCCGCTTACATAATTCGTTTCCTAGGTCAATTTCAAATCCTATAAATTGGCCATTATCATCAATGCCGTTATAAGGCATATAGGCACCTTCTGTACCCATTCGAACAGTATCTGCATAGACTGTGCTTATTGCAAAACTTGCAAAAACAGCTGCAATTAGAATTTTTTTCATAACATTTCTCCTATCTAAACATTTAAGTGCATTTCAATTTAACTCGCAGCTGCACTTAAAAACTGCTTTAGCCGTTGAGATTTGGGTTTTCCAAACAAACTGTCCGGATGACCTTCTTCTTCGACAATTCCCTGATGCAGGAAATACACTCGATCTGACAAATCACGTGCTAGCTGCATATCATGAGTCACTAAAAGCATGGTACGCCCCTCTGATGCAAGATCTTTTATAACTTTCACCACTTCTTGTTCAAGCTCTGGGTCAAGAGCAGAAGTAGGCTCGTCAAATAATAAAGCATCGGGTTCCATTGCAAGTGCTCTCGCGATAGCCGCCCTTTGTTGTTGACCACCTGATAATTGAGCTGGCCAAGCATCTGCTTTATCTGCGATACCAACTTTTTCGAGAAGGGAATAAGCTACATCTCGCATAATATGCCTATCTTTTCTAAGAACGGTAACTGGCGCTTCAATTACATTATCCAAAATCGACAAATGAGACCATAAATTAAATGATTGGAAAACCATTGATAAATTGGTTCTAAACTTAATAATCTGCTTTTTATCAGATAACTGCCTAGAATCTGTTTTATTAGTCCAAGATACAGCCTCTCCCTTGAAAATTATTTCACCAGCCTGTGGAATCTCTAACAAATTACAGCATCGCAATAATGTTGATTTTCCAGACCCAGAGGAGCCAATAAAACTAATTACGGACCCTGCATATGCTGAAAAACTTATGTCTTTTAAAACTGAAAGTTTGTCATAATTTTTCTTGAGGTTACGCACCTCTAAAATTGGGCTATTTTCAATTATATCCAAAACGAATCTATCCTGATAAAATTTTAGCTATATATGATTTCCCTAAGCGAAACCAATATGATTCTTTTTACCATAGCGTCTTATTGTAATATTATAAAGAAATCAAAAAACAAAAATTACTCATTTTAATTTTTAAAAATCAAACCACAACTATACTTGCGGATAAATTAGATTAGATGCTATATCCATCTACACGCTTATTGGGCTTTAGATTAAATTTGAATTTCTGCTTAGCAATATTTTAATATGACAAAAAAAGCACAAGAAATGATTAAAAGATCCGAGGAAATGCCCTTTTTGATCGCAGCTCTTTATCATTTTGTTAGCCTGAATAAAATAGATGAGTGGCAAACAAAAATAAAAAATTACTGTGATGAACAATCTCTGTTTGGAACTATTCTTATTGCTCCAGAAGGGATAAATGGAACAGTTGCAGGAAGCCATAAAGGCATAAATAATTTTGTTTACTGGTTATGTAATCAACCTCAATTTAAAGAATTGGAAATAAAATATTCCCAAAATGAAAGTTGTCCTTTTCACCGCATGAAAGTACGACTAAAAAAAGAAATAGTAACTATGGGAAAACCTGATATCAACCCGTCGAAATCTAGAGGTGTTTACGTAAAACCCCAAGATTGGAACAATTTAATTTTATCTCCAGATGTACTGGTTGTTGATACTCGTAATGATTACGAAATAGCTATTGGGCAATTTAAAGACGCTATAAACCCTAATACAACTTCGTTTCGTGATTTTCCAAATTGGGCAGACAATTTTGCCTCTCAGGGAAGAAATATTAAACCAACTAAAATTGCTATGTATTGTACTGGGGGAATTAGATGTGAAAAATCAACAGCCTATATGAAAAGGCTTGGGTTTGATGAGGTTTATCATCTACGAGGCGGAATCCTTAAATATTTTGAAGAAGTTCCTTCTAATGAATCACTTTGGCAAGGGGAATGTTTTGTGTTTGATGATAGGGTTAGCGTTGACCATACATTAGAAAAAGGAGCCTACACATTATGTAATGCCTGCAGACAACCTTTATCTGAGGCTGACCTGGAAACAAGCAGCTATCAACCTGGAATTAGTTGCCCAAAGTGTATTTCAAAAACAAGCCCGAAACAAAAAGAGCGTTTTAAAGAAAGGCAAAAACAAGTTAAATTAGCTCAGAGACGAGGTCAGAAACATATAGGTGCTTCGATCAAAAAGTAAAAAGTATAAAACTTTTTATTAATTATAATATTTTAGTTGCCTCTAATTGATTTTATTCGAGACTCATATTGCTCTTGGCCTGCACCAAAAATAGCTGAACCAGCAACAAGATTATTTGCGCCAGCTGCAACTGCTAAGGAGGCCGTTTGAGCGGTGATACCACCATCTACTTGTAATTGAATTGGCCTATCGCCAATTAGTTTCCTAGCTAGTTGTACTTTATTTAACATTGTTGAAATAAATTTTTGACCGCCAAAACCTGGATTTACTGTCATAATTAGAATTAAACCAATTTTATCTAAAACTTGTGAGAGATTTTCAACACCAGTGTGAGGGTTTAACGCAACTCCGGCGCAACAATCATGATCATCAATAACTGACAAAACTCTATCAAGGTGATTACACGCTTCATAATGTACTGTAATACCGTTGCATCCTGCCTGTTTCATATCTGTAATTAATAGTTCCGGGTTACTCACCATTAGATGTGCATCAAAATAACTTGATGAGCTTTTCCGAAGGGCAGAGATAACAGGAGCCCCAAAGCTTATATTTGGAACAAAATTACCGTCCATTACATCAAGATGAATCCAGTCCGCCCCAGCTTTTTCAACTTTGTCAACTTCAGCTGAAAGATCTCCAAAATCAGCAGCTAAAATAGAAGGAGCAATTATAATACCAGAGTTCATAATACTACCACATTCTTTGCCTTGAAATAGGGCAAGTTATCCTGACTTGAACAACCCATAACTGTAATCCTCTCAATTATTTGCAACGCACGTTGATATTTGCGCTCTAGTTCTTCTTCCTCTAAAGCTTCAAACTGCTGTCCACACAATAATATGCCATGATTAGATTGCAATGCTCTTATTCTTTTACCATGCATTAAACCATCTACTAATATAGCGTGATTAAATTCCTCCTGTTTGACAATTTGAATTTTATTTTCGACAAGAAATTTACGTAAAGCTGCTTCACCATCTAATGTAATTTTCCAGAATTCGGAATCAGAATTTGATGGTGGACCATCTACAAGTTCAAAAGCCTTGCAAAAAGCAAGGAATATAAGTTCCTGTTTTTCAGCTCCAGTCCATGCTGTGCTCCCAAGTGTGCGCCATATATTATGATTCATTTCTTCATATACTTGTGGAATACGTTCAAAGAACAAACGATGTAACCCAATATCGTTCACAGAGCTATCCATTTTCTGCTCTTTATGTATGTCAATAGCTGAAAACGAACCACACACAGGACACCCTGAGTCCGAAAATTTGTCTTTTCTATAAATATGAGAACATCTCAGACCAGAAGTTAATTTATTATCACACAGATAATAACTTGTTTGCTCATCCGCCGGCTGCTGAGCTATCCATTCAAATCTATTTTTAAATTTTAAATAAGAACCTCTATGAGACCAAAGAGTCCATTGCAATTTTTCTACAGGTCCAAAAGTTGACCAATTAGAAGAAACATCTATTACTATACAAGTATCCTTATTAACCGCTGCACGCAACCCACGACCCACTGACTGACCCCACAAGACCTTTGATAAAGTTGGCCGCATATGCACAATAATATTACAATGCGGATTGTCCCATCCCTCAGCTAGAACGCCGACAGAAACAACGGACTCTACTTTACCCTCAGCATGATCTGTTAACATCTGCATCCGCTCTTTAATTGGGGTGCTAGCTGTGATTAGAGAAACACTAATTCCCAATTCTTCAATCGCTTCCACAGTGGTTTCAGCAACCGTAACATCTGGACAAAACCATGCTGAAATTGGAATTGGTTTTACATTTCCCCGCTCTTCCAGGTAGATAGAGCATGCATGGCTTATCATAGATGACTTAATAATTGCCGGTGCCAGTTTTGCTACTGGAAAATCACCACTACTGATATCAATATCTCCAAGGTCCAAGTCATGAATAAAGTGAGGTCTATATTGTGGTTTTACCAGAATACCCTCATCAAACAGCTTATCCATATTAGCGCCATCAATAATAGCATCAAATGCTAGGCTTAACTGGTCTTTTTGGTCTGCTGTTCTTCTTTCTGGCGAGGCTGTCAGGCCTAACATATGAGCATCGTCTCTTCCATTTTCTAAAAAACAATCCAAGATCCGTTTGTACCCTGTTCCGTTTGGAGAAACACGATGTGCCTCATCTATAATAACAAGTTTTGCTTGTTCGATGGCATCATCTAATATGTCTCTTGCACGAGTGCTAGTTGATAGCAACACATCATAATCAGAAAAGGCGGCCTCCGTATGATTGAGACCCAACTTTCTAACTCTATGCTCCTTAGCCAAAGCCTTTTCAAGCTGCTCAAGCAATACCAACCTATGACACAAAACAATGACTTTTTCACCAGAATAAAATTGTTTTATAATTTCACTAGCAAGCACCGTTTTACCGGCGCCAGTTGGGGCTTTAATAATAAAGCGCCGATGAGAATCTAAAATAGACTGAAAATCATCAATAATTTCTTTTTGCCAACGCCTAAGTTGCATGATTAGTTTGCCTAATGTTTAATGTTAAATTTAAAAATAAATTTTTACCGGCCAATTCTAAACATGTTTTTTTAAAATTGGGATAAAAAGTTTCTCTTTTGTTACACTTAATATATCTAATGGCTTTTTAAACGTCCGTCTTATTATAAATCGATATTAGTTCTGCTAGAATTGATAAAGCTATTTCAGACGCCGCCCTCCCCCCGAGCTGTATACCGGCTGGTCCGTGAAGTCTAGAGAGAGAATGCTCCGTAGCACCAGCTTTTTTTAATCGGTCTAATCTTGATCTATGTGTTTTAGTGCTCCCTAAACAACCTATGTAATAGGCATTTGTTTTTAAAGAATACAGCAAAGCTGGGTCATCAATCTTTGGATCATGAGTAAGTGTTACGATCGCTGTTTGCTCGTCAACATGTAATTCAGGCAAAATATCCTGCGGCCAACCCAATCTTGTTGCAACATTAGGAAATCTCTTTTCACTCAAAAAAATAGACCTTGGGTCTATAACTGTGACATTTAAATCCATCGTAACTGAGAGCTTACTTAACACTTGGCTAATATGCCCAGCTCCGATTATAATGAGCTGGTTACAAGGCCTAATTCGCAATGTAAATTTTTGCTCTTTATGCTCTAAAGTGCTTTTATGAACAAAATTCATTGCTATGGAAGGTTTTTTGGTTTCAATATATAAATTTTGTAAATCTGAAAGAGTAAATATAATGTCTAATGGCTGTCTTTTATTTTCAGCTGCTGATGCTTTTTTCAAAACAGATAATGGTATTCCACTATCTTTAACAGGTAAAATTAAAACAGATATACTTCCACCACAAGACAATCCAACTTCCCAAGCCGTTTCGTCAGCAATACCAAAATTTTCTATACGAGCCTTGCCATCCTCCATAGCAACCTGACTTAAACGAATAACCTCACCTTCAACACAACCGCCAGAGACCGAACCTTCGATGTGCAAATCATCTCTCACCAGCATCAGAGAGCCTGGTTGTCGAGGAGCAGAGCCCCAAGTTGAGATTACAATGACTAAACATGCCGAATGATTGTTTTGTATCCAACTTGTTAGCAGCGGTAAAAAAGAATTCTGTCTCATTGATTAACATTTACATTCATAAAAATCATTTGTTAAGCAAGAATAGCTAATAATACAGAATAAAATAGTATTTAAGTGAAAACAATCCAGTAATCATTTTTCAATAAAGTGAAGCCTAACATTTTTAAGAAATCAAGGAAACGCTCATCGTGAGTTTGATAAGCGAACAAATATTAAAATAACTGTCGTTATAGTTGTAGTAAAACCGCCAAGAATAAGAAACGTAAAAGAAATGCCCAGAATTTCAGATATTGCCCCAAGCAATAATGCCCCAATTGCTGCGCCACCCATTGCAATCATAGTCCATAAACTCATCACCCTACCTCTAAATTCATCGGTAAGTTGAAGTTGGGCTGCAGATTGCATAGTAGTTGCAAAAAACGTTGTTGCAAATCCAAGTAATGCAACAAGGCACGCTGTTATCAAAATATCACGCGATAATCCTATGAGAATAATAGTAGTAGGCACAATTATTGAGGATAATACACCAAAAGTGCCTATCACACCCACTTGCTGTGGTTTTCCAGCAGCCTTCGCAAAAGATGCTAATATTGCACCAGCACCAGCACTCGCAGTCAAGAACCCTAATTCATTTGGACCAGTCTTAAATAGCCCTTGAGCAATAATGGGCAGCGTTTCTAACAAACCGCGACCTATTATTGTTACACATATCGTTAAACTAAAAATATATAATATAAACGGATCTTTTCTGGTGTACGAAAAACCTTCAATAAGTGCCTTAAAGAAGTGCTGTTTGTTCCTTGCAATAAAGTCCCTAGGTCTAATAGCAATCTTGCGAACCAAAAAAATCATCGGTAAAAAACCAATACTCGTTACCCACAATGTCTCTGTCGGTCCAACTAAAGTCAGCAAAACGCCCCCTATAGCTGGTCCGACTAGTCTAGATATATTAAAGTTAAGAGCTGTTATTGCAATGATTGAGGAAAGCTGTTCTTTGCTTCCTAGTCGTGCAGCAAACGCCATTCTAAACGGATGATTAGCGGATGCAGTAATACCAATGGCTGTTGCAAATAGCACCACCGTAAATTCATTTATACCTATCAGATAGGCCAACAAAATAAAAGTAACTGAAATTACTAGCATCACAATATAATTAGCAAAAACAGCGTTTCTGATCTCTATACGGTCTGCTAAAACGCCAAAAAAAGGGCCCGTTATCATTGTTGGCGCAAAGCTTAAAAAAGCTGTAAAGCCCACAAATGCGGGTGAACTAGATACATCCCATGCTAGCCAGGCTACTACCAGTCTTTGCACCCACATGCCATGCAGTGCTATGGAAACACATGCTAAATAATGTCGGAATGGCTTTGATTGAAATGCCGATAAATTCATTCAAGTCCTCATTTAAAAAACAGTTTTAGGTTGCTAAGCACCTTCCTGTGAGAGTCAAATCAAACTTACGTTTAAAAAGAGATTAAAAACGACTAAACAATAAAAATAGGTATCAAGCTTGCTATTAAACTAGCCAAGGATTATCCCTAATAAAAGATTCGCTTTTGAATTTAAAATTTGGAGTAATTTTTGTTTAAAGAACCTTATATAGATATTTTGCTCCCCTTCAAAGAGCTTTTTACTCCCTGTAATGCCGGGGCAGTTTCAACAGTGGTTAGTGATTTCGCTTACCATACAACCCTAGAATATGAAATATATATTTATGGCAGAAATGTGCCTTCTAATACGTTTTCAAATCTATCATATATTCCTCTAAAACCAAATTTTCCTTTACTTTTTGGTAATAATATTGGATTAGCCCATAGCTACATTGCGCATCTAAAAAGAAGAGATTATTTGCCCTCCTTAATTGAAGTTCATGGCAGATGCAAAGTTGCTAGAACTATTGCCAAAAAATGCAAAAAACTTAAGGTTGCTTTATTTTTGCATAATGACCCTCGTGAAATGATAGGTGGCAGAACCTTGGCAGAACGACTTTGGCTTGCAAAAAACCTATCTGGTATTTTTGCAAATTCTGCATATATAAAAGACTGTTTTCTTGATGGATTCAATGCTCAGCAAATATCACAAACACCGATATTTTTAACTCCAATTGGAGTGCAGAGAAATTTAAATAAAAAACCACTTAAAAATAAAACCATAGTAATCGCATCACGTATTGTACCCGAAAAAGGTATTTTGGAAGCTGCAATTGCACTAAAGAAAATATTACCAGATTTTCCTGATTGGAAAGCGAAAATTATAGGTGCGAAGCAATTTAAAAATGGCAAACTTTCTGATTATGAAAAATCCGTAAGATCAGCTGTTGCGCCACTAAAAAAACAAGTTGAAATAACTGGGTTTTTGCCACTGGCCCAGGTAAATAAAGAATTAGCGAAAGCCTCAATAGCCCTTGTGCCCTCAGTCTGGCAAGAACCTGCCTCAAGAGCTGTACTTGAGGCACTTTCTAACGGATGTGCTCTTATAACTACTAGGATGGGTGGCATTCCGGAACGTGCGGAAGGCAGAGCATTGCTAGTAGATAAACCAGATAGTATAAATTTTGCTCGCGCCATCGAAAGTTTACTCTCAAAACCAAATAAACTTAAAAAATTACACAACATAGCTTGGAATGATTATCCATTCGATTGTGCGAGCATGACACTAGAAATTGATGCTGCAAGAAAAAAAATTACCTCCTAAAAACCATTTTAGGTTTCTATTACTTTCTAGCTATTTTTGACAATGCTTTATTTGCTATTATTACAGGTATTAAACCAGATAGAACGATGCATAGTGCTGGATAGGCAGCCTGTTCTAACATCTCGTCCTTAGCAAGCTGATATGTGATGGTTGAAAAAGTATCAAAATTTAACGGACGTAATAATAATGTTAGCGGCAATTCTTTCATGATGTCTACAAATAGTAAAAGCCCCCCAGCTAGGATAGAGGGCCAAAGATTTGGTATTATAATAGACCAAACTGATCCAAAAAAACGCCTTCCTAAGAGCTGACTTGCAGACATCAACTCTCTAGGAATCTGCTCAAGCCCAGCTGTAACTGACCCGAAGCCAACAGCATTAAATCTTGTAAGATAAGCTATAATCAAAACAAATATAGTGCCACTTACTATCACCTCATTAAAGTATGGGATAATGCCTGACATAAATAATTGGGCCGTTGATTCTATCTGAGCTAAAAAATGCAGAATACCAATTGCTAATATTGTTCCTGGAAAAGCATAACCTGTTGCAGAAAGGCCAACAAAAAATCGTGTGGATTTATTTAATCTATAAAAACTAACAATTGATAAAAATGAAGATATGATAATTATAATTATGGCGCTAACGAGTGAAATTAAAATCGTATTATAAAAAGTCACATATAAGTATTGAATAGAATTTATCTCATTTGATTTTATAACAAAAGATATCAAAATCATGACTGGTAAAATAAATCCTATAAGCACTGGTAAACCGCAAATTAAAAAGCAGACTAATTGTAGTTTAGGCTCCAGTCTTATTCTTGGCATTCCTTTATTTCCTGGAGATTTATTGGAAAAAAGACGGTTTGAGCGCGCATAACGCTCAACAGCCAATAATACCAAAATAAGAGAAAATGCAAAAATAGAAATTTGGGCCGCTGCAACTATATTATTCATGCCAAGCCATACGTTAAAAATACCAAGCGTAAGTGTCTCAATTCCAAAATAATCAACTGTGCCAAAATCGGATACAACTTCCATTATCACAAGGGACAAACTTGCAATTATTGCAGGCCTAGCTATAGGAATAGCAACGCCAGTAAATAAAGATTTTCCAGAAAGCTCAGCGGCTTCAAATAATGTTCGAGAAATTCTCTGAAATGTCGTTCTTACAAAAATATAAATGTAGGGGTATAAAACCGAAGCCATCATTAAAATAGCACCAAAGTGTGTTCTAACATCAGGAAACCAATAATCATCTGGGTTATTCCAGCCAAAAAGAAAACGCAAGTGTGTTTGAACTGGTCCTGCATATTCTAAAAAATCAGTATAAGTATATGCGATCAAATAAGCGGGTATAGCTGCTGGTAGAACTAACATCCAGCTAAGGGTCTTTCTTCCCCAAAAATTATACCTCGAAATTATCCAACCTGAAGAAACTCCAAAAATCGTTGCTATTATACCAACACCAAATATTAGAATGATAGTGTTAAAAAAATACCTTGGAAGTACAGTTTTCATAAGGTGTGATAACAAGTCCTTATTATCACCTAGTGATACAAAAACAATATTGAATATTGGCGCTAGAATAAACAAGGCAACTATCAAGGCGGGCACCTGAAAAATTAGGGCTGCTAAAATTTTCTTTCTGTGTGCTAAAATGTCAATGTTATACATCTGGTTGCCATATAGTTTAGTCATATCTTTTTACTTTTAAAAATACTTACAAAAGTTGCAGAAATAAAAAACACCACCGCGAACCAATTTTTAAAATTATATCTTCTTTATCCAATTACTTCTGAATGTTAATAGAAAGTAAGACATATTTATATTTGTTTCCGAATGTGTAATTCTCACGATTTAAGCAAAAAACTTTTAAGCATACTTACTTAAATGGGAAATCATCCATGCCATAGCTAAAAATGATTTTCAATATTAATTATTAAAGACATTTTTTATTTAGTTTCACTGCTGCAAAACACTAAAATAAAAATTGTTTCTTGATTAAGTCAAAAACTAGAATATTGTGCGACCTAAATAAAAGACCAACAAATTATCAATAATTTTTGATAATTTGTTCTTCAATTTTAAACCAGGATATTTATGAGTAACATACCACCAACAAATCCACTTATTAAGCCCGATGATGAAAACGGGTCTTTCTTTAACCGTGAACTCAGCTGGCTGGCATTTAATGAGAGAGTTTTAGCCAATTCATTTGATAGCCGTATACCGTTAGCGGAACGATTGCGCTTCATAACAATAGCTGCAAATAATCTTGATGAATTTTATATGGTGCGTCTTGCTGGACTGTATCAGCTTAGGATACGAGGATTTACAACACTTCCTGAACAAAACACATCTATTGATGATTTAATTTCCAAAATCACAGAGCGGGCAAAACAACTGGAAGTTAGACAACTTAAACAACTTAATTCAATTTTAGATGAATGTTCTAATGTGGGGATATTTTTAACTCAAGAAGAAGATCTATCTTCTCAAGATATTAAATGGCTTAAAAACTGGTATGAGGTAAATATACTTCCGCTATTGGCTCCTACAACTCTTGACCCGTCTCACCCATTCCCTTTTATTCAGAACAGTGGAAAAGGAGTATTTTTTGAATTATATTCTGCAACCAGTGATATTGTTAACTCAGTTATTTTAATTCCAGAGAACGTTCAGCGTTTTATTAAACTACCAGATAACGGTATTCGTGTTCTTTGTATCGAGACAGTTATTAAAATATTCATTAATATCATTTATCCAAACCATAAGATCAAAAGTTGTGGAATGTTTAGACTGCTTAGAGACTCAGAAATTGAAATAGATGACGAAGCAGACGACCTGATTCTCCAATTTGAGACTGCTTTGCGCGCGAGAAGACGAGGAAATGCGGTTAATTTAACAATTTCGGATAGTTTATCAAAGGAAGTTATAGCATTTTTTAGCAACCAATTGCACTTGAAAAGCACTCAAATAACTATTTCACCTGGTTATATAGGTATTACCGATTTTTCTGGTTTTCTAGATTTTCTTAAACAATCTATGTTTTTTACCCCCTATCGAGCCCGTTTTCCCCAACGGATTTTGGATTTTAAAGGTGACTGCTTTGCTGCTATAAGAAATAAAGATATCATCATTCACCATCCATATGAAAGTTTTGATGTTGTTTTACGATTTTTGGAGCAGGCGGCATTAGACCCACAAGTACTTACAATTCGTCAAACATTATATAGAACATCTATTGACTCACCTATTGTAAAAGCGCTTGTTACTGCCGCTGAAAACGGGAAAACTGTATCAGCACTAATTGAAATTAAAGCAAGATTTGATGAGGAAAATAATATTCAACTTGCCAGAGTTTTAGAGAGGGCTGGAGTACAGATTGCCTATGGTTTAGTAAATAAGAAAATCCATGCAAAATTGTCATTAATAACTCGTCGAGAAGCCGGACAATTAATGTCTTATGCACATTATGGAACTGGTAATTATCATCCTGTTACCGCAAAAAGCTATACTGATTTGTCTTATTTCACTGCTAATCCAGAAATTTGCCGAGATGCGTGGCGTATTTTTAATTATCTTACAAGCCACATAGAACCAGAAAATTTTGAAAAAGTTGTTCTATCGCCCTTCTCCTCTGCTAAGTGGTTTCTTGAGCATATTGAATCCGAAATTAAAGCTGCAAAAGATGGGCGTCCATCTGGAATATGGATGAAAACAAATGCGCTTGTGGATAAAGACATAATTGATAAATTATATGAGGCGTCTCAAGCTGGTGTGAAAATTCAGCTTATCGTGCGCGGCATTTGTTGCCTTAGGCCAAAGGTAAAAGGGCTATCTGATAATATTACTGTCAAATCAATAATTGGAAGGTTTCTGGAACATTCTAGGGTCTATGTTTTTGCAAATGGGGGTAAGTTTTTATCTGATAAAAATATTGTTATTATGGCATCTGGTGATTTAATGCCTCGTAATCTATACCAACGTGTAGAGACATTTATACCACTTGAGAATGAGACTGTTCGTGCACAGGTTTTAGAACAGGTAATGTTGGCATTGCTAAAAGATACGAGCAATTGTTGGGAACTTCAGTCCGACGGGACATATATAAAACAAAAATATTCTGAGAATAACTTTTCTTCACATACTTATTTCATGAATAACCCAAGTTTGTCTGGACTAGGTAGTCTAGCAGTTCCAGATTAAAGAACTGGAATTTTTAAATGGTTAAACTAACTCAAAAATTTAACACCCCAACAAATCATATTGCTGTAATTGATATCGGTTCAAACTCTATCCGGTTAGTGATTTTTAAAACCATGGGACGCTTTCCATTCCCCTTATTCAACGAACGAGTAACTTGCCGCTTAGGAGAGGGCCTAGAACCAGATAATAATCTCCAACCAGAAAAAATTAAAATTGCATTAGAAACATTAGGTAGATTTGCTTCTATTCTGAAGTCTATTCCCAATTTGTCAGTTAGAATTGTTGCAACTGCCGCAACAAGGCGAGCCAAAAATGCAAATGATTTTCTCGTTCCCGCACAGAAAATACTTAATCATGAAATTAAAGTGTTGAAAAAAGAACAAGAGGCACGCCTAGTGTCAATTGGACTTTTATCCAACTTTAACATAAGTGATGGACTTATTGTTGATCTAGGTGGAGGTAGCCTTGAATTAGTGCATGTAACAAACGGAAAGCCTCTTTATTTCAAGAGCCTGAACGTTGGACATTTAAGTATAAAACCTCAACATGAAATATTCGATATGTTAAAAAAAGTTGAATGGCTCTCTAACATGAAGGGATTAAATTTATATGGAGTAGGTGGTAGTTTTAGAGCTCTGGGCGCTGCATATATTCATAAAACTAAATATCCTCTCGGCATGTTGCATGCACTCACAATGTCAAAAATCGCAGCAAATTCATTATTAAATCAAATATTAGATGAAAAACCTGACCTAGAGGGAATTCCTGAGGGACGTCGTTTTTCAATGCCCAAAGCATCAGAAATTTTAGCCTGTTTATTATCTATTTCTAATGTGGACAAATTAGTTATAAGTGGAACAAGTATTCGTGATGGATTAATTGCAAAAGAAATTTCAAACCATCCAAAATTAGCTCATTATAAAGAAAAAGACCCCTTACATATTGCATGCGCAGAAATTGCAGCACATAGATTACGTTTTTCTTCTATAAACGAAAATTTATTTAATTTTATTAAACCTTGCATAAAAATAGGTTTGAAAAATATGAATAATCTGAATACTGGACGTTTAGTTAAAGCATCATGTTTGTTGTCTGAAATTTGTTGGGATGAAGAACCATCTATGCGTGCTAATATTGCGTTTGAAAAAATAAATGCACTTCCAATTTACAGTCTAACCCACCCTGAGCGTTTATGGATTTCTCTTACCCTATTTCATCGATATAATGGTATAAAGTTCATTCAAAAACAACCAATATTATCTGAATTTATTTTAACCAATGAGCAACAGAAATATGCACTTTTTATTGGCCTTGGAATAAGACTCGGATTAAATTTTAGCGCTGGAATAAACACGAACCTAGATTTAATTAAATTGCATATTAGAAAAAAAACTCTTGTATGTGAGATAGCAAAATGTGCATCAAATCTTTTTACAACCCAAAATAAACAACGTTTAACAAGCTTTGCTAATACCCTGTCTCTTGGTACCAAAATCACTTATTCAGAAAAATAAAAATTGACTAAAAAACTTACTATTTGATTTGTACTTGCTGTTCAAGAAACAATCGTGTTGCTTCTAACCATGAATATTTCAAAGCTTGATCTCTAGCAACATTACGAGGTATTTTTAAAGCTCCCTTCACAGCCTCGTTAAGATCCTCAGAAAGATAACCAGCTTTAGAATCACCAATTATATCAATTGGACCAGGGGCTGGAAAGGCAGCAACTGGAACCCCACATGCCAATGCCTCCAATAATACTAGGCCGAAGGTATCCGTACGGCTTGGAAAAACAAAAACATCTGCTTTATTATATATTTCTGGCAAATCGTTTTTACTTTTTTTTCCTAAAAAGGTTACATCAGGATATGTCGACTCTAACTTTGACAATAAAGGGCCTTCTCCAACGACAATTTTTCTTCCTTTTAATTTTAAAGACAAAAATGCCTCTATATTTTTCTCTACTGCAATCCTTCCGACATATAAATATACTAAATCTTTATTAGGTTTACGATTAGCAAAAGGTTTAAAAATATCTGTTTCAACGCCCCTAGGCCAATAAACTGGCGATCCTATTTGGTGGTGGTTCAACTCCTCAATAATTGAATTAGTGGGAGCCAGCGTAGCATTTGAATATTTGTGAAACCATCGTAAAAAACGATAGCTGAATGAAATAGGAAGCCCTATTCTAGCTTTTATGTAATCAGGAAATTTAGTGTGAAATGCTGTTGTAAATTTAAACTTATTTTTTATTGCATATTGTCTAGTTGCGATGCCAAGTGGCCCTTCTGTCGCAATATGTATTACATCAAGTTTGTTATTTTGGAGGAATTTTTGAACACCTCTTTTAGGAAAAACAGATAAGCGAATTTCTGGGTATGATGGACAAGGAATTGTTCTGAACTTATCAGGTGTTAACATTATCACTTCATGACCAAGCTCCTTAAGGCAAGCATTTGTGCATAAAATAGAGTTAACTACACCATTGGTTTGTGGATACCAAGCATCTGAAACAATGAGAATTTTCATATACTCTCTCTATTATGTGTTTTGCTTAGATCAAGTTTTATTTCTTGAAACAGTTATTCTGTATACCCAAAACAGTTTTGGTGACCTTACTGCCTAATCTAAATTGTATCAAGAGATCACGCGGGCTGACCGAGTTATTATGATAATACCAGCTACAATAATAAATGTAATACCAACAACCTCGCTTAAACCAAGAACGGTTGACCATAATACCCAACCCCATAGTGCTGCGAAAACTAAGAACCCATACTCATAAACAGCCAATATACTCGTATCTGTCATTTGATAGGCCTTTGTCATAAAAGCGAGAGCAACTACAGTAAGAATTGCTTGAATGGTAATCCACACTAAAAATTTAATGCTTACCGGTCGCCATCCTTCCAAGAAATAAAACATTTCTGAAGGATTGTTCTGTATTGTAGGGAAAAGCGATAAGGTAGTAGCAACAATGGCACCAATTATTCCAATTGCGCAAAGATACGCTAGCGTTAAACCAATCGCTGACTCTTCACTACAAAAATGGCGCGTGCTAAGCACAGCCATCGCGTAGAACATTCCCCCAAGCACAGGAATAATTTGTAACAAATTAAATTCAGAGAAATCAGGTTTTAGTAAAACATAGACACCTATACTACCCAATATTACAGCCAGAATTCGAAAAATTCCTATACGTATTTTGAATATAATAACAGAAAATATTAACACAAATATAGGGGATGAAAAAAGTCCTGCACCTGCCTCAGCTACTGAAAGGAAAGATAGACCACCGAAATAACAAATCATTGCAGCACTAAGAAATATAGAACGCAACAAAACAAATAACGGTTGTTTGGGTCGTATATCATATCTAAAAATAATTACTAACCCAATAATCAATAAGGTCGTTATGAAACTGCGTATTGCATGAAACTGCCAGATTCCCGTTTCGTCATTAATAAGCAAAACAAGATTATCAGACAAACCAAGCAGAAAAACCCCAATTAATATAAACGTGCCTGCTCTTACAGAGACAGGCAATTGATTTAACTTGCCTTTAAAAACGGATAATGAGTTCAACTAGCTCGACTCAATTGACGCGGAGATGACACCATTGTTGTCATCCAGAAACCTACTTGTTCCCCTGAAAGCACTTTTTCAACTGCCCAAAAATAATCATAAGAAATTCCATCACCTGTGATTATGGACACAACAAACTGGCTCTCAATATCTGTTGCATTGACCAACTTGATTGAATAGCTTTGAAGATTAAGAAGTGGTGAATAAGAAGGTGTTTCAAACAGCATCTTAAAACGCGCTAGAGGCCCTGTAGCTCGCTTATTATTGGGATGAGCAAACAACCAAACCTGTTCAATTCCCTGACCAGAAGCACCTGATTGCAAACCTAATAATTGTATCTCAACAACTTCCTGAGCGCTAAAGCCCTCATTAGGTGCTATAAGGTTTTCTGAAAAAGATTGTTTTGCTAATGTCATAGTTATAAGAAAAAATACCACCCACAAAAAAAATTTCTTAATATTGTTCATCATTAAATTATCTCACTAAAAAATATATTCTATACCATTTAATATTTATTTTTCTTTTTTGGTAAGACCCAACCTTAAACCACAGACCACTAAAACAAAACCAATAATATGATAGTTTTGCAATGGCTCTCCCAATATTATTATAGCTAGTATAACTGAAGCAATTGGCAACCAATAAAAAAATAAACCTGTGCGTGTTACTCCAAGCGTAACAACAGCAGAAGTATAAAATTTATACGCAAGTAAAGCAGGACAGATCACGATATAACTCAACCCGAGTATAGGACCTATAGATAAATTCATCCGATAACCCGCTTGATATTCTAAAAATTGCAATGGAAACAATTCAATCGCTCCGATAATGAAAAGAACCCATAAAAAAGACCAGTGATTAACTTCTTTAGGAGAAAAACGCAGAAGAAGTGAAAATAAACCATATATAATAATAGCGATAACCATTATTAAATCTCCTGAATTAAAAGTTAAATTAAGTAAATTCCCCAAATCTGCCTTAATCAAAACAATAAAAACTCCTATGGTAGCCAACATCATACCAAGCATTTGAATTCTAGTTATTCTTTCCCTAAAAAAGAGCCATTCAAAAAAACACAATATTATTGGAAGAGTGGTTTGTAGCAACCCAACATTGCTTACAGTGGTATAATTTAATGCCCAATATTGAAGAGTATTGTATGCCCCTATTCCGGTTGTAGCGATCCAAAATACAGACCATTTATTCGCCCAAATTAAAGGAAAGTCTCTCTTGAGAGGAGGCCTAAAAATTATCAAAATTAAAATAGAGGCAAAAACCCATCTCCAGAATGCATGTTGCAAGGGGGGCAAATCATCTGCAAACATTCGTGCAGTGATAGAATTGCCTGCCCAAAATGTCATGGTGAGTAATAAATACATATAAGCAGTTTTATATGATACGTGCATTTTCTATTTCTTTACAAAATAATTATCCACGAACTAAAAACAACCAAAATGGCACCTAACCATGCTCCAAGCACCGGCATTTTTTTTGTTTGAAACCAGACAAACGGTAGCATTAAGACAGGACTTATGGCCACTAACATAGAAACCTTTGCTACCTGTCCTGTTTCTAACGCTTTTAAAAATAAAGCTAGTCCAAAACTTAGACCAAAAAAACCATTTGCAACAACATGCCAACTCACAGTTAGTGGTGGAATTTTCCATATCTTTGGTTTGTCCTTTTCAAAAATTAACATTGCCCATAAAAACACTCCGGCAGCGACAACCCTTATCAGGCTCGTTTGCAATGGGTCTGCCCCCTGCTCCATGACTGGACGTAAAAATAGCACACCAGCCGCCTGTCCAAGTGCTGCTAACAAACCAGCAGAAACTCCTAACCAGAGAGGTGGCTTTATAACTTCCCAGTCATGAACATTCGTTTTCGGGCTTCCATAGACTACCGCTAGAGCGATACCTAAAAACCCTATGACAATCGCAACAATAATCAAAAAAGTTAATTCCTCATTTAGTGTTAGCCAAGCAAGGAACGCCGCTAATGGTGCGTTTATAGCGAATAATATTCCGGTTCTCCGTGGCCCGAGTCTCTCCATAGCGATAAATAGAAAGAAGTCTCCTAAACCAATCCCAATAATGCCAGATATTATAATCCATTTCCATTCACTAGGTGCTATTTCCCAACTATTTCCATTGAGCATTATCATTGAAGCTAACAAAAGAGAAGCAACAATCATCCTCAACCTATTAAATTGAAGGGACCCATAATATACGGCTGGTTTATGTCCAAATAATTGTGATAAGACCCAACTGAAAGATGCAGCTAAAGCAAAAAATGCGGCGCTATCCATAATAAAAATTTATAACCATGACTTTGTATATTTTCTTTGTACTATTCGTTTTTTATATCGAAGTTACTCAAAAGTTAAAAAATTTGTTAAGAAAGACTTTGATTACTTTATATTCATAAAAAAACTTTATTTATTTTTTTATTTAGAAAAAATTTAAAACCTCTTTTTTTTGAGCGTTCTAATTTCTTGGAGCATGTTTTGCTAAAATGCGCTGCAACGTGCGACGATGCATCTTGAGCCGCCTCGCTGTTTCAGATACATTTCTATTACATTGCTCAAAAACGCGTTGAATATGCTCCCATCTTACCCTGTCTGCTGACATAGGATCATCGGGTGGTGGTGGTAGAGGTTTATCATAATCCACAAGTGCATTTTTAATTTGCTCGGCACTTGCCGGTTTTGGAAGATAGTCGATCGCTCCGACTTTCATAGCAGCTACCGCTGTAGCAATGTTTCCAAATCCAGTAAGCATTATCGCCCTGCATTTGGGATTGCTAGATGAGAGTTTTTTTACAATAGAAAGCCCACTTCCATCTGCTAATTTTAAATCAAGAACAGCGGTATCAAAGGATATTTTTTCAATCATTTCTTCTGCTTCTTCTATTGATGATACTGCTGTTACCTCAAATCCAAAAGAATCCATAGATTTTGATAGTCTTCTTAGAAGAATTTCATCATCGTCTAAAATTAGTAATTTACCTAAGTTCATTTTTATTACACCAAACTTTCAATAGGGATTTTAATTTCTACAGAAGCACCATTTGGCTTTCTATTTTGGAAAATAGTTGTCCCATTTAATTGTCTTATAAATGACTGAACCAAAAATAATCCAAGTCCCCTATGACCCTCTTGCCCTAAACGAGAGCTATTTTCTGGTTGCCCTATATTTGACAAAATGGAAGGAGGATATCCCATTCCATCATCTATCACATTTATATAAATCGATTCTTGGTCCCATGAAATAACTAAAGTAATTTTTGTTTCTGCAAAATCGTTTGCATTTTCAAGTATTGCCTCTAATGCATAACTTAGCTCAGGTATCTGAGCAATTTCTGGCTGATTTTTAGCTGAGCTATTTTCAACTTTCCATTCAATTTGAACCTTAAAAGAGGAGATTGTATTAGCAACCATTTTTTGAACAGCCAGTCCTAAAGGCATTAAAATATCAAGCTCTCTACTGGTTTTCATTGCGTCGGAGTCAAGCTCTGACAAAATAATCTGACATCGTTCAACTTCTGCTTTTAACAGCAATAAATCCTCTTTCTGAATAGAGTTTAATTTTAGCTGTGTCATTAAATCATCGCTGATCAGCCTAATTGTTGTTAACGGTGAGCCAAGCTTGTGAGCTGCTGCTGTTGCTAAAGATCCTAATGCAATGACTTGTCTCTCAGAAGCGAGCATCAACCTTGTTTGCCCAAGCATTTCAGATGTTCTTTTACTTTTTTGTGCTAACCAAAAAACATAATAAGCCATAAAAATAGCAGATATCACTAATGCAATCCACAATCCAAATTGGTATAAGGGTGGAACTACAAACCCTTTATAAGACCATGGTAATGGCAAATGATAAATGCTAAGAATACTTGCACAAATTGTTACTATGATTACAAGGGTAATAGTTGAAAATAAGTCTAAAATTGCTGCAGATACAGCAACAGGTGCAAGAAATAATATTGAAAATGGATTTAGTAGCCCACCAGCAAAATATAACAGAGCCGCAAGTTGAGTAACATCAAATATTAAAACAAAAAGGACAGATAGTCGTGATAATTGCACTGCATTTTTATTTAGCCATGACTGCCACAGATTTAAAATTATGCCAATTGCAATAATGGTCAAAAGAGGAACTAACGGAAGCAAAAACCCTAACGCAAAATGAACTATGAGTACAGTTGTTAATTGCCCTGAAAGAGCTATCCAGCGAATGAAAATACTAACTCTTGGGTCAATAAGACTATATTCGGTTTCAAAAGCTGGTAGAAAATGACGTTCAATCATTAGATATCCAGATTAGACACTTTAAGCGCATTTTCCTGAATAAAATTTCTTCTTTCTTCAACAGCCTCACCCATCAAAGTTTGAAATGCATTATCGGCATCATCAAAATCACTAATTCGAACCTGAAGCAGGGTACGATTATCTGGGTCAAGTGTTGTCTCCCAAAGTTGGTCGGGATTCATCTCGCCCAAACCCTTATATCTTGCTATTTGAGCTCCCTTTTTACCCATCGATACAATATATTCACTCAATTGACATGGTCCATTCATTTCAATATCAACATTTTGGTTAATAAACTTTACAGGTTTTTCAAATATTTCTTGCAATTCAGCGGTAAGTTTATCTAGTTCTCGAGCTTCAGCTGTATTCACGAGCCTAGAGTCAATTTTATGAACTTCTTTAATACCTCGGAGCATACGCTCAATTAGTAAAGCCGACCCTGATGCATCTTTGACAACGCTCGCTTGCCAGCCTCTTTCTAACATAGGCGTTAATTGGTCCAATCTTCGGGCCAGGTAAGATGCTGCATCCCCGTTATTAAGCATATTTTGATTTAAAATGCCTATGATAGCTGCTTGCTCCAGTACATCTCTGTTTACTACGATACGCATTAAAGCATCAATCAAACGGTGCGTTCTAGCGGCTTTACTTGCCAGAAGTTGCAAATCCGTATTTTTTATCTGCATACCTGTTTCTGTTTTTAAAGTAGCCCCTTTTAAACCAGCCTCTGTAAGGTATTCATCTAGAGCGCGTTGGTCTTTTAGATATACCTCAGACTGACCTCTTTTAGCTCTAAAAAGCGGTGGCTGTGCGATGTATAAGTAACCTGCATCGATAAGAGGCCTCATATGTCTAAAAAAGAATGTTAACAACAGTGTTCGTATGTGACTTCCGTCAACATCCGCATCGCTCATAATAATTATTTTGTGATAACGAGCTTTTCCTATATCGATATCTGCATTTCCAACACCAGCACCAATTGCGGTAATCAATGTCCCAATTTCGTTAGAGGATAGCATTTTATCCATTCTAGCACGTTCAACGTTTAAGATTTTACCACGCAATGGCAAAATAGCTTGATTTCCTCTATCTCGACCCTGTTTTGCAGAACCACCAGCGGAGTCACCCTCCACTAAAAATAATTCTGCGAGAGAAGGATCTCGTTGCTGACAATCAGCTAGTTTTCCAGGGAGGCTGGCTATGTCTAATACTCCTTTTCTTCGAGTAAATTCTCTCGCTTTTCTAGCAGCTTCTCTAGCTGCTGCTGCTTCATAAGCTTTGCTCACGATTTTTTTTGCTTCGGTGGGATTTTCTTCAAACCACTGACTGAGCAACTCACCCATACTGGCCTCAACAATTGGCCTTACTTCTGATGATACTAGCTTATCTTTTGTTTGGGAGGAGAATTTAGGGTCTGGTACTTTTACTGAAATAATAGCCGTCAAACCTTCTCTGGCATCTTCTCCTGTAAGCTGAACTTTTTCCTTTTTAGAAATCCCTGTTTGCACTGCATATTGATTAACTACGCGGGTTAGAGCTGCTCGAAAACCGGCAAGGTGGGTTCCGCCATCTCTTTGGGGTATATTATTAGTGAAACAAAGAGTGTTTTCATAAAAGGAGTCTGTCCAAGCAAGTGCAAACTCTACAACAACATCTTCTTTTTCAGTTTCCAGATGTAATGTATCATTAAGAGCAGATTGCGAACGGTTTAACCAATCAACAAATGCTTTTAGACCTCCACTAAAATAAAATTCGCTTTTCTTTTCCTCTACATTTCTTCTATCTATAAGCTGGATTCGCACCCCAGAATTCAAGAATGCTAGTTCACGTAATCTGCGCTCAAGCGTATTAAAATCAAAATTGATATTTGAAAAAATCTCATCTGATGGCATGAATTTAATGTGAGTTCCTGCTTCACCATTGGAAGGTCCCATTTCCTGTAACCGGTTTTCCGCTTCTCCTTTTCGAAAAACCATCTGATGTTTTTTTTCGTTACGCCAAATTGTAAGTTCTAACCATTCTGATAGTGCATTTACAACAGACACCCCAACTCCGTGCAATCCACCTGATACTTTATAGGCATTATTATCAAATTTTCCCCCAGCATGGAGTTGGGTCATAATTACTTCTGCTGCTGAAATGCCCTCTTCTGAATGTATTTCTATTGGAATACCACGCCCGTTATCAGATACACTAACAGAACCGTCTCCATTTAATTGCACCTTTACTATATCACAGTGCCCCGCGAGAGCCTCATCAACAGCATTATCAACAACCTCATATACCATGTGATGCAAACCAGAACCATCATCTGTGTCACCAATATACATACCAGGACGTTTGCGAACAGCATCAAGACCTCGCAATACTTTTATTGAGTCAGCACCATACTCCTCTTTATTAATTTGATCATTTTCCAATTCTGACATAACTTCTAAATCCTTGAATGCACTGTTGTTTCACTAATAACTTATTATACCATCATTCACATAAAAATACTGTGCTTTTGATTTTAGAGATTCAAAACTCTTTTCATCACTGCCACTATACCAAACCTGCCCCGAAAAATTTTTACATGCGTCAAATAGAGCATCTCTTCTCCATGGATCTAATAGTGCCGCCACATCGTCCAATAATAACAATGGTGGTTTTTCTAATCTAGTAGATTGCAAGTGTGCATGTGCTAAAATAAAAGTTATAAGAAGAGCTTTCTGTTCTCCAGTTGACGCTTCATTTGCAAACTGTTTCTTTTCACTGTGAGTTACAATCAAATCTGTAGTATGTGGTCCCATGATTGAACTATTATTTGCTTCTCGGTTTTTCTTTGCATTTTGCTTTATCATATCCTCTATTTCAGAGGCTGGAATCCTATTTAATAATTCTGAACCTCCACCAACTAATTGAGCTGAGAATTTTGGAAACTCTGTTTGCATATTTCGGACAGTACGATTTATATCCTCAATGAGAGCGTTACGAGTAGCCATAATAGCAACACCTGTCTCCGCTAATTGAGTTTCATTTAAACTATACCAAATAGGATCCTTAACCTCATTTGCTAACATTCGGTTTCGTTCACGATACGATTTTAAAAATCGCAATAACCTGCCAGAATGGGCTGGATCGAAAGAAATTGCTAACCTATCAATAAAAAGTCGTCTTATTTTTGGACTATCTAAAAACAGCCCATCCATTTGAGGTGTAAGCCAGGAAATTGAGCAAATTTTAGCCAGCATTTCTTGTGTTTCAGTCTCTTGATTGATTTTAACTATCCTACGATTACTCTCCTCAGATATTCCGGTGCCAATCTGCCAACACTTATCATTTGTAATTAAATCAGCATAAAATGCCCATTTCCTTTGATTTTGCATGGGTTTATTTAAATCTTTGTATGAAAAATCATCCACATTCGCACGCCTTAACCCTCTGCCTGGTGCTAGTAAAGAAATAGCCTCCATTAAGTTTGTTTTACCGGTACCGTTCTTGCCTGTAAGAACAACTGGTTCATTTTGAATTTCAAAATTAACTTCTCTATAATTTCGAAAGTTTAATAAGCGAATTTTTCTAAGCCAGTGACTAATCCCTTTATCTATCATTTTTGAGTTGGATACTGAAGCACAGTAAGCATTGGATGTTAAAGCCATAAAAATAGTTACTACACTCGCATAGGCATCAAAACAAAAATGTTTGCTTCATCTTCAGGGTCACGAAGTAGACTCGGAGACCCTGGGTCTATAAGCTCTATTGCAATGGTTTCGCCTTTTATTTGAGTTAAAATGTCCATCAGATATTTAGCATTAAAACCAATATCAATGGTGTCTCCATCATAACTTATTTCAAGAATCTCGGTAGCGCTTGAAGCATCTGGGTTAGTCGCGGATAATACCAGTTGATTGTTTTCTATATTTAATTTTATAGCGCGTGACTTATCAGAGGCTATTGTTGACACACGATCCACAGCTGCACTCAATAAATTTACACCCACGGATATTATTTTATCATTACCTTTCGGAATAACTCGCTTATATTCAGGAAAAGTTCCGTCAATCAATTTTGTTGTAAGCCTTACATCTCCAACGCCAAATTCAGCTCTGGTTTCTGATAATTTCACTTCTACTTCTTGTGGCTCATCATCCAAAAGTTTTCTTAGTTCTGAAACCGCTTTACGCGGTATAATTATCGCGGGCATATTTTCTGAACCGGGGGGTGGCCTCATTTGTGACAATGCGAGCCTGTGACCGTCTGTTGCTACAGCAGTTAAATTTGTTGTGTCCGAAAAATGAAGATAAATTCCATTAAGATAATATCTAGTTTCTTCCGTAGATACCGCAAACTTGGTTGTATCAATAAGATTTCTTAAATCTGGTGTTGTGATTGAAAAACTTACTGGCATATCTGAGCTATTTATTGCTGGAAAATCTTCTATTGGTAATGTCGGTAAATTAAAACTTGATCTACCCGCGCTTACATGCGCGTGACCATCGGCAACATGAAACTGAACCTCTGCGCCTTCTGGTAATTTTTTTACGATCTCAAATAATAGATGAGCAGGTATTGTTGTTGCGCCTTCACTCGAAATCGAACATGGAGCTATGGTGATAATATCCATATCCATATCAGTCGCTGTGAGCGACAGTTTTTCAGATGCTGCTTGCAAAACAACATTGGATAAAATAGGGATTGTATTTCGACGTTCAACCACAGAATTAATGTGACTTAATGGTCGCAATAAATTCATTCGATCGATTGCTAATTTCATTTTTACCTCCACCAAAAGGAACAGGTGATTTTTCCTATTCTGACATACAAAATGTTGTATGCCAATCCTTTTAAGCAACAACATGTCGCAACTTTATCGAAGGTCAATAGCACTTAATTAATTATCAGATAATAACGAACGCAATAGTTCAACATCATCACTCATTTCACTGTCATGAATAAGTAACTCTTCTACCTTTTTAACAGCATGCATAATGGTCGTATGGTCTCTTCCACCAAACTTTCTACCAATTTCAGGATATGATGATGTTGTTAAATTTTTTGCCAAATACATGGCAATTTGGCGGGGTCTTGCAATAGACCTTGCTCGCCTTGCTGAAAACATATCAGAGGTCCGAATAGAAAAATGCTTTGATACCTGTTTTTGTATATCGTCAATCGTTACACGGCGACTAGAGGCTCTGATAAGGTCCGACAATGTTTCGCGTGCCATTTCAACTGTGATTGTTCTCCCAACAAGGCTAGCGTGGGCAACAATCCTATTGAAGGCTCCTTCTAATTCACGGATATTACTAGTGATTTTATGCGCCAAAAATTCAAGGACTGCATCTGGCACACTTACAGCAACAGAATCTCTTTTAGAAATTAAAATCCCTAATCGTAGCTCATAAGTGGTTGCATGAATATCGGCTACCATTCCCCATCCCAACCTACTTCGAAGACGTTCTTCCATACCCGATAAATCTGTTGGTGACTTATCTGCAGACAATACCACCTGTTTCCCGTCATCTACTAATGCATTAAATGTGTGAAAAAATTCTTCTTGTGTGGATTCTTTTCCGGAAATAAATTGTACGTCATCTATCATCAATACGTCTACAGAGCGAAATTGTTCTTTAAAAGTCATTGTATCCTTGTGTCTTAGTGCCTGAATAAACCGATACATAAATTTTTCAGCTGAAAGATACATCACTTTTCGGTTTGGCTGACGGGAATTAATCTCCCATGCTATTGCATGCATCAAATGTGTCTTACCAAGTCCAACACCACTATATAAGAATAAAGGGTTAAAAGCAGGAGTTGCACTTTCAACAACCCGTCTAGCAGCGGCGAAAGCTAATTCATTTGGCTTTCCAACGAAAAAATTTGAAAATGTAAAACGAGGATCTAAACCATGTGTGGAAGATACCGCTTTCTCATTTAGCTCTTTATATTTCATTTCCGTAATTCGTGGAGCCCTGCCTGACGGAGCATCACTTATATTCATCAAATTTGAAAATTCATTCCAATTTATTTCGAGAGCTGAAACTGATAACGACAAACTTTTTGCGATAAGCCTTAATTTATCCGAATAGTGAGATTTTACTCTATCGCGTACCAACTTACTAGACGCATTAAGATGAATTACTTCATCTTTCAAGTCCTCAACTTCGAGAGGTTTAATCCAGCTCCGCCATGCTGTTTCGCCAATATCCTTTCGGATTTGCGTACTTATTACGTTCCAAACTTCATCTTTTTTTTCAGATTCATGTTTACTAATAGAATTAATCCGACAATTTTTTTCCTGCGATACGTTTTCTTCGTCAGTTTGAGATATGTCTTCGTTATGAGATTCTTTTTCCAACGGATATTCCTTACACGTTATTTGATGTAATAGTTATGAGACAAAACCAACCAACAGGTTAGAGAAGAATACCCATTTTACGAACTTTTGATCAAGCTAGATTCTTCATCAAAAAGGCAAATTAATAAATAAAAATTAAAATAAACAGCTTGACATCTGTTTACCCATTTTTTGAGATAATTTTGGTTTTTTAAAAAATTCAATCTGTTATAAAATCGAATCAGTTTTAAAATCAAAAGGAGGGTTTAAAAAGAGAGGATTTACGCCTTCCATTTATAAATACAAATAAGATTTATTTTTTTGGTAAACAGTTTTTACGCCGCGCTAACCGAAAGTTTTTTAACACTTGCGGCGAGTCGGGATATTTTTCTTGATGCTGTCTTCTTGTGCATAACACCTTTGCTAACCCCTCGCATAATTTCTGGTTGCGCTAATCTTAGTGCAACTTTAGCACCATCGGCGTCTCCAACTCCGACCGCAGATTCAACTTTTTTTATGAAAGTCCGAATACGACTTATTCTTGCCCTATTTATTTCTGCTCTAGCTAAATTTCGGCGAATTCTTTTTTTTGCTGACTTATGGTTTGCCATAATTAACCCTTAAAACCCATAAAATTAGAATGGTGTATACGGCTGAAATAATAGTTAAGTCAAGCTGTAATTACCTTTTTTCCTAATAATTTTTAGATTTATGGGATTGTTAAAGGAGTGATGCTTAATCTCCAAATTAAACCATTTAGATTGTTAGAGGATATGAATTGAAATTTTTCTTGTCCCCTCTGATATTGTTTTCCAGATATTTTCCAACCAAGTTGTGGCATAACCTCACTATAAAATTTCTCGATTGATTCTCTGCTATCACTCGATGTAGCTATTAACATAATTATACGACCGGATGGAGAGTCAAAACCAAAACTTAATTCGGGTTCTATTTTCATTGAGTCCATTACTGGGATATCGTCTATAAAATTTAGTCCAACATTTTCATTACAAAACGAACTTTTTGCACAAATAATCAATAGTGACAACGCAACAATTATAGGTTCATATCTAAAAGAAAATATCTTACCATATTTCGAGTAATTCATTTCTCAAGTCCTATTTTAAAAAAATATGATAACACGATTTAACGCTGACATAAACCACAATAAAATGTTGTTCGCCCTGATTGTTTTAGCTCCTTTATAATCGAACCACATTCAAGGCAAGGTTCTCCAGACCTTCCATAAACTTGCAATGATTGGATAAAATAACCTATTTCGCCACCTGGTTGAATGTGATCACGAAGGCTAGTTCCCCCTGCATCAATAGCTTTAAGGAGTATAACTTTAATAGAGTCTACAAGTTTTTCTGCTCTTTTCTTTTTTAAAGTTTTAGCCTGGCGTTTTGGAGAGATTCCTGCCCTAAATAAGGCTTCCGATGCATAGATATTCCCAATTCCTGCAATATTTCTTTGATCCAATAAGAACGTTTTTATTGAACAAGTTTTGCTGGCCGTCTTGGTGATTATATAATCAGGTGTAAATTCTTTGCTCAATGGTTCGGGCCCCAGGTTTTTTAAAAGCCAATGTGATAAGACAAATTCTTCTTTAAATAAGTCAACACAGCCAAACCTTCTTGGATCTGAAAATACCAGCCATTCTTCACTTTCAAAACCAATCGCAACATGGTCATGTTTTTGAAAGTTCGGTCGACTTTTATAGATTCGAAAAGCACCTGACATACCGAGGTGTATTAAAAGAATTTGCTTTGTAGAAAGGGGAATTAAAATATATTTCCCTCGTCTTTGTGGTTGCTTACAAATTACACCTTTAAGGGTTTTATTCAAAGATGTTGGAATAGGCCAACGCAAATTTTTTCTACCTACAAAAATGTCAGTAATCTTTTTTCCACTAGCAATTGAAGCAATGGCGCGTTTAACTGTCTCAACTTCAGGTAACTCTGGCAATCTTGCATTTCCTCTTTTTACTTTATCCTGTTATAACAAATCCACGAATCAAAGTGTGGTATTTGATGAACTGATTTCATCAACCTATATAGGTAAAAAATATATGTTTATTTACAGGAAACTCAACAAATGAGTAAAAGTGCAGAGAACAAACAAGTTCCGACGGCTAATTACCAAGTAGATTTTGGTTATCGCAAAGTTTCAGTCACTGAAAAACAAAATTTGGTAAATCACGTTTTCAATTCTGTCGCACCTTCCTATGATATTATGAATGACTTAATGAGCTTAGGTGTTCATAGGCTTTGGAAGGAAACACTGCTTGACTGGATGGCACCACGCCCTAACCAAGTTTTAGCGGATTTGGCGGGGGGAACGGGAGATATTGCACTTCGCTTTATTCAAAGAGGTGGTCATTTTGCATATATTATTGATATAAACCAGCAAATGCTAGCCTCAGGCCAAAAGAGAAAAGTAATGGAAAATTATAAACATAAGCTTAATTGGTTACTTGGCGATGCGCAAGCTATACCTTTAGCAGATAATAGTGTGGATAGAGTGACTATTGCGTTTGGACTTAGAAATGTTCCAGATCGAACCAAGGCATTAAAACAAATAGTTCGTATTCTAAAACCCGGCGGGAGATTTTGTTGTCTTGAATTTTCACATGTAAAAAACCAGTTATTAACTGTTATATATGATAAATGGTCTTTTGATGTGCTCCCCAGGCTCGGTCACCTCATAGCCGGCGATAGTCAAGCCTATCAATATTTAGTTGAATCTATTCGTCAATTTCCATCTCAAACAGAGCTTAGTTTAATGATGGCTAATGCAGGAATGTCACAAATCAAAGTCAAAACACTTTCTGGCGGAATCGCAGCAATCCATTCAGGGTGGAAGCTAGATTAATGTCTTACCTGATAGCTATATTTAGACTTCCTTATATCGGACTTATACTTGGAAGGGCAGGAGTTTTAGGCCATATTAGTAGACTTGCACCATTGCCTGCATGGCAAAAATCACTCTTCAGCTTCGTTAACTTTCTTGTAGCTGGTCAAAATAGTCAGAAGAATGCAGGTGAAACACTTTGCCTTGCTTTGCAAAAATTAGGTCCTGTATTCATAAAATTTGGACAGGCGTTATCCACTCGTTCGGATTTACTTGGGCCAGATATTGCCCGCGGATTAGTAATGCTTCAAGATAGCATTCCTCCATTTTCATCACAAATTGCCAAGAAAATAATTGAACGTGAAACAGGAAAAAAAATTGAAGAAATCTTTGTTTTTTTTAAGGATCAACCTGTAGCTGCCGCTTCGGTTGCGCAAGTACACAAAGCAAAACTTACTGATGGACGTGACGTAGCAGTAAAAATACTTCGCCCAAATATTCACAAACGCATGGCAAAAGATATAACTTTTTTTTATACACTTGCCAGAATAATGGAATTTCTTGCTCCGCAACTTAAAAGATTACGTTTAGTTATAGCTGTAGAACAGTTCAAACAATTAACTGAGCTTGAACTGGATATGCGGATGGAAGCCGCGGCAGGTGGCAAATTACGAGATAATTTGGCATCTGATATGGGAGTTCGAATTCCTTGGATAGAACATAGTCTTACAAGTAAGAATGTTCTTGTTTGTGAATGGATTACAGGACTTAGAATTGATGACGTAAAAGGCCTTGTTGCCTCGGGTCATAAAATTGATGATATCACTAATAAAGCAGCAACGAGCTTTTTTAACCAAGTATTCAGAGATGGATATTTTCATGCCGATATGCATCCAGGAAATATATTTGTGACATCTGATGGAACGCTGGTGCCAATTGATTTTGGTATTATGGGGAGTCTTTTGCCGGAAGACAGATTTTTTTTAGGAAGCTTGCTTATAGCTCTACTGGAACGAGATTATGATAAAGTTGCAAGACTACATTATGATGCAGGTATGCTTCCAGAGGAGGCCCCTCTTTCATTATTTGCACAAAATTTGAGAGCGCTAGTTGACCCAGTAATGGATAAACCTTTGGGTGAGATAGAGCTAAGTGAAGCCCTTGGTCAAATATTGCAAATATCAGCTAGATTTGATATTTTCGTGCAGCCCCAGTTCAATCTACTTCAAAAAACAATGGTGATGGCTGAGGGTGTGGCACGCAGCCTTAATCCCGACGCAAATATGTGGCATCTCGCAAAACCGCTCGCGTCTGAATGGATTCAGTCTCAGACAGGGTTTGCATTGAAACTACAGGAATTCTTCTCAGATATTGAACGGGTTGTTCGCGCCCTCCCTAAGATTATAGATAAATATGAGAAGAGTCTAATTGAACAAAATACTGAAAGAAATGAAAACAAAAAGTCTTTCTTCATCTCTAATCTAGGTTGGTTTTTTGGCGGTATATCAATAAGTGTTGCTTTTTTTCTTTTTTACAGCTAATTTCAAATATGTGAAATTCTCACCAAATTGTGAAAAATGGGTTATCAGGATAAATTAAACTATCTGATTAATGCTTTTGGAGGCGCTGATAATCTTCAAAAACTACTCGGTGTAGGTCCTAGTGCTATAAGTAATTATAAAAGCAGAAAACATTTACCTTTGAACCAAGCAAAAAGATTATCTAAAATAGCTCCTCAATTTGGTTTTAGTTTAGACCCGCATAGCCTTCAAATTAGCACTAGCGATAAAAATAAAAAGCCGGAAATATTGCTAATTATAACTGGTGGGATTGCTGCATATAAAGCTCTTGAACTTATCAGACGATTACGAGATTTTGAATTCACCATCACAGTGGTAATGACAGAAGCAGCCAAAAATTTTATAACACCTTTATCCGTATCTGCACTTACTGGAAATAAAGTTTACTCAAATTTATTTGATTTAACAGATGAGCAAGAAATGGGACATATCCAACTTGCTCGTAAGGCAGAATTAATTTTAATTGCTCCAGCAACGGCTAATTTTATTGGAAAAATGGCGCATGGGCTCGCTGATGACCTTGCAAGCACTATATGTCTTGTAGCAGACGCTCCTATTTTTGTTGCGCCTGCAATGAATCCGCACATGTGGTCAAATATTGCAACTCAAGAAAACTGTACTACCCTGTTGAATAGGGCTGTTCGCTTCTTAGGTCCAGACAATGGCAATACCGCATGTGGGGAAATAGGTTCTGGTAGATTGGCTGACACCTCGTACATTGTTTCTGAGATACAAAAAACATTACACATTAAGCTAAACGAAAAAATAGGAATTAGTGATAAAAGTCTGCAAAAACCGTTGGACGGGATTAGAATTCTTATAACTGCAGGACCAACTTATGAGCCCGTTGACCCCGTTAGATTTATTGGAAATAGATCATCTGGAAAGCAGGGATTTGCAATTGCTGATGCCTGCGCTGCTGCTGGCGCATCAGTTTGTCTCATTTCAGGACCAGTCAATTTAGAAGCGCCAGAAGACGTCCGCCTTATTTTGGTTGATACAGCAGAACAAATGAAGAGCGCTTGTGAGAAAGAACTTGAAGTGGATTGTGTGGTTTGTGCAGCAGCTGTTTCTGATTGGCGCCCATTGCAGGTTAACAAGAGAAAAATCAAGAAATCTAATAAAAAAATACCTCAACTTGTGCTAACTGAAACACCGGACATTTTATCTTGGGTTGGATGTCACAAATCAAGGCCAAGGCTTGTTATTGGTTTCGCAGCAGAGACAGAAAATCTCAAAATAAACGCTGCTAAAAAAAGAAAGAATAAAAATGCAGATTGGATTTTGGCAAATTCAGTTTTTCAGTCTGGTATTTCTGTGTTCAATGCTGATAATAATGAAGTTTTTTTTATTTCTAAAAATGATGTAGAAGATTGGGGTACAAACAGTAAGGAAACGGTAGCACAAAAATTAACTGATAAGATTAGTGGATATTTTTCTAATAATCAAGAAAAGAGGGGGGTATGAGCTCTTCCCTTAACATTGATATTGAAATATTAGACCATGCGAGCGATCTACCTATTCCTAAATATCAAACCGAAGGTGCCGCTGGTATGGATTTGTATGCCGCACTTTCAAAGCCAATTGAATTAAGACCTTTTGAGAGAATTCTAATTCCAACGGGATTAAAAATAAGCCTCCCGAAAAATTTAGAAGCTCAAATACGTCCACGTTCTGGACTTGCCTATACAAATGGTATATCGATATTAAATTCACCTGGAACAATTGATAGCGACTATAGGGGTGAAATAAAAATTTTACTTATCAATTTAGGTCAGGATAAATTTGTTATTGAACATAGTTCTAGAATTGCGCAATTAATAATTACCCCTGTTATACAAGTAAAATTAAAAGTTGTATTAGCCCTTAATGAAACAAAAAGAGGACAAAGTGGTTTTGGTTCTACAGGGCAAAAGGCATAAACATAAATGAAGATAACCGATACCCAACTCCACCGATATGCACGCCAAATAGTAATGCATGAAATTGATGAAGATGGACAGCAAGCATTATTATCTTCTAAAATAGCAGTTCTAGGGGCGGGAGGCTTGGGCTCAGTTGTTATTGCAAATCTGGCAGCAGCTGGTGTTGGAGAGATAATAATTTGTGACAATGACATTATTGATTTAAGTAATCTAAACAGGCAAATTATTTACCGTGAGAGTGATGTTGGAAAACCAAAAACTGAAAGTGCAAAACGCTTCGTTCAAGATATCAACCCTGATGTTTCGGTAAAAATAATACAAAAAACAATGGACAAAGAAAAACTTAACGATATTTTATCTGATTGCAATTTACTAGTAGATTGTGCTGACCAATTCCGCACAAAATTTAATGCTGCCGAAGCAGCTTTCGAAAATGGAATTCCACATATTTTTGGAGGTGCCGTTCGGTTTGATGGGCAAATGGCCTCTTTGATGGCAGGTGTAGAAGGTTATAATAATTCACCTTGTTTCGCGTGTCTTTTTCCAAAAGATTCCGACGTGGCACAAGCCACAAATTGCGCACAAGCTGGTATCCTATCACCCATAACAGGATTAATCGGCAACTTACAATCTTTAGAAACAATAAAGTGGGTTACAAGAGCTGGTGAAATGACAATAAACAGATTAATTTTATTTGATGGTTTTTCAAGCAACTTTAAATCTATTGAAACGACCAAACTAGATAACTGCGTAATTTGCTCAAAAAATGACGACTTAACATAAAAATTGCTGCTGCTCACAGCATTGCTGGAACAACTCTGTCTGGCGGGGTGTGACCATCCAGAAAAGTTTGGATGTTTATGATTACTTTATCTCCCATCGCATGTCTGCCTTCAATCGTTGCAGAGCCTATATGCGGAAGTAATACTACATTTGGCAAATCAAAAAGTTCAGATTTCACAATTGGCTCATTTTCATATACATCTAAACCAGCTCCTGCAATTTTTTTCTGCTTTAATAACTCTATAAGTGCTAGCTCATCTATCACATCCCCTCTCCCAGTATTTACAAGATAAGAATGAGAAGATAGAAGACTCAATCTATGTGCATTTAAAAGATGATGTGTTGCTGTTGTGCTTGGACAATTTACCGAAATAATATCCACACGGGGAAGCATTTGCTCAACATTCTCCCAATAAGTGGCCTCCAATTCTGCCTCTGTTGAGGGATGCACAGCTTTTCTATTGTGATAATGAATAGACATTCCAAATGCTTTGGCTCTTCGTGCAATAGCTTGCCCTATCGAGCCCATTCCAATAATACCTAGTCGTTTTCCATTTATACGGTGACCAAGCATCCCAGTTGGTGACCAACCGTCCCATTGACCAGAGCGAATTTTTGTGTCTCCCTGAACAATTCGACGCGGTACTGCCAAAATAAGTGCCATAGCAACGTCTGCAGTATCCTCACTTAAAACACCAGGCGTGTTAGTAACAGTAATTCCCTTTTCACGCGCAGCATTAACATCAATATGGTCAACGCCTGTTCCAAAAGAAGCTATAAGTCTTAACTGAGGACCCGCCTGTTCTATAATTGTGGAATTAAGGTTATCTGTAACTGTTGGGACGAGTACATCAGCTGTTTTTACTGAATCAATCAACTGGGCTTGGGTAAATGGTTGATCAAACTCGTTTAATACAGCGTCAAATAGCTCTCGCATACGTGTCTCAACCGAATCTGGTAGCCTACGCGTTAAAATAATTTTGGTCTTCATCTTCCTTCAACCTTATTTGTTTTAACCCAACACAGAAGATACTCGCATTATAATGCACATTTCTGTTATGATAGTCCAAATGATATTTTTAAATTTAACCCAGTTTGATCACTTTAAATTTGGTTTATGCTTGCGTCCAGATTTATTTTTTTTGTATCAGAGGATGTTTAAAAAACTACTATGCTTAGAATCAAAAAAAAATTTAATCGAAATCTTCTCATTAAACGAAAATGCAATCAATTGACTTTTAGAATAATTTTTATTTTCTCATACACGATAGTAATTATGTCTATAATGGCAACTGATGTAACGAACATGAGCAACTTATTTGCTCAGGATATTCGATTAGTTGTGCGTGGCTCTGGATATGAAATTCCCAGATTCCTGTCGCTTAAATCTGAAGAAGCAAATATGAGAGTTGGGCCAGGTAATGAATATCCGATTTTATGGACTTATAAACAGAAAGGGTTGCCGCTCAAAATAATTGCCGAATATGATGTGTGGAGAAAAGTTATTGACCATGATGAAGTAACTGGATGGATGCATTCCAAACTATTAACTGGACGAAGAACGGCCTTAATAACTGAGCGAGTAACGAAAATTTATAAAACAAATGAAGACAATTCAGAAATCCTGGGTTACGCTGAGAGAAATGTTATAATGGAATTACAATATTGCAAATCCCAATTCTGCAAAGTGGCTCATTCTGATTTAAAAGGTTGGATAAAACGAGACTCATTCTGGGGACTAATTGAAGATGAAAAACTGAATTGAGCTGTCTTTAAAAATAATTGCCTTTTTATTAAATACAAAGCAAATAACTTCCCAAAAATGGTAAAAAAGGAACATTAATGACAAAAAGCCAACAATCAAGTTATTCTTATGATGAATTAATTTTATGTGCAAAAGGGGAATTATTTGGTCCTGGAAATCCACAATTACCAATGCCCCCAATGCTTATGTGCGACAGAATTACTTCTATTACAGATGACGGTGGTCAATTTAATAAGGGCCAAATTGAAGCTGAATTCGATATTCATCCACACCTTTGGTTTTTTAAATGTCATTTTGAAAATGATCCAGTGATGCCAGGCTGCCTTGGCATGGATGCGCTATGGCAGTTAGTGGGTTTCTATTTAGGTTGGGCAGGAGGACTTGGCAGAGGACGTGCAATTTCTGTTGGACAAGTAAAATTTTCAGGGCAAATTCTGCCAGATGCAAAAATTCTTACGTTTAGGCTCCATATGAAACGGGTAATTTTGCGAAAACTTGTATTGGGTATAGCAGATGGTGAAGTGTTTTGCGATGGGGATTCAGTCTTCCAGGCAGAAGATATTCGAGTTGGGCTGTTCGGAGCGGGAGTATAATTATGCGGAGAGTTGTAATTACAGGTATCGGTATTGTTTCATCAATTGGAAATGATGTTGATGAAGTTACACAATCGTTAATGAATGGTGTTTCTGGAATTATAAGTGCCCCCGATTATGCCGAACTTGGGTTTAGGTCACAAGTAAAAGGAGCTGTAAAACTTGATGTGAGTGAGCATATTGACAGAAAAAAAATGCGGTTTATGGGAGAAGGATCTGCCTATGCAGTTTTGTCAATGGAACAAGCAATTTTAGATGCTGGGCTAGAAGAAAAAGATGTTTCTAACCCACGAACTGGCTTGATCGCCGGCTCTGGGGGACCTTCGACGGCAAATGTCGTTATTGCCGCAGATATTACAAGAGAAAAGGGGCCAAAACGAATTGGACCATATATGGTTCCAAGATGTATGTCGTCTACCGTATCTGCTTGTATTGCTACTTTTTTTAAAATCAAAGGACTTAATTACTCTATAACTTCTGCCTGCTCAACCTCTGCACATTGTATAGCTGCGGGGACAGATTCTATTCGTTACGGGATGCAAGATATTGTTTTTGCAGGGGGCGGTGAAGAATTAGACTGGTCTTTATCTTCATTATTTGATGCAATGGGCGCAATGTCATCAAAATATAACGATACACCACATCTTGCAAGTAGAGCATATGATGCCGACAGAGATGGGTTTGTAATAGCCGGTGGTGGTGGCATGCTAGTATTAGAAGAATATGAACATGCAAAAGCGAGGGGGGCTAAAATTTATGCGGAAATAGTCGGATATGGAGCCAATTCTGATGGCTACGACATGGTTGCGCCTTCTGGTGAGGGGGCTGTAAGATGCATGCAATTAGCGTTAAAAGGTTTTAATGGTAATGGACTGCCTGGAGATGTTGTATATATTAATGCCCATGGCACATCTACTCCAGCTGGTGATTCAAAAGAACTAATAGCTGTTAATGAAGTGTTTGGTCCTTTAAATAAATTACCTTATTTATCGTCAACAAAATCTTTAACAGGTCATTCACTTGGTGCGACAGGCGTGCAAGAACTAATTTATACATTACTAATGATGAAAAATAATTTTATTGCTGCTTCTGCTAACATTAATACACCCGACCCAGAAATCGGAGAGTTACCAGTAGTTACTGGACGGATAGATGATATCAATATAGACGTAGCACTATCCAACTCTTTTGGCTTTGGCGGAACAAATGCCACTCTTGCTGTAGCTAAAGTTGTAAAGTAGGTTTTCAAAAAAATGACTATTCTATATGGCAAACGAGGATTAATAATGGGGGTCGCAAATGAAAATTCTGCTGCATGGGGAATAGCTAAGCAAGCCCATAACCTTGGTGCAAAATTAGCGTTTACTTATCAGATACCAGCATTTGAGAAACGACTTATACCATTAGCTAAAACAGTTGAAACAGATATTCTAATACCTTGTGACGTGAGCCAAAAAACATCAACAAGAACGGCGATGGAAAAATTATCAAAACATTGGACCGAGATTGATTTTGTGGTTCACGCTGTAGGGTTTTCAGATAAAAACGAACTGCGAGGTGCTTATTATAATACATCCAGAGAAAATTTTAAAAAAACGATGTTAATATCTGCATTTTCTTTTACAGAATTAGCAAAATCTTCTTTGCCAATAATGTCGAACGGTGGCTCTCTATTAACACTGAGTTATCTAGGAGGGGTAAGAACCACTCCAAATTACAACGTAATGGGTGTTGCAAAGGCTGCGTTAGAGGCATCTATTCGTTATTTGGCTGTTGATCTTGGCAAGCATAACATTAGAGTAAATGGCCTTTCCGCCGGACCAATGAAAACTCTTGCTGGCGCAGCAATTAGTGGGGCGCGTGGAATTTTTCGTCATAGTGAAAACAATGCGCCTTTGGGTAGAAATCCTGATATATATGAGGTAGGAAAAGCAGGCTGTTACTTGATTTCAGATCTTTCAAGTGGGGTAACCGGAGAAATTCATTACGTAGATGGTGGCTTTAACAACGTCGGAGTAGCAGCATCTAACGTATAATAATAGTAACTTTAATACTTTTCTTAATTCATAAATATATCAGCTGTTAAACTACCCCAATTTTTACCAACTCTTTTCTGAGACCCCTGGTTTATAAAGTCATTCTACTTCCGAGGAATCAGAAACAGCTTCGAGATCGGCACCTGTTTTCTGATCAACCCGTTTCATTGATAATTTTACTTTTCCTCGATCATCAAAGCCAATAACCTTTACCTTAACGCTATCACCTTCTTTGCATACATCTGTTGTCTTTGCCACTCGCTCTTCAAGCATTTCGGAGATGTGTACAAGACCATCTTTTGGTCCAAGAAAATTTACAAAAGCACCAAAATCCACTGTTTTAACTACAGATCCAGTGTAAATTTGACCAAGTTCTGGCTCTGCTACAATATCCTTGATTCGCCCAATTGCCTCCTCAGAGGACTCTTGGGAAGATGCTGCTATTGACACTGTGCCGTCATCTTCAATATCAATTTTAGCACCAGTTTGCTCACAAATTTCTCTGATAACTTTGCCGCCAGGCCCAATAATATCTCTTATTTTATCAACTGGTATTTTTAAAGTAGTAATTTTGGGCGCGCTATCAGACAAAGTCTCTCTGGCAGATTTTAGAGCCTTACTCATTTCCCCTAGGATATGCAACCTACCATCTTTGGCTTGGCCTAACGCAATCTCCATAATCTCAGAAGTAATAGATGTAATTTTTATATCCATTTGTAATGACGTGATCCCGTCTTGAGTTCCAGCAACTTTAAAGTCCATGTCACCCAAATGATCTTCATCACCAAGAATATCAGATAAAACAGCATAGGAATCATCCTCTTTAATTAGTCCCATTGCTATACCAGCAACAGGACGTTTCAAAGGAACCCCAGCGTCCATCATTGCGAGCGATGTTCCACACACAGTGGCCATAGAAGATGAACCATTAGATTCTGTTACTTCCGATACGGTTCTTAGGGTATAAGGGAATTCCTCTTTTTTTGGTAAAACAGGGTTAATTGCTCTCCAAGCTAACTTTCCATGTCCAATTTCACGCCTACCAGGACTTCCAGTACGGCCCGCCTCACCAACTGAATATGGAGGAAAATTATAGTGGAGCATAAATCTCGAACGAAATTCTCCCTCTAGTGAGTCAATGATTTGTTCGTCTTGTCCCGTACCAAGTGTTGTAACTGCAAGAGCCTGTGTTTCTCCTCGTGTAAAAAGCGCTGAACCATGGGTCCTCGGAAGCAATCCAACTTCAGCTACAATCGGACGAACTGTTTTAGTATCGCGACCATCAATGCGCTTTCCCGTCTTTAAGATAGCAGAACGCACAACATTTGACTCGAGTTCCTTCATTATGCTGGCAACTAAAACTCCATCTGCCTCTTGGCCTGCTATTTCAATAGCCCTTTCCTTGATATCTGATAGGACCCTTTGCCTTTCACTTTTTTCTGAAATGATATAAGCCTTTTCAACCTCAGTTTTCAAACTTGATAAATTTTTTCTAATTTCCTGAGCCTCAGGTAATTCCTGTGGAAGTTCACGTGGCTCTTTGGCAGCTGTTTCCGCAAGCTCTATAATAGCGCTTATGGCTGTTTGTATTTGCTCATGCCCAAAATTAACTGCATCTAACATTGTTTTTTCCGATAATTCACTTGCTTCGGACTCTACCATTAACACCCCTTCTGAAGTGCCAGCCATTACTAAATCTAAAGTAGATTCTTCCATTTGAGTAATAGTCGGGTTTAAAACAAAATCGCCGCCAATAAATCCTATACGTGCCGCTCCAATGGGTCCAAAGAATGGAACGCCCGAAATGGTTAAAGCTGCAGATGCACCTATCATTGCTACAATATCTGGATTGGTTTCCATATCATGCGATAAAACTGTGCATATAACCTGTGTTTCACATTTAAATTCTTTAGGAAACAAGGGTCTTATAGGCCTATCAATTAGTCTGCTTACAAGTGTTTCATTTTCAGATGGGCGTCCTTCACGTTTAAAAAATCCACCTGGAATTTTTCCAGCAGCAAATGCCTTTTCTTGATAATTTACGGTTAATGGAAAGAAATCTTGGCCAGGCTTCGCAGATTTTGCAGCGACAGCTGTGCATAAGACAGTCGTTTGACCGATAGTAACCAAAACAGCCCCATCTGCTTGTCTAGCTATTTTTCCCGTTTCCAAAACAACGGTCTTTTCACCCCATTTGAATTCTTTTTTATAAATTGTGAACATACACTACTCCGTTCGCTCATCATGTCAGCCGCTTTACGAATTGCTTTATGAGATACAGAATTTTGTGCGAAGCGCTTGCGGTTCCAAATTAAGTTTCTTAAATTTTAGTAGAATCAAACTGAACAACAATCTCCGTCTGGTTGTTCAAAAAGCTTGCTTTGTCAAGCGTCCGCATCACTCCATCTTTTGCGGCAAATAATTGTTTTTACATTTCTATGATGGCTGTATGACATGGGAAATATTGAATTGCAACAACAAAAAAGACAACTTTTGAATAAAGCAGTCTAAAAATGATATTTTAAAAACCAAATAGATTTTTTTAATAATTATCTGCGCAAGCCTAATGTTGATATTAGTTCTCTATAATCGCTTTCTTTTCGTGATTTTATATAATCAAGCAAATGACGTCTTTGTCCAACCATCATTAAAAGACCACGACGCGAACCAAAGTCTTTCTTATGGGTTTTTAAATGCTCTGTAAGATTAGCTATACGCTCGCTTAAAATTGCTACCTGCACAGCAGCGGAACCAGAGTCTTTATCATTAGAACCGAATCTTTTAACCAATTCAGCTGTTTTTTCTTTTGTTATCGACATCTATTACCTCCTTGAACATAACTACTGTATGTTAAAAACCCTGACAGGACGAATAATCCCGGAATCAAGTGTTATTAATGCGATAACCACGCCATTACAAATGGCAACACTATTTTGGTTCTCAACAAAACTTTTCCCAAAATAGGGTATGCGTTGCCCCATTCTTATTCTTTCTGCCTCTACGGGTGTTATTTGCAATGCCGGGATGTCGTCTAGCACTGCAGATAACGATATAACATTTTTTTTTGCATCGGCAATATCTCTCAAATTTTTAAAAAAATCCAGTGAAATCGCATCTTTTAGGTTGAAATTTCCCACAGAAATCCTCTTAAGGGCAGAAATGTGTCCAGCTGACCCTAATCGGCGACCTAAATCGCGACCCAAAGAGCGAACATAGGTTCCTTTCCCACAAAATATTGAGAAACATGCATTGTTGTTACTCAATGATAATAACGACAAATTATGGATGTTTACTTCACGCGATTTTAAATCTACTTGATTTTCTATTCCCCTTTTTTCAGAAAAACGTGCAATGGAATAAGCGCGCTTGCCGTCTATCTTTACAGCTGAGTAATCTGGCGGTGTCTGTTTTATTTTTCCAATAAATTCAGGGATGCAGTTGTCAATATCCTCCTTTGTAGGAATATTATTTGATGTTCTGGTAGGTGAACCCTCTTTATCATCTGTTGTTGTTTCGTACCCCCAACTTATTGTGAATTCGTATTTTTTTGCGCTATCCATTACATAAGAAACAGTTTTTGTTGCCTCCCCAATAGCAATGGGTAACACACCACTAGCCAATGGGTCCAAGGTCCCACCATGGCCAATTTTTGAACAATTTAGTTTTTTGCGAATAACAGCTAAAGCTTTTGCAGAACTTATCCCAGCAGGCTTATCGAAGTTGATCCATCCATGTATCCTAGTCTTATTAGATAACATCACTAATTTAGCTTCATTTAAGATTTTCTTGTCTGCGAGAAGCTGTCTGCTTGAGTTTCAACCTGTATTTCAATCTCATTGCAGATTGAGGTCTCAGCATTTAATGGTTTAGGTAAATTATTAAATAAAGAAGTAATTTTATCTACGTAATCGAAACTTTCATCCTTTAAAAAACTAAGCTTTGGCATGCGTTTAAGATGTACTTTCTGAGAAACATGATGAGCAAAAAATGGAGCCATCTTATTTAGAACAGGCAGTATGATTTCTATATCTTCCCCACCCAAGGGCATAACAAAAACCTTTGCGCTAGAAAGATCTGAACTTACAGAAACTTCGCTTACAGTGATCGATTTTCCACTAAGTTCATGAACATATATGTCTTGTCTTATAAAGATTCCAGCCAATATATGGCGTATTTCTTCTCCAACACGCAACTGGCGTTTACTTGGAGATTTGGGAGATATTTTAACTTTTTTCGACATAATACTTGCCTAGTTTTCATTCAAAAAAAACTGAATATTAAAGTAGTAACAAAATTACAAACTACGAGCCACTTCTGTTACTTCGAAACATTCAATAACGTCACCCTGTTGTATATCAGAATAATTTTCAAACGCCATCCCACATTCCATGCCATCCTTTACCTCCTTTACTTCATCTTTAAAACGTTTAAGTGTCTTAAGAGAACCTTCGTGGATTACAATATTATCTCTTAACAAACGAACACTACACCCACGACGAATTATTCCTTCTGTGACGTAGCATCCTGCAACTTTACCTTGTTTTGACACTGAAAAAACCTCTCTTATTTCTGCATATCCAATGAATTCCTCTTGTTTATCTGGACTTAATAATCCACTCATCGCTGTTTTAATTTCATCAATTAGCTCATAAATTATAGAGTGGTATCTAATTTCAATGCCATCACGTCGCGCAAGATCTCGAGCCTGAGGAATGGCACGAACATTAAATCCAACAACAATAGCTTGTGAAGCTGCAGCTAGAGATATATCTGATTCCGATAATGCACCAACTCCGCCTGTTAAGATGCGTACCTTAACTTGGTCTGTTGCTAGCTTATCAAGAGCAACTTTTATAGCTTCAAGAGAGCCATGAACGTCTGTTTTTATAACTACAGGCAATTCTTCAGCTTCACCTGCCGCAATTGCTGATAACATTTGTTCAACTGACCCACGTGCTTTTATTGCAGCCTCTTTGTCTCGTGCTTTTCTACCTCGATAATCAGCAATTTCACGAGCTCTTGATTCTGTAGGGACAACAATAAATTGGTCACCGGCCATTGGTGTACCGTTTAGTCCCAAAACCTCAACTGGTTGCCCTGGAAGTGCCTTTTTTAAATTTGCACCTCTATCGTTAAGGAGTGCACGCACTCTTCCATATTCTGCCCCAACAACAAAAATATCACCAACTTTCAACGTTCCCTTCTGAACTAAGACTGTTGCAACAGACCCTTTCCCGCGCTCCACTTTAGCTTCAATCACAGAACCTTCCGCAGACCTATCTGGATTTGCCTTTAGTTCTAAAATCTCTGCTTGAAGCATCATAGCCTCCTCTAACTTTTCAAGACCCTCTCCTGTATGGGCCGAGACATCAATACACTGGATCTCTCCGCCAAAATCCTCTGTTATAATTTCATATTGCAGTAAATCATTGCGAACACGTTGAGCATCTGCTTCCGGTTTATCACATTTATTTACTGCTACAATGATAGGGCACTCCGCTGCTTTAGCATGGTTAATTGCTTCTATTGTTTGTGCTTTCACAGAGTCATCTGCAGCAACAACAAGAACAACAATATCTGTGGTATTTGCACCCCTTAAACGCATTTCTGTAAAAGCTTCATGCCCTGGTGTATCAATAAAAGTGATAATGTTTTCTAACTGTGTTTTAATTTGATATGCGCCTATATGCTGGGTGATACCCCCTGACTCACCTCCAGCGACATCTGTTTTACGAATAGCATCTAACAAACTAGTCTTACCATGATCAACATGTCCCATAATCGTTATAACAGGGGGTCTTGTTTTCAGACTGTCTTGAGAGTCTTCCTTGCCTTCAAGACCAATCTCAATATCCGATTCAGATACTCGGAGTGCCTTATGACCAAATTCTATTGTAACCAGCTCTGCTGTCTCTGCATCAATGGTCTGAGTAGCAGTAGCCATTATACCTTGCTTCATCAGTTCTTTTACGACGTCTGCGGAACGTTCAGCCATACGATTTGCTAGCTCAGATACAGTAATTGAATCTGGGATTACAACATCTCTAACCTGTTTAATCTGAGGTTGTGTTTCTTCACGCATTCGAGCTTTTTCTCGCTGTCTTCTAACAGATGCAAGAGAACGTTGCCTGCCACCTTCTGAACCTGAAAGTGCCTCTGATATAGTAAGTTTACCTTGCCTTCTTGAGAGACCATCACGAGCTCTTCCATGAGATCTGCGTGGCTGTTCAATATCATCGTCACGTTTCCGTCTATTTTGTGGCGCATCATTAAGACGCCTAGTTTGTGGTGCCTCTTTGATAATATCTGGAGACATCGAATTTATGTTTTTCTGTCTGAGTTTTTCAGCTTGAGTGTTTGACAACTCTTGATTTTTTTTTGCTTTTGTTCTCGCTTCTATTTCTTCAAGCTCTGCTAATTCAGTACGTCGCCGTTCTAATAATAAATCTTTGCTTTTTTCTGAAATTTCGTGAGAGTCATTTTCAAGATCCGAACTTTGTCCATTCGACCCTTCTATGTTTGTTTTGATCTCTCCTATTTTATTAGAAGTTTCTTCAGAACGTTTTACGCCTTGTTTTAACACTGCAATGCGATTAGCACGTTCTGTAGCCGTAAGGCCATCTTGAAGTTGGTTTTCCCCTTCGTTATCAGCCATAAGGGGCGATAAAGCTGGTGATTGATTTGCTTTAGTCTGCGATGCCGCTGAGGGGTTTCTTTGGATCTGACTTGCAGGAGCCCTTTTCCGACGGACTTCTACCTGCACAGTTTTACCTCTCCTTGCGCTAACTTCAGAGCCTCTGCGAGCAGGGGAGTCCACACCACCAAGAGATAACTTGCCACTACCTGACAAACTTAAGGTCTTGGTCTTATTTGTGTCTTCACTCATTATATGCCCTTTTTGCTAACTTCGTTATTTATTTAAAACCTAAATTCGTTCGTTGATACACCCGTCGGTGCCTCTCTGACAAGAGTTCTCGTGAATAAATGCTTCCCACCTACGAAAAGAATGCCTAAGGAGATGTCCATCAAAATTATTTTCTTCATTTTTTGAACTAAAGATGCCTACAAATGCTAGTGAATTTCGTCCGAAAGGCTTTCCTAATGTTTTTGCTGGAATGTTCTTCAATATCCAACTGGGCCTAGTCAAAGATATAATTTTTCTAGCCTCTCTCTTAGAAGCGTCGGCTGCAATAAGCAAGCCTATAGCAAACTGATGTTCTTTCAAATTACCTGCACCAGCAACTGCGCTTCCCTGCTTTCGAACAAGACCTATCTGTTCGATAAAATTTTTCTGTAATAAATTTTCGAGTGAAGAGAGAAATAAATCTATTTCACTTGGTGATAAACGTTTATAAAAACCAAGTTGTTTAGCAAATCTGTTTTTGTACAGCGCTTCCTTGACGTATTCAGGTTTTGGCAACGTGTAAGCGCCTCTACCTGGCAATTTATTCAAAACATCGGGAGTTAAAGACTTGTCAGGACCAACAACAAACCTTAACAAGTTTGTGGGTTCATCTGTTTCACCAGTTATTATGCAGGTCCGTTTTGCCATTTAATTTTGAGCTCATAACAATTAATCTACTGAACTAGATTGTTCATCATCTAATTTATTTTTAGTAGCATCTTCTGATGTTTTATCTTCCTCAAACCAATGTGCTCGGGCAGCCATAATAATGTTCCCTGCCTCCACTTCATCATCGAGACCAAGCTCTCCAATCAAGTTCATTAACTCCTCACTATCTAATTCTGCCAAATCATCAAGTTTTAGAATTTCATTTTCAGCTAACTTCAGCATCATAGGAAGGGACAAATATTCAAACTGACGAAGATCATTCGAGACTTTCAATCTTACAAGTTCACTCTCAATACGTTTATTTTCTGAATCAACAAATTCAACAGCTCGATTATGAATTTCCGTTGCAATATCAATATCAAAACCCTGAATATCTGCAAGTTCTTCAATTTCGGCAACTACAATATCTTCTAACATTACAAATCCCTCTGCAACCAAAAGATGGGCAATAACATCGTCAATATTTAATGCCTCGATAAATCGGCTGGAACGGTTTTTTATTTCTTCCTGTCGCTTCTCCGACTCTTCTGCTTCAGTCAAAATATCGATATACCAACCAGTAAGCTGTGAGGCAAGACGAACGTTTTGTCCGCGTCTACCTATTGCAAGACTAAGTTGGTCGTCTGGAACAACAACTTCCATCCTGTTAGCAACTTCATCCATTAAAACTTTTGCGACTTCAGCAGGCGCCAGTGCGTTTACTACAAAACCGACAGGGTCTTCTACAAATGGTATAATTTCTATTTTTTCACCTTGCAATTCACCAACTACTGCTTGAACACGACTACCACGCAACCCGACGCAGGCCCCAACAGGATCAATGCTAGTATCTCTTGAGAGAACCGATATTTTAGCTCGACTTCCAGGTTCTCTAGCTACAGCCTTAATCTCAATAATTCCGTCATAAATCTCTGGAACTTCTTGAGTAAATAATTTAGCCATAAAGTCATTTGATGCTCGAGACAAAAATATTTGGGGGCCTCTTACCTCCTCTCTTACATCTAAAATATATGCTCTTATTCTATCTCCCTGTCGCAAATTTTCACGTGGAATCATCTCCTCACGTCTAATTACACCCTCTGCCCTCCCGAGATCGACTGTAATTGAATAACTTTCAGAGCGCTTTATGGTGCCTACAACAATTTCCCCAACTCTGTCCTTGTACTCTTCATATTGCCTTGCACGCTCTGCGTCTCTAACTTTTTGTGATATTACTTGTTTAGCTGTCTGTGCAGCGATTCTGCCAAATTCAATTGGTGGTAAAGGCTCACGTAAAAACCCCCCTAATTCAATTTGGTGTTTTTTCCCCTCATCAACTGACATCTGAGTTGCATCATCTTCGATATCTTCAACGACTTCTGTCCATCTCTCAAGACTGATAGCACCTGTTTTTCTATCAATCATTGCCCTAATGTCGTGCTCATATCCATATTTAGAGCGACCTGCTTTTTGAATTGCCTCTTCCATCGCCGTGATAACCTCATCACGGTCAATTGACTTTTCCCTTGCAACTGCGTCTGCAATTTGGATTAGTTCTAATCCAGGAACTGAAGATGTATCCATTGTAATCTCTTTTCTTTTTTATTATAACCTAGACTTGGTCGAAAAATATTTACTTGGGTCTATACAAACGGATTCAATTTCCCCGAGTCCAAGTGTAATCCTTCCAAACCCAGTCTCGAATATAATGTTTTCGTTTTCGTCAACTTTAGCTATTTTTGCTCTAAATCGTTTCCGACCGTCCCTAATGAACCGCATTCGAACCTTTACTGATTCACCCTTGAATCTATCAAAATCAGAAATTCTTGTTAATGGCCTGTCTATCCCAGGGGAGCTTACCTCAAGATAATAAGGGTCTTTTATAGGGTCTTCCACATCGAGTACAGTCGCTATATGACGACTTATATTCTCACAATCCTTTACAGTCATTTCAGATAAATCAACCGGTTCAGCCATAATTTGAAGCTTTGATCTCTTTTGTCTGTTAGAGTTTTCATTTTGCGTCGAAAAATTTAACCGTATAAGCAAGTAACCTATATCTTCAAGTGCTGGTTCAACAATTTGTGTCAATTTTAAGAGGGACATATCTATAAACCCAACCCTTGTTTATTAACCAAAAAAAAGGCGGGTCATAGCCCACCAAATATTTTGACGCGAATTTTTAACAATATTATCACAACTTAGATAATCTTTCAAGAATATAAAAAAATTTCGTATAAGCTAAAACTCTAACCCAAAACAATCAATTAGACACTCTCTTAAAGTTAAACCAAGCTGGTTTTCGCCCTTCTATAATAGCCTTCCTCATATATCTACTCTCAGGCCAGTTCTTAGGTTTTATACTCCAGTCTTTAGGGTGGTTAACAGACCATTCAAAATTCGGGTTTGCTAACATTCCTGCTAAAATCCAGTTTTTTGCACAAGAATGATCAGTCGCCATTCTGAGTTCCCCTCCAATTTTCATTAACCTGCTGAGTTCTTTAAGATTATCTTTATTAATTATTCGTCTACTTGCATGTCTGTTTTTTGGCCAAGGATCTGGAAACATGATAAACACGCCATCCAAACAATTGTTGGGCCATGATGAAACCTGTAAGCGAATGTCATCTGGCCATATGCGAATGTTTTTAATCTCATCATCTTTGCAATATCTTAAAAGCGAAATCACACCGTTCAGAAAGGGTTCAGCACCAATATAACCATTTTCAGGATGGTTTTTAGCTTCCATTGCTAAATGCTCTCCACCACCGAAACCTATTTCCAAAAATATTTTTTCTGGATAATGGGTAAATAAGCATGTTGGATGACTAAATTTATGGGGCAACAAATACGCTGGCAAATTTTTTTCTAGTAACCGCTCTGAAGCTTTACTTAGCCTTCTTCCTTTTCGTCTCCCATAATAAGGCAGAAATTCTTCCATAGATAAATTCATTGGTAAGATTATTGTGTCTTGGCAATCAAAAAAATGATTGCAATGAGTTAACCAAATCCGTGTTTTCCCAAGAAAATGTATTTTTACCCATCTCTTGAAATTCACGTCCAAAATGGCCGTATGCAGAAGTACACGCATATATCGGATTATTTAACTTCAAATGGGTCCGTATCCCCTTTGGTGATAGGTCAATTAATTCCCGAATGGCATTTTCAATTTTCTTACTTTCAAATTTGCTTCTTCCATGAGTATCAACATGTATAGATACAGGTTGAGAAACACCAATCGCATACGCAATTTGTATTGTACATTTTTCAGCAAGTTCAGCGGCAACAATATTCTTTGCAAGGTATCTTGCTGCATATGCGGCTGATCTATCAACTTTAGTAGGATCTTTTCCAGAAAACGCCCCACCTCCGTGCGGGGCAGCGCCCCCATATGTGTCCACGATAATTTTTCGACCAGTAAGTCCTGCGTCTCCATCTGGTCCACCTATTTCAAATTTTCCTGTGGGATTTATAAGAAGTTTATCTTTTGACACCATCCAACCTTCCGGCAGCAAATTATCAATCAAAGGCGTCACTATATTTCTAATTTCTTGGGTATTGACCCCCTTTTTATGCTGCGTCGACAAAACTATAGTATCTACACCAAGGATTTTACCTGAATCACTATATTTCAACGTAATCTGTGACTTTGAGTCTGGACCAAAAATTGAATCTTGTTGCTTTTTTCTATAATTAGCGAGAGTTTTTAAAATTAAATGGGAATAATGAATGGCAGCCGGCATGAGAGTTTTTGTTTCCATACAAGCATGGCCAAACATCAATCCTTGATCACCCGCTCCTTCATCTTTGTTGCTTTTGCTATCAACACCTTGAGATATATCCACAGATTGCTCATGTAAATAGTTAAAAAATTCAAAATGAGCATAATGAAATTTTTCCTGAAAATAACCTATATCCCTGACAGCCGAGCGGACCGCTGGCTCTATTTTTTCCATTATATCAGGAAGGAGCTTTTGGTTGGCTCTAACCTCTCCAGCTAATATAACGCGATTTGTTGTAGCTAAAGTTTCACACGCAACGCGAGCCTCAGGCTCGTGTTCTAAGAACAAGTCCAACACAACATCAGAGATTCTATCACAAACCTTATCTGGGTGACCCTCAGAAACAGATTCAGAAGTAAACAAGTAAGACATGAACCAATTCCGTTAAAATTTATTTGTTTTTTGCCCTGGCAAATGATTTTGGTCAAGAAAAACTGAACATAAAATCAAAATAAAAATTAATACAGTCGTAATTTTCCACCTATACCTAGAATATATTGTTGCTTCTTGTTTAAGTGGTAACGGAATATCTAAATTCCCTTTTTCAGAAAGGTTTATTTTACCAACAAGAATACCCTTATAATCAAATGCAGCTGAAATTCCTGTGTTTGCAACACGCACCAAAGGTAACCCCTCCTCTATTGATCTCAGGCGTGCCTGACTTAAATGCTGATAAGGGCCAAGCGTTTTGCCAAACCAAGCATCATTAGTTAAGTTTACAATAATGTCTGGTCTATCTTTTGAAGAAAATGAAACTGGAAAAATAATTTCATAACAAATAAAAATACCTAATTTAATATTATCTTTAGTGTACAATAATCCTTTATTTGGTCCTATATCAATATCCATTTTATTCCCAAATAAATATAAATTTTTAAAAGGAAAGTTATCTCTGAATGGAATATATTCTCCAAATGGAACACGTTTTTGCTTATCAATTATTCCAGCTGAATCGCCATTAGTGTCGAATAATATTGCAGAATTATATAGTTTCTTATCCAGATCAAAACGTAGTATCCCAGATAAAAGCTCTGATTTATTTACTAATATTTTTTTAACAATATCATTAAATTCTTTTTTGGAGTTTGGCCAAATAGAAGGGTATGCAGCCTCAGGCCAAATAATTAATGATGCTGGCGTTTCCTTCAATTTAGATAAAGCAAATAAACTATCTATATGTTGGTCCTTATATTCTGGCTTCCACCTCTGATTTTGCGGAATGTTTGGCTGCACAATCCTTATCAAATAATCTGATTTTTGTTCCAATCCTAAATTAATTGGTACAGAAGCATAATCAATTCTCCAATAACCATAAAAACCACTTATTATAAAAGGCATAATACATAAAAAACATAGCTTCCAAGAGCGAAGATAAAGAAAACAAAGAGAAACGACGAATAAAAGTATGAGGAAGGCAGAACCATTTTGTCCTATCACAGATGCAATCTGAGACAAGTAAACATGAGTTAATATTAGATGTGATGGTGAGTTCCAAGGAAATCCTGAAAATAAAACAGACCTTCCTAATTCTGCTATACCAATAAAAAGGACTGAAAATAATAGTCTAGATATGATAGTTTTTCCGCAGATAAATACAAATAAACCAGCAAATGCCCAGAAAACAGCTAAAAATGCTGGTAAACCAAACAGGCTAAAGGGTAATAATAAAATTTGCCATGAAATATCTACAAACAGGGAGGCCGAGATCCAATAAAGTGAGGCAGCAAACCAACCAAAGGCAAACCCCCAAAATAACGACATAATTTGCCTTACAGACTTTGAAAGCAATGAATGAATAAAAAATGGAATAAATCCGAGAATTGCTGGAAAAATAAACAGAGGGGGAAGTGACAATGAAGCTACCATGCCAAATAAAGCCATCGCACATACCTGCAAAAAAAGGCCTTTCTGATGTAACTTATTGGATAGTTGAATGAATTTGAGTTCGGCTATTTTCACCTTGGCTTGCTTCTTAAATTAACATTTAGTTTTATTTTAGTTTACTAACCGAATCAATACCATCTATCTTCAACAATGTAATGCGTCGCGGATCTCCTTCAAGGACTTCAAACTCCAACCCACAGGGATGACGTATAACCTCACCTTTCACTGGAACTCTGCCAGCCAGTTGGAATACGAGCCCAGCTACTGTATCAATCTCTTCACGTTCTTCGACATCCACTAAAGGACCAACTAATTTTTCAAGATCCTCAAGCTCTAGTCTCGCATCTGCTATTGCTGAGTCTTCCTCCATTAGCTCGAAACGAGGCATTTCCATTTCATCATGTTCATCTTCAATTTCTCCAACGATCTCTTCTACAAGATCTTCAATTGTAACAAGACCGTCGACACCACCAAATTCATCAACTACCAGAGCAAGATGGCGTCTTTTTAATCTCATTTCATGAAGTAAATCCATCACCCAAATTGAAGGCGAAACAAATAAAACAGGACGCATCAGTTTTTCTAAATCCGGCTTTGAGCTCTCAAGTAAGTGTGGCATCAAGTCTTTAATGTGAATCATTCCCAATATCAAGTCCATAGAGCCGTTATGAACAGGTAGTCTGCTATGATTAGCGGAGCAGATATGCGACATAACACTATCAATGTTTTCAGTCAGGTCTATGGAAACAATGTCAGCTCTTGGGACCATTAGACTCTCAGCTGTTAAATCTTTCAAATCTAAAATATTTCGTAACAAAGCGCTTTCATGATCATCAAAACTATCGTTCGTCTTGGTTGAATTTTCGATTAGTTCTGATAATTCATCTCTTACCGATTGCTTTCTAAAACCAAATGGTCCCATTTTGAAATTCTTAAGGAATGTCATAGTTTTTTTTCCTCATAACGAATAAGGGTTTGGAATATTAAAAATACCCAATATTTTTTTTTCTTTGTTTTCCATAATCTGGGCTTGAATTTCATCTTCGTGGTCATATCCAAGAAGATGCAAAACGCCGTGCACTATCAAATGTTTTAGATGGTTTTTTAGAGGTATGTTCTGTGTTTTTGCTTCTTTATTGATAATTTCATATCCTAAAAATATATCACCAAGATGAAATTCATCTCCTGTTTGATCAATGCTCCCGTCAGAAAAAGACAAGATATTTGTTGGTATTGGCTTATTTCTAAAATCGGCATTTAATTTGCACATATGCGCATTATCTGTAGCTACGATTGAAAGAGTGGTTCGTTTATTTGGCAAAATTATAGGGTGTGATGAGAAGTTAATGACGGTTTCAATAATTACACCGAGCTCTCTCAAATCTATCAGGTGAAAAATACCTAACCAACATTTTTCTAAGATAGATATGCTAGCTTCCCCATCTTTAAATTTTAGGAGAACAAAATTATCATTGTTTTCAAAATATATGTTATGATGAGTGTCAGACTCTGGACTGTCAGGCTCTTCTGAAGAGGCTTCTAAGGTTTCAGTGTGCATTTTTTTTCAAATAGTTTTCGATTACATTAAAAATGATGCTATAAATGTAAGGTATTTGTCCAGTAAATTTCGTGAATGAAAAAATAATCAATTTTTAAAACATTATTTTTCTTCTTCATTATATGCTTTTAATATTCTGCCTACAACCGCATGTCTAACTACATCTTCACCGGACAAGCAAAAAATTCCAATACCTTTTATTTGTTTTAGTCTGGCAGTTGCATCAACCAAGCCAGAAAGCTGATTTGGTGGCAGATCTATTTGGGACAAATCACCTGTTATCACCATTCTAGAATTGTGACCAAGTCGCGTTAACACCATTTTCATCTGAACTGATGTAGTGTTTTGAGCCTCATCAATTATCACAAAAGAATTACTTAATGTGCGGCCCCTCATAAACGCAAGTGGTGCTATCTCTATCTCACCGCTCACTAGCATCCTTTCTACCTTATCAACAGGCATCATATCATAAAGGGCATCGTAAAGTGGTCTAAGGTAAGGATCAACTTTTTCCTTCATATCTCCAGGCAAAAAACCTAGCCTCTCACCTGCCTCAACTGCAGGACGTGATAGAACTAATTTTTCGACTTTCTTACTTTTAAGATGATCGACTGCCATTGCCACTGCCATGTATGTCTTGCCCGTACCAGCAGGACCAAGGCCAAATACAACTTCATTTTGACGCATCATTTTAAAATAATCTTCCTGGCCATATGTTCGAGGAAAAATCTTTTTCCGCCAAGTTGCAGCAAACACGTCAGATTTTAACGAGGGTTTTGAAAGGTCGTATCCATTTTCAACCAATCTTAATATATCCTCAATAAGTGGGCCGTCCGCAGCTGCTTGAGGATCGGGGTCTGCAGATAATTGCTTAAAAAATCTTTGGATAACATCCCCTGCAAGCTTTGTCTGTTCAGAAAATCCTTTGATTCTTAATTCGTTTCCAAAACTGTCAATTGAAACGTTTAACGTTTTCTCGATTTTTGCTAAATTGACATTATATTGTCCGCAAAGTAATAGTAATAAATCATTATCATCAAAAGTTAACCTAAAAACTTTTTCTTCTCTGCTAGTCACTGGAATTACCTTTTTTACCTGATGATTTCTGCAAATAAAGAGTTTTGTCTTCCATCTGAAATTTTTACCTGCACTATTTCACCAATTAGACTTTCAGAACCTTCAAAATATACTGATTGCATATAGGGCGTTCTAGCATTTAATTTGCCGCCTTTAATACCTTTTTGCTCAACGAGAACGTCAAATTCCATAGATTCACAATTTTTATTAAATGCATATTGCTGAGCATCTAGTAATTGCTGCAACGCCAACAGACGCTCCGATTTTACATGTTCTAAAACTTGTTCTGATTTATCCGCTGCAGGAGTACCAGGGCGTGCACTGTACTTAAAAGAATATGCTGACGCATATCCAACGTTGTTTATTAAGTTTATTGTATCTGCAAAGTCTCTATCCGTCTCTCCTGGGAAACCCACGATAAAGTCCCCAGACATAGCCACATCCTCTCGAACAGAACGCAAACGCTCTATAATTCTTAAATAATCTGATACCGTATGGCGTCTATTCATAGCATGTAAAATTTTATCGGAGCCTGATTGTATTGGCAAATGAAGATATGGTATTAACTTATCTATCTCAGCATGAGCATTAATCAACTCATCATCCATATCCAATGGGTGAGAGGTTGTATAGCGGATTCGATAAAGCTCCGGTAGGTCTGCTAATTCTCGAATTAACCTACCAAGCCCCCATTCTTTCCCATCGAGCCCCTCACCGTGCCATGCATTCACATTTTGGCCAAGGAGAGTTAGTTCTTTTGTGCCAGAAGAAATTAACTTTTTTGCCTCGTTGATAATTGCTTTAGCAGAACGTGAAAACTCAGAACCTCGTGTATATGGAACAACGCAAAAGCTGCAAAATTTATCGCACCCTTCCTGAACTGATAAAAATGCAGTAGGTCCTCGTTTTCCTATTTTCTCTGGCAAAAAATCAAACTTTGTTTCTGGGGGAAAATCGGTATCAATTAAATGCCTTCTGTCAACTGGATCTAACTTTGCAACCAAGTCTGGAAGCCTATGATAGGTTTGCGGACCAACAACAATATCAACCCACGGAGCACGTTTTGTAATTTCCTGACCTTCAGCTTGTGCCACGCATCCTGCTACAATTATTTTAACCTGCCGATTTTGTTGTTCTGCAGCACGCTCTTTTACTTTTCGAAGACGACCAAGCTCTGAAAATACCTTTTCAGATGCTTTTTCTCTAATATGACAGGTGTTTATAACAATCATATCAGCATCCTGTAAGTCTTTGCTTTCCTGGTAACCTAAAGGTAATAGAGAATCTTTCATTCTGTCAGAATCATAAGTATTCATCTGGCAACCATATGTTTTAAAAAATAAATTCTTCATAAATTCACAATCAATAACAAATTAGTTAGTCATGGTTCAATTGGTCATTACGTTAAGTCTTATGACATTTCAAGTGCGATATAGTATTGGGCATATTTTAACTTTTCAACTCCCAAAAATATTCATAACAATCAGATGAAAAACCATCTCTAAAATAATAATTTTTTCGAATTCCAATTTTATAAAAACCAGTCTTCTCGTATAGAGAAATAGCGGCAATATTATTTTCAGAAACACCTAAAAAAATTTTTCGAATACCGTTCTTTATACAATGTTTCTTAAGGTGGGAAACAAGTTTATAGGCAACACCTCGTCTCCTTTGTTGTTTTATAACACCAATTTCAACAATATCAATTTCATCAAGTACATGAATGGCAGATAAAAAAGAACTTAAGGTATTGTTCATATATCCACAAAATCCAATATGACAAGGTTTTTTCATTGTTTCCAAAAATGTAACAGAGCTTTTATTATATAAATTTATTTTCTGATAAAGTTTAAAAACAGCTTCAATATTTTGGTCATTAATTTTTTTTATTTCAAACATCAAGCTAACTAAAACGCATTTATTTGTTTATTTGTCGTTTTATTATTGGTGGGGCTAAATATAGCGGAGTTGCGGGTGAACAATATCCTTTATTCTGTAGCTGCCATGCTGCATACTTTGCTATATGCGCAGCATTAAGCTGTTCCATAAAATACTGCACCTTTGTTGAATTTCCTCTATCACCATTAAATATATCATATCTCTTAGCAAACGGGCCATATATTTTTACTATGTAACCAGACTTAATCAAATAATTCACTTTGATTTGCAGGTGTTCTAATGACAAATCCTCTATATTATTCTGGACTTCAATTTCTCGGTTAAATTCTTGACAATAATAAGACCCTCTTCTTGTATCCGTAATTGCGAAAATAACTATTTTATCATCATATCCACCATCATTGGTCAATTTATTATAACAAGAAAACCCCAACGCTGATAAGCCATTAACGCCATAATATCCTTTACCTGTGGCAATACTAAAACCTGTTATAGCAGCAAGACAGGTTCGTATGCCCGTAAATGAACCAGGACCTCTCCCGCCAACAAAAAAATCGATTTCATCTAAGTCAAGCTTAGCTTGTTTTAAAGCTTTATGTACCTGAGTTATTATTCTTTCAGCATGACCAAATTTTGCCTCAATAATTTGATAAGAGAGAATCATGGAATTCTGCCAAATGGCAACTGAACTCGATTCAGCCGAGGACTCTAGCGCAAGTAAAATCATTTTTTTCTTTATAAATTTATTTTTAATTGGCTTATGCAAACAAAGTAGTATTTTTAAGTTAACAAACTTATGGTATAACACGAAAAAATCAAATAGAAATTACGTGTCTTATGTTTAACCATTATCTACTTTTTGTGTCTTTATTGATTGGCTTCATTAGCGTTGGCTTTAATGCAACATCACTCAACCAAGCTAACGCGGCAGAAAAAAATGATTATGCGACAGTAATAATGTATCATCGATTTGGTGAAAACAAATATCCATCAACAAATGTTACTATTGAACAATTCGAGTCCCATCTCGAATTTATCAGGCAGGGTAATTACACTGTCATGCCGCTAATAAAAATTTTAGAAGCGCTGAAGTCTGGAGACGAAATAAATGATAAAACTGTAGCCATTACAATAGATGATGCGTATTTATCGGTGTATAAAAAGGCTTGGCCGCGCTTACAAGAATATGGTTATCCATTTACAATATTTATCGCAACAGACCCCGTAGATAATAATCTTAAAAACTATATGGACTGGGATCAAATACGTGAATTACAGGAAGGTGGGGTAACAATTGGTTCCCAAACTAAATCCCACCCCCACATGCATAGATTATCCCCAATTAAGATAGAACAGGAAATTGCTATATCCAACGAGAGGTTTTTGGAAGAAACTGGCCAATATCCCATGCTATTTGCCTATCCGTATGGTGAATATTCTCTAGATGTTATAAAAGCCGTTAAGGATGCGGGATTTATTGCAGCATTTGGTCAAAATTCTGGTGTTTTATATGCTGATGATAATATGTTTGAATTACCAAGATTTGCGTTTAATGAAACTTATGGGTCTATTGATAGGCTAAAACTTGCACTTGATGGGAAACCCTTGCGAGTGAGAGACATTATACCTCAAGACATGGTGTTAGAAAACAATCCTCCTTCCTTTGGTTTTACTGTTGATAAATCACTTACACCAATAAAACAATTGAGATGCTTTTCTGGAGAGTTTGGTCAACTTAATGTTGAAATATTAGGTCCAAGAGCGGAAATTAGATTGCCTGGAGCTTTGAAAAGAACGCGTTCACGGATCAATTGCACAATGCCTGCAGAAAATGGACGTTGGCGTTGGTTTGGTAGACAATTTCTTACTAATTAACTAGCATGCTATAATCAAAACGCTGTAAATTATTTTGCAATATAATATTTTTTATAGACTCAACATATTCATCACCCGTTTCAGCGTAAGGATACAAAGCTGAAGCTAATGCCAAACCATCGGGCCATTTTCCTTTTTTAATATATGCAATCCTAAGATTTCTAAATTCTTTATAAGCAAAATGTGTGTTCAAGTTTCTCATGTAAGACCTAACAGAGCTTTTGAGGTTAGGAAAACTTTTAACAAACGCCTGGCTATTTGACGCATCTAAGGGTTTAATACCAGAGTTGGGTGACCAGGACCATTGTCCATATAAAGCGTTTCCCTCTGCACTGAAACGAGATGTTCCCCAACCAGATTCTATGGCAGCTTGGGCCAATGCCAAGGAAGTTGGTATTGGTAAAACTTTTTTGTCTAACAAATGAAATATCTCATCACTGTCAGAAATATTTTCGTCAATTTTATAAATTTTAGCGATTCTATTCGCTTCAGAAAGGTTTGCTGATTTTTTTGTGTTCAAAAATATTTGTCTTTGGTTCCAAATTTCTTGGTTTGCTTCAAGGATTAGAGGCAACATTAACCTAATAAAAATTGCTTTTTTCTCTGCGACTGGCAATTTATCTAAACCAATAGGCACAGAATTCAAATATATTTTCGGCACTTCTAGCAAGCCAGATAATGTGTAAGTTGGATACTGAAAACCCACTGGAAGAAATTTTGTAAGAGTTTTATTTGGTATTTGAAAAAACCAATCTAACCCTTTATTCGAGAAATCTCTATTTTTAAGTTGATAATTATATAAATCGTAAGCAGGGTCGTCGTTTCCATAGCTTTCAATTTTCGTTTTTATTTCCGAATTGAAAAAACGTGGCTTTTCAAAATTTAGTGGCGATAAAAAGCCCAAAACAAGAGCGCAAAATAAGATTAACAAAATAACAGGCTGAAACAACCTTGACATCTCTTATTTTCCCTACATTTAATTCACATTAAGAAGCAGCAGGCCTAACTTCTTTAACTTCAGGAATGTAGTGACGAAGCATGTTCTCAATCCCCATTTTAAGGGTAGCTGCACTACTTGGACAACCTTGACAAGCGCCGCGCATCTGCAAGGTAACTATGCCATCCTCATATGATGAAAAGGTAATATCACCGCCATCCATTGCAACAGCTGGTCTTACTCTAGTATCAATCAAATGTTTAATTTGCTGTACTGTCTCACTATCAGTTTCATTTTCAGATGAAGCTTTTTCATCCGATATTTCAACAACTGGTAATCCAGAAGCGTAATGTTCCATAATAGCCGCTAAAATTGCAGGTTTTAAAGAAAACCATTCGAGGGATTCCATTTTAGTAACAGCAATAAAATCTGAACCTAAAAAAACAGATTGCACTCCATCGATATTGAATAGGCATTTTGCAAGTGGGGAATTCATAGCTTCTTCTTCAGAATTGAATTCCGCGTTCCCCGTGCCCATGACATCGACACCAGGAATAAATTTTAAAGCCGCTGGATTTGGCGTTTCTTCTGTTTGTATAAACATGCTTGTTTTTCTCCAAAACCTAATTACTCAAAAATACTCTGCGAGAAACTAACTTCAATGTATCAACAATACCACATGTTGAAAAGTAATTACTCAAAAATAATACGAACTAATTGGAAGATTGGACGAATCCCATAACACTCTTGCAAGCTGCCAATATAGGCTCAGCTATCGACTGCGCTCTTTTGCTCCCCTCAGCCAAAAAACGGTCTAACTCCACTGTGTCAGATAATATTATATTCATCTCATTTCTAATTGGTGAAATTGTATTAATTAAACACTCGGCTAGCATTGGTTTAAATTTTCCAAACCCTTCTCCAGAAAATTCTGACAACACATCGCCTTCAGTTTGATTTGTTAATGCAGCATAAATACCCACAAGATTTTTTGCCTCTGGTCTTTCTTCAAGTTCACGAACATTATCTGGAAGAGGATCCGAGTCAGTTTTTGCTTTTTTTATTTTTTGAGCTATTAAATCGTCATCATCCTTTAGATTTATTCGAGTAAAATCAGACGTGCTAGATTTACTCATTTTAGAGTTGCCGTCCCTAAGGCTCATAATTCGTGCTGCTGTTTTTTGAATAATAGGGTCTGGAATTGGAAAAAATTTTTCCCCAAACATTGAATTAAATGCTATTGCGATATCTCTTGTAAGCTCTAAATGCTGCTTTTGGTCCTCACCAACTGGAACAAATGTTGCCTTGTAAGCTAGGATGTCAGCTGCCATTAGTGTTGGGTATGCATACAATCCCACTGTAGCGTTTTCTCTATTTTTTCCAGCCTTTTCTTTAAATTGAGTCATACGATTTAACCAACCTAAGCGAGCAACGCAGTTAAATAGCCAGGCGAGCTCCGCATGTTGTGGTACCTGAGACTGATTGAATAAAATAGAGTTATTAACGTTAATTCCAGATGCGATAAGACATGCAGCTACTTCATGAGTTGCTGTCGATAAAGAGGTTGGTTCTTGTGGCACTGTGATGGCGTGTAAATCAACAATACAATAAATGGTTTCATGATCCTTCTGCAACCCGACCCAATTTTTTATAGCACCAAGATAATTTCCTAAATGTAGATTCCCAGTAGGTTGTACACCTGAAAAAACACGCCCATCTAACATCATTTTTTCCTATTTAAAAAATATTTTTCTATTTAAGCTTCATCAAGAATAAACACAATATTATTCACAACGATTCCCTTAAAACGTTTAATGCTTAGCAAACTTATTATTTAGTAAACCAGCAGGTAAAAAACCACTAAAAAAGGCAATACCAACGTAAAAACACATGCCAAATATAACTAAAATTCCTAAAACATGTATATCCAAAAGTTGAGTTTTATTTAACAAACTTTCTAAGAGAGCTAAAAGTGAACCCATTAACATACAAAAAATAAAAATAGGCAAAAAACAATGAAAGCTATCTAATGCTAGGTAACCCTCTTTTAAGAGAAGATATGATAAATAGAATGTCCCAAACCAAATTGAAATTGATGTACCTAATGCTAATCCAACGTGCCCTATTAACTGCATTAAAATAATGCTAAGAATAATATTTGCAAATACTGTTGCAAAGCTCACTTTTAGAATTACCGATGGTCTATTTGACGCAAAAAAAACAGATTGAAATAATTTTTGTGTAACAAATGCAGGTAGACCTATAGCATAAGCTACTAATGCATCTGCTGTTGCCCTGACATCTACTTCATCAAACGCACCATATCCAAATACCCCGGAAATAATCAAAGGAGATATTATAATTAATGCAGTGGCTGCAGGAATGGTAAAAAACCAACCCAGATGAAGTGAATTACTCAGAGACTTTTGCATCTCTTCTTTCTCACCATTGGCGTATAACCTGGCAAGATGTGGAAGGAGTGCGGTTCCTAGCGCAATGCCTATAATCCCAAGAGGAAGTTGATTAATTCTATCACCATAATAAAGCCAAGATATAGCTCCAACAGGAAGCAATGAAGCGAGTATCATATCAACAAAAATATTTATTTGTACACTCCCGGCACTAAATGCTGCAGGCACGAAAGATTTCCACATTTTTTTTCCAGATTCACTTATGCCTACCCATTCCCATGAAGGATTTAATTTAGCTCTCAAAAGCACTATTTTCATTAATAATATTTGCATAAGACCAGCTAATAAAACGCTAATTGCTAATGGGAAGGTTAGGGATATCAAAGTTGCATCAGACAAATTTCCTACTGAAAAAAATACAAAAATTGCACCTGAAATAAGCGCTAAATTCAGTAAAACTGGTGTAGCTGCTCCAGGCCAAAATATTCTATGAGAATTTAATAAAGCAGACCATAAAGCTACCAAGGATATCATGACAAGGTAAGGCATCGTAATTCGGGCTAGTAGAATTGCAGCTTCAAGTCTCTCTGCTGTAGACTTAAAACCAGGCACAAGAATCTGTATAATGAATGGCATTAATAATTCAAATATAATAACGATCCCAGACAAACAAATTACAAGAAAAATTTGCACCTCTGTTACTAAGTGGAGAGCTGTTTTTTTATTATTTTTTGCGATCTCTTCCTCATACGTTGGCAAAAATACATTTGTCAATGCACCCTCTGCCGTAATTCGCCTAAAGAAATTTGGTAGCTTTAGAGCCACCAAAAAAGCATCCGAAGCGGCACCTGCTCCCAGAATCAAAGCCAATAATACATCTCTTACTAAACCTAAGATACGACTGATAGCAGTAAAAAAACCAACTTGTTTGAATCCGCGAATCACAGAAAATGAATTAGTACTAGAGGGGTTCATAGGTGATCTTTTTCTGACTGTTTCAACACTTGAAGAAGAGCAGTTCGGATTTTTTCAATCATCATATCCGTCTTAATTTTCATACCAAAAATATCTTTTACATAAAAAACATCAACAGCTCTATCACCATAGGTGGAAACAGATGCAGAATTTATCTGTAACCCTAATTGAGCAATTTTGCGAGTTAAGTCGTATAAAAGTTGGGGTCTATCAGGGCCACTTATTTCTAATACTGTATGAGTGTTGCTCATTTGATTTGTGATAGTTACCCTTGACACAGTCAACATCGCTTTTTGGCGCTTTGAAATAGTTTTTGTTTTTTTACCCAGTTGTTCTGCTAAAATTATTTTACCAGCCAATGTATCATCTATCATTTTTTTAATACGAAATAAGGTTTCTGGTTCTTTCACAGAAGATTTTTCTAATGTCTGGATCATAAATTCATCAAGAATTGTGCCATCTTTGCGTGTATTAATTCGTGCATACACAACTTGACACCCCGCCATAGTAACCGCACCAGCTATTCTGCTAAATAGTCCAGGATGATCCTGCGTAATTATAGTTAACATTGTCGACTTACTATCTTGTTTTTCAGTCAAATCAAGATGCAGCGGCTTTTTATTTTGATAAAACTTTTCTAGCAAATTGCTGTGAAACAAATGTGTTTTAACATCAAAAGTAAGCCAATATGACGGATAAAATAATTCTTGGTATTTTTCAAATTTTTTATCATCCCAATTCAGGTTTTTCTTAATCAAAATTCTTGCTCTTGATTTGGACTGTTCTGACAGTCTGCTCTCCTCATGGCTTGGCGCCAAACCTCCTAGCACCCGCTCTGATTCGTAGTATAATACTCTCATCAAGCTTGCTTTCCAACCATTCCAAATAGTCGGACCGACAGCTCTAATATCAGCAACAGTAAGCACGAGAAGGAGTTTTAACCTTTCTAATGATTGAACATCGGCTACAAAGTTTTGGATTGTTTTCGGATCATGAAGATCATAGCGGAATGCTGTTTTGCTAATTAGTAGATGCCATCTAATTAGCCATCTGACTGTGTCAGTTTCGTCTTCAGAAAAACCAAACCATGGACACAGTTTGGCAGCGATTTTGGAACCCAAAATAGAGTGGTCACCACCTTTACCTTTGGCAAGATCATGCAAAAACACCGCCATATATAGAACTTTTCTAGCTTCTGTTTGATGTATTAATTCACATGCGAGCGGGGCTTCATTTTTAATTTTTCCAGTCTCAATTTCGTTTAGAATTTCTACTGCTTTAATAGTGTGCTCATCTACTGTATAACTATGATACATATCAAATTGCATCATACATATAACATGCCCAAATTCAGGTAAGAATTTACTAAGATAACCTGTATCACTCATTAAACGAAGCACTCGACCCGCTGAGTCTTTGGAGGTCAATATTTCAAGAAACAATTTCCTATTTTCTTCTGTTTGTAATTGTGCAACAGAACAAGCTTTTATCGCTCGTGTCATTCTCCTAAACGTTTCTGGATGAATATCTGACTTCAAAAATTGAGCATAATAGAATAGTTGGATAAGAAGTTCTGGATTCTGTCTAAAGCGAATTGATGGTGGCAGACTCAATCTGTTTTTCATAATTTCAAATGGCGCTAACCTAGACTGATTGTAAAAGCTTACAAAATTTAAAATTCTTCCTAAGCCAAATATACCCTTATTTTCAAAATCACTTTCTATAGCCGAGCAAAATATCCTTGTAAGGGTTCCTACCTGCCTTGCGGCTAAAAAATAACGTTTCATAAAACGTTCAACACCACGCATCCCCCCTCTTCCGGAAAAACCCATTATTGGCGCAATATCTATCTGAGCATCAAACGTAAGCCTATCATCCTCGCGTTTTGATCTTAAATGTAAGAAACAACGAACTGTCCATAAAAACCGCTGCGATGCTGCAAAATTTTTTGCCTCAGAAACTCGCAAAACACCGAGCTCGATAACTTCTTCGACAGACCTAACTTTATAGGCAAATTTTGCTATCCAAAAAAGAGTGTGAAGGTCTCTCAAGCCCCCCTTACCCTCTTTAATTTGCGGCTCCACCATGTAACGAGTTGCGCCATGTAGTTTATGCCTGGAGTCTCTTTCACGTAATTTTTCAGTTACAAAATATGATACTGGCTTTTCTGAGATCCATGAACGAAGACGTTTTTCAAAATTTTCAAATAACTTATCATCCCCCTCAATATACCTTATTTCTAATAGGGTTGTCATTATTGTTATATCATCATTTGCAGCTTCTAAACATTGCTCCCTCGTTCTAGTGGCGTGACCTACCTTCAATCCAAGGTCCCAGAGAAGGTATAAGATATATTCAATAACAGGCTGATGTTTAGTTAATTGACCTTTCTGATAAAGAAATAATAAATCTATATCACTATGAGGTGCAAGCTCCCCTCTGCCATATCCACCAACAGCTAAAATAGACAAACCAATTTTTTTTTTTGTGTTTTTCTTATAATGCCTACTTAAAATCATTCTATAAATAATTGATATAAGCTGGTCCATTATCATGGCATGAGTGCCAACGTATACCGCACCGTCATAATTTTTATATAGGTTTTCAGCGAGCTTGGATTTAACTTCTGTAAGAGTTTTTTTGAGAACATTTAGAAGTTTTGCACGAAACACACCTTCATCTTCCTCAGATTGAATCTTTGCTAAATCTTTGGAAAGCTTCTTTGAATGAAAACTATAATTCTCGCTATATTCAGCCATACCAATTGGCGCCAACAAAGACAAAGAGTCTCTTGGTTGTTCTTGCTGCCTCAAAAGATATCCATGTTGTTTTTTCATTATTTTCAACCTCTTTTATAAAGGTCATGAATTTCATACAACATATTTAAGGCCTCTTTTGGTGATAGATCATCGGGGTGAAAAGACTGTAATAATTCGAAAATTTCTGTGCGTTTTGGGTCCATTTCATTATGAGAGCTAGGTGCTGCTACCTTGGCCAAAGTAGGAAAATTAACCCCTTTTTCAGAGAGAATTTGTTCTTCTGCCCATCGTTGCCTTTCTAACTCTGATAATATATTTTTGGCACGCTCTATTACGTTTTCTGGTAAGCCGGCTAACATTGCCACGTGAATACCGTATGACCTTCCAGCTCTACCTTTAGTTACTTTATGAAGAAAAACAATTTCCTGTCTCCACTCTTTAATTTTCATATGAAAGCTCATTACGTCAGAAAGTTTCTCTTCCAAAATAGTAAGCTCATGATAGTGCGTTGCGAATAATCCTCTACATCGCTTAATGTCATGCAAATTTTCTAAGGTAGCTTGAGCTATTGCAAGTCCATCATAAGTGGACGTACCGCGTCCAATTTCATCGAGAATCACTAAAGAATTAGGGGTTGCATGCCTCAAAATTGCTGCTGTTTCAAGCATTTCAATCATAAAAGTGGATTGGCCTCTCGCCAAATCATCGGAAGCGCCAACTCTGCTAAATAATTTATCAACAATACCAATATTTGCCTTTTTTGCTGGTACAAATAATCCTGCTTGAGCCAAAATAACCATAAGAGCGTTTTGGCGAAGAAACGTTGATTTACCCGCCATATTAGGTCCTGTTACTAACCAAATTTTTTGACCTTGTAATAAGTCACAATCATTTTCCATAAAAGTTGCATTGCCGCCTGATGTAAATTCGACCACGGGATGTCTACCAGCTTCAATCATAAATTGAGCGTTATTTGTAATTACCGGTTTAACGTAATTATGATTTTCAGCCAGTGATGCTGTCGATAGAGCAACATCAATCTGAGCAATAATAGAAGCACATTGGGCAATTTTAGTCTCGCATTTCAGGAGTTCCAGGACCAAACTATCGTATAAGGATTGCTCAATAGTTAGTGCTCTGTCCGCCGCTGTTGTTAATTCCCTCTCTAAATCTGCAAGCTCAATTGTTGTAAAGCGCAAAGCCTGCGCTGTTGTCTGCCTGTGTATGAATTTGGCATCAGACATCAACTTTTCTGCATGGTTAGAACGAACCTCAATATGATATCCAAGGAGATTATTGTATTTAATTTTTAAAGATGTGATAGCAGTTTCTTCACTATACTTTTGCTGAAGCAACACTATGTGATCTCTACTTTCTTTGCTTAGATTACGCAACGAATCAAGGCTCGTGTCAAAACCAGAACGAATAAAATTACCATCCCTTACTAATAACGGTAAATCATCTGCTAAAGCATCTTTAATTTTTGCAGATACTGAATAGGGACTGACTATTATTTCATCAATATTTGCAAAAAGTGGTTGACCGGACGACGTAATACATTGCGCAATCATTTTAAAAATTTTCTCAGTTTTTTCGATAGCAGCGGCGAGAGAAAATAAATCTCTTGGTCCACCTCTCCGCACAGACAAGCGACAAAGAGACCTTTCAAAATCAGGGATCCCTTTTAACAAATATTCTAGATTTGATTTTAATGATTGCTCACTCAAAAACCAGTTTACAAGGTCCAGACGTTCTTCAATTTCAGCCTTTACAGCCAATGGTGATGCTATTCTAGTAGCTAGCAAGCGTGCTCCTATCGCTGTTTTAGTCTTATCAATAGTATTTAATAGGCAGCCATATTTCTCACCAGACAAAGTTCTTGTAATCTCAAGTGACCGGCGTGTTGCTGGATCTATCTCCAGAATTCTATTATTTTCCATCAGAATGGGTTGTCTTAAAAAGGGTTTTTGTGAAATTTGTGTTTGGCTTAGATAATTCAGAATACCGTATATTGCCGATAATTGTGCTCTTGAATAGGCCAATTTATTCAAGTTCACTGAATTAGGAAAAAAGGCTTGAAAAACATCTAATGGATTGTTGCTATCGAAACTGTCTTTTGGTAAGGCGAAAATACATGAGATCTCTTTTATTTTTTGGAAAATTATTTCCTGGCCTTCTGGATATAATATTTCTGCAGGATTAAGGCGTTCAATTGTTGATAAAATAGATTCCTCATTAATATCTTGAGTATGAAAAGTACCAGTTGACATATCAGCCCATGCTACCGCAAATTTGCCATTAGAATTACCAATAGCAAGCAAAAAATTATTGAGGTCAGGAGCTAATATATTGTCTTCGTTTAAAGTGCCTGCCGTTACAACTCTTACAACAGCACGTGGTAAAGGTCCTTTACCTCCTCTTTTTTTGAATGAATCTGGTGTTTCTGCCTGTTCGCAAACGGCAACACGATGTCCAAGTCGAACTAATTTTTCTAAATAACCATCCACCGCATGAACTGGAACACCGCACATAGGTATATCAATACCATTCATCTGCCCTCTTTTTGTCAGAACTATTCCAAGCAATCCTGAAACAATTTCCGCATCGTGGAAAAACATTTCGTAAAAATCGCCCATACGATAAAATAACAGGAAATCCTGATATTGTGACTTAACGTCGAGAAACTGCGCCATCATTGGTGTTGGCTTCGATGATAGGCTCAAACTAGTTTTTTGTGTTTTTGACATGTTATATTACTTTGACCTACTAATTCGTGAGTATTCAATTTATAAAAAAGAAATAACGAAACCATCTAAATAACTTATTTCAACAAAAACTTATTATCAATATGAATAGGGCCAAAATGCAGGATAAAATTAAGAATTTAAAAGAAGATGCAATAACTTTTCATACGACGGGAAGGCCTGGAAAACTTGAAATAACACCAACCAAACCCCTTAACACACAGCGAGACTTATCACTTGCTTACTCACCGGGAGTGGCTGAACCCTGTATAATTATAAATAAAGACCCTGAAACGGCTTATGATTATACTGCAAAAGGTAATATTGTTGCAATTATTTCAAATGGAACTGCCGTATTAGGATTGGGAAATATTGGAGCTGTCGCCTCAAAACCTGTTATGGAAGGAAAAGCTGTTCTGTTTAAAAAATTTGCAGACCTGGATGGGATTGATTTAGAAGTTGATACCGAGGATCCAGAAAAGTTCATTGAAGCTGTCTCTTTATTAGGCCCATCATTTGGTGGAATTAATCTTGAAGATATTGCAGCACCTGAATGTTTTATTATAGAGCAAAGATTGCGTGAAATTATGGATATACCTGTATTTCATGACGACCAGCATGGTACTGCAATAATCACTGCTGCCGGTTTAATGAACGCACTATATTTAACTGGACGTAATTTTAAAGATATTAAAGTTGTATGTAATGGTGCAGGTTCTGCGTCTATCGCCTGTGTGGAACTAATCAAAGCTATTGGCGTACCTCACAACAATATTATCCTTGTTGATCGGACGGGTGTAATATATCAGGGGCGCGATAAGGGCATGAACCAATGGAAATCAGCTCATGCAGTTAAAACTGATGCTCGTAGTCTTGAGGAAGCGATAGTGGGAGCTGATGTTTTTTTAGGTCTTTCTGTTGCTGGAGCTGTAACAAAAGAAATGGTTAAAAAAATGGCTAAAGAGCCAATTATTTTTGCAATGGCAAACCCAGACCCTGAGATTTCGCCTGAGGATGCTAAAGCCGCTAGGTCAGATGCAATTATTGCTACAGGTCGCTCAGATTATCCCAATCAGGTTAACAATGTTTTAGGATTTCCATATATATTTCGAGGTGCATTGGATGTTCGTGCCTCAGCAATAAACGAAGAAATGAAAATTGCTGCCGCAAATGCAATTGCCATGCTTGCGAGGGAAGATGTGCCGGATGAAGTAAATAATGCTTATTCCGGGCAGCCTCTAAAATTTGGTAGAGACTATATAATTCCAGCACCCTTCGATCCACGACTTATATCAGCAATTTCCAGTGCCGTAGCACAAGCAGCTATGGATACTGGTGTCGCCCGGAAACCAATTAGTGATATGCAGGCTTATAAAAAAGAATTATCAGCCCGCCTTGATCCAACAGCAATTTTTCTACAAGAAATTTTTGAACGTATATCCTCTAAAAATGCTCGGGTTGTATTTGCAGAAGGTGAAGAAGAAGTGGTGATTAGAGCAGCTCTTGCTTTTAGGAACAGCGGGTATGGGCAACCAATTCTTGTTGGTAGGGAAGACAGAATTAAAAGAGCAATTGAGCAGCTTGGGCTAGATGGTGCTGATGACTTGCCCATAACCAATGCGAAAATTTCAAAACAAAATGATGTTTACACTGATGCTCTCTATGATCGGCTTCAGAGACAAGGATATCTCTATAGGGATTGCCAGCGAATGGTAAATTTAGACAGAAATATTTTTGGTGCTTGCATGATTGTTAATGGAGAAGCTGATGCAATGGTAACTGGTGTTACAAGATCTTTTAAAGCAAGCTTTGAGCATGTTAGACGTGTTATTGATTCTAAAGATGAAGAAATATTCGTTTCTTGTTCTATGCTAATTTTAAAGGGAAGAACAGTTTTTCTTGGGGATACATCAATTTATGAACGTCCAACAGCGGAACAACTTGCTCAGATTGCAATCTCTGTGTCAAATCAAGCCAGGTTGATGGGACACACCCCCCGTGTTGCTTTATTATCCTTTTCAAATTTTGGCAATCCTTCTGGTCCTTCAACCGACCATATAGCGAAAGCAACAAAAATTCTTGATTCTATGAATGTTGATTTTGAATATGATGGTGAAATGAGTGCAGAAGTCGCTCTAAATTACGATTTACAAAGGCAAAGGTACCCTTTTTGCAGATTAACAGGAGCAGCAAATATTTTAATTATGCCTGGTCTTCATTCTGCAAATATTTCATTTAAGCTTATGCAACAACTGGGCGGAGGCTCTGTTATTGGACCTATGCTAATTGGCTCTAAACATCCATTCCAGATTGTCCAAATGGGTGCGCAAGTAAATGATATTGTAAATGCTGCAGCTATGGCCGTTTATGAAACACTTTAACTGAATATGAGATTTTGTATAAAAAACAATTTTTTCAAAAAAAGCTCAAAGTTTAGTTTAATTTTTACAATGAGTGTTTTTCTATCAGCGTGTGAAAGCATTCCCAGTAATAGCTCAAAACCCGTTTTTAATATTGCAAACTTTCCTTCCGTTAAACAAAAAAAAGAAAATATAAATGATAGTGATCAAAAGGTTAATCAACCAAAAACAGAAATAGAAACAGACCTGGTTGACACAAAAGCCTTAAATAAAGAAACTCAACCAGAAAAAATAACGTTAGATGTCCTTCCACAAAAAGAACATAAAAACAATGATCAAAAAAACTCAGAGGAAATGGTAAACCAAAATGCTTTCACTAGTTTATCAGATTCAAAAGAGACTAAAATTCAAGATAATCAATTATTAGATACTAATGATCTTGCTTTCACAAAAGATACCTTTGAAAATAAAAAAACGAAAAAGGACAGAGAAATTTTGGATAAAAAAATAATAGAATCCAAAACGCACCAAGAAAATAAAATTGCCTCGTTAACTGCCATTCCCCAAGCCCCAATGAAGCCGCCGCCTATTAAGAAAATAAAAATTAAATCATTAATAAATATGAAAGTTGAAAACCTTGAGGGTGTTCTTGGTAAACCCAATTTTGTTATAGTTGATGAAGGTATGAATTTATGGCAGTACGAATTTAGTAAATGTATCGTAGATTTTTTTCTTAAGTTCAACGAGAATAATTATTCCGTTGTATTTATAGATATAAGAGCAACTGAGCTTGGTTATAGCACAGATATCACTACTTGCGAAAACGAGCTATCAAATGCGTTAAACCATTGATTTCATTCTAGTTATTAAGGTATGTATTTATCTATATAACTACAAAAGTTTGAAATTAAACAGGCGCTGCAATCAGGCTTTCTAGCCTTACAAACATAACGCCCATGTAATATTAGCCAGTGGTGGGCTCCTTTTTTCCATTTGTCTGGTACTCTTCGGAGCAATTTCTTTTCTACTTCATCTGGTGTTTTTCCAGGGGCTAATCCGGTTCGATTACTTACTCTAAAAATATGCGTGTCAACTGCAATAGTTGGCTGCCCAAAGGCCTCGTTCAATACGACATTGGCTGTTTTTCGACCAACTCCTGGCAACGCCTCAAGTAATCCCCTATCTTCTGGCACTACACTTTTATGTTCTTCTATCAAAATCTTAGATAATTTGAACACATGTTCAGCTTTATTGTTATATAAACCAATAGTCTTGATATGTTTTTTAATCTCCGAAACACCTAATCTAACCATGTCTTCGGGTGTGGAGGCTTTCTGGAATAGTGTTTTCGTCGCTTTATTCACACTGATGTCCGTTGCCTGTGCCGATAATACAACCGCGACTAGAAGTGTAAATGAGTTTATAAAAGTCAACTCTGTTTTTGGATGAGGGTTTGCTTTAGATAATATCTGGAACAATGGGTCTATATTTGATAAAACCATTCTATTTTGTTTAGTTTTAAATTTAGACCCCATTTTCCCCCTCTTTTATGCTAAATAAACAAAGTTAATAATTCGATGGTTAAAAAATGATTAAACAATCTAAGAATTCTCACTGGCGTTACGAAACAAATTTAAAACAGCGCGAGGTTATCACAATCACTTTACGCCCATATCGTTCTCTTGGAAATCGCGGTTATTTATATCTTATGATAGGATTTATAGGGTTAATGTTTTTCTTAAGTTTATTTTTTTATTCCATGGGTGCTTGGCCTGTTATTGGCTTCTTAGGTGTTGAAATCGGGTTAGTATGGTTTTTACTTAAGGTAAATTATAAATCTAGCAAAAATTTTGAACAAATATCAATAACCAAAAACTCAACATTTATAAAGAAAGTAAAATGGAGCGGTGCTATTATTAATTTTACCATTGAGTCTCCCTGGATAAAAGCAAGCTGCGTTAAATCTATAGGTACATCGGATAAGCTTTTTTTGAACTATCATGCTGAGCAGTTGGAGATAGGAGAGTTTCTTCCAACACAAGAGAAGGCACTTCTGGCTAATGCGCTGAATAATTGTTTTAAACGCATGAGAGGCGCTTGTTAACCAAGTACATCATCCATTGTAAAATAGCCATTAAAATTGGTTTGGTCTGATTTGTCCGAAATAAATTGAGCAGCTTTTAAAGCCCCGCGTGCAAAAATCATCCTATCATTAGCTTTATGGGTCAATTCTATGCGCTCATTTTTTCCAAAGAATATAACTGTATGTTCTCCTGCTATGTCGCCTCCACGAACTGCAGAAAAACCAATGTCACCTTTTTTACGCACTTCTGTTATTCCATCACGCCCACTAACACGGACCTTTTCTAATAATACAGAGCGTCCTTGCGCTGCAGCTTTTCCTAATGCGAGTGCTGTGCCGGATGGGGCATCTAATTTTTGATTATGATGGGTTTCAATAATTTCTATATCCCAACTATCCTCTAATTTAGAAGCAATTTGTTGCACTTGTTGTAGAAGAATTGTTACGCCTACAGAGGTGTTTGCACAATAAATAATAGGGATAAGTTTACCAGCATCTGATATTTTTTTTTCCTGTGCCTTATTAAGACCCGTTGTACCAATTACCATAGGAGTATTTGTCTCCAGAGCAATTCGAACGTGATTCATTGTAGCTTCTGGTTGAGTAAAATCAATGATAACATCACTGTTATTTCCTAAGATATCAGCAGAGGCAGAAATTTTTATCCCTGTTTCGGGAGTACCAAGATTGTGCGATATGTCGCGCCCAATTAATTTAGATTTAAGTGTCTCTGTTGCAGCAACCAGCTCAAATGAGCTGTCTTCTTGAATAAGCCTTGCTATCATTTGACCCATTCGACCACCAAATCCCGGAAGACCAACTTTTATAGGGGCAGACATTTTTATTCCTAACAATTACAATGCTTCATGATTATAAAAATTAACATTACTAGCAATTAGTTACTAGTCATTTCCAAAGATGCGCTTTACCCGTTTCATAAAACCTTCAGTCTCTGGCGACACACTTCCTTGTTCGCTGAATTTCCTTAATAACTGTTTCTGCTCTTGAGTCAGCTCTGTTGGCGTTTCAACATGAATCTCAACGATCTGGTCTCCTATTCTAGAGCTCCGAAGTACGGGCATCCCTTTACCCCGCATTCTAAATTTCCGGTTTGATTGAGTGCCGGCATCAATCTTTAATTTTGTTAACTTTCCAGTTAAAGTCGGAACCTCTATGGAGCCACCTAGTGCTGCTGTTACCATTGGAACAGGTATTTTTACATATAATGTATCGGCGTCACGCTGAAAAATTGAATGCTGATCAACTGATATAAAAATATATAAATCTCCCGGGGTAGCTCCTCTCAATCCTGCTTCTCCCTTACCCGAAAGGCGGATACGTGTGCCTGTATCTACACCAGCTGGCACAGTTACTGACAATGTTTCTATTTTTTGGACTCTACCCTGACCACGACAGGATTTACATGGGTTTGAGATAGTCTCTCCAACTCCCTGACATAAACTACATGTACGTTCTATAGTAAAAAAGCCTTGTTGTGCTCGAACCTTTCCATGACCACCACATTGTGAACATGTTACTGGCTTACTTCCTTTAGCCGCTCCTGTTCCTGCACAGTCCTCACACTTTCCAGACACCGTAATCTGTATATCTTGATTACACCCTGAGTAAGCATCCTCTAGCGATACAGATAAATCATATCTAAGATCAGCTCCTTTTCTACTCTGTCTACCTTCGTTCTGCCCACCAGAAAATTCACTAAACATTTGCTCAAAAATATCAGAAAACCCTCCTCCTCCAAAACCACTGGACGCAAAGCCACCAGCACCTCCAAACCCTCCACTTGTCTGGTCAAATGCAGCGTGGCCCAACCTATCATAGGCAGCTTTTTTTTGAGGATCTTTCAATATTTCATATGCTTCAGCAGCCTCCCTAAAACGTTCAGCTGCTACTTCATCATCCGGGTTTCGGTCAGGGTGGTTTTGCATAGCTAATTTTCGATATGCGGACTTTATAGATTTGTCATCCGCATCCCGGCTGATCCCAAGCACTTCATAAACATCTCTTTTTGACATATAAGGTAACCAACATTAGTTATTAATTAAACGATTAACAAAAGAATCAGCCAAGCTCAAAATATATTTATGAGATGCATGATATTTAATATATGAAGGCTTAATTAGCCTTTTTCATATCTTCTTCATTGTCTTTATCACTATCGTCAATTTCTTCAAAATCAGCGTCTACCACCTCGTCCGAATTTTCATTAAGATTTTTTTCTGATGTTGGATCGCCATCTTTATCATCAGAATCTCCAGTGTATGCAGCCTCTCCAAGCTTCATCATTGTGGTAGAGAGTGCCTCTGTTTTTTCTTTAATTAGTGCCTCATCTTCTCCTTCAAGAGCAGATTTCACGGCTACAACTGCTGCTTCAACATCTGACCGTAAAGTTGGGTCTGCTTTATCACCAAGATCAGAGAGAGTTTTTTCTGCAGTATGGGTCAAAGCTTCCGCCTGATTACGTGTTTCGACTGATTCTCTTCTTTTTTTATCATCTTCAGCATACAATTCTGCATCTTTAACCATTTTCTCTATTTCATTTTCTTCTAATCCGCCTGAGGCTTTAATTGAGATAGCCTGCTCCTTACCAGTAGCTTTATCTTTGGCGCTAACTTTTACTATACCGTTAGCGTCAATATCAAATGTTACCTCAATCTGTGGAACCCCTCTTGGAGCAGCCGGTATTCCCTCAAGGTTGAATTGACCAAGTGGCTTATTATCACTCGCCATTTCCCTTTCGCCTTGGCAAACTGAGATTGTGACGGCTGACTGATTATCGTCAGCTGTAGAAAAAACCTGACTTTTCTTAGTTGGAATTGTTGTATTTCTATCTATTAAACGAGTAAAAACTCCACCTAAAGTCTCGATACCCAGCGACAAAGGAGTTACATCTAAAAGCAAAACATCCTTTACATCGCCTGTGAGAACACCCGCTTGGATTGCAGCGCCACATGCCACAACTTCATCTGGGTTAACACCTCGATGAGGTTCTTTCCCAAAAAATTTTTCTACTGTCTCGATGATCTTAGGCATACGGGTCATACCGCCAACCAATATAACCTCATCAATCTCAGAAGCAGCTAAACCGGCATCTTTAAGAGCTTTACGACAAGGTTCTAAACTTCTCTCCACTAGGCTAGACACTAGACCTTCTAATTTTGCGCGTGTGATTTTCACGTTTAAATGTTTTGGCCCTGACTGATCTGCGGTTATGAAAGGCAAATTAACATCTGTTTGAACAGCACTTGATAATTCTATCTTGGCTTTTTCTGCTGCCTCTTTTAGACGCTGTAATGCCATTCTATCATCTCTTAAGTTTATACCTGTTTCTTTTTTAAATTCGTCAGCTAAAAAATCTATAATTGCCTGGTCGAAATCTTCACCACCGAGAAACGTATCTCCATTAGTTGATTTAACCTCAAAAACCCCGTCCCCTATTTCCAATATCGATACATCGAAAGTACCGCCTCCAAGATCGAAAACTGCCACAATTCCGGACTCTTGCTGGTCTAGACCATAAGCGAGTGCTGCTGCTGTAGGCTCATTAATGATCCTCAGAACTTCAAGGCCAGCAATTTTTCCTGCATCCTTTGTTGCCTGTCTTTGCGCATCGTTGAAATAAGCTGGAACAGTGATAACAGCCTGATCAACCGTTTCACCAAGATAACTCTCCGCATCTTCTTTTAGCTTCCTAAGAATGAAACTAGATATTTCTGAGGGTGAAAATTCTTTCCCTTCTATGTCTATCCAAGCATCACCATTTTTTGCTGCATTAATCTTAAACGGAACCAAATCAGAAAAACTTTTGGTGGCCTCATCATCAGACCGGCGACCAATCAAACGCTTAACAGCGAAAATGGTTTTCTCTGGATTGGTAACAGCTTGCCGTTTTGCAGCCTGACCAACCGCCCTCTCATCATTTTCTAAAAACGCAACCATTGATGGTGTGGTTCTACTGCCTTCCGCATTTTCTATTACCTTAGGCGCTTTGCCGTCCATAACAGCAACGCAAGAGTTTGTTGTTCCTAAATCAATTCCTATTACGCGACCCATTTTTCTAATCCTTCAAAAATATTAATTACCGTTAAAAGGAAATTTAGCTTCATTTATAAAGCCATAATAAACCAGATATAAGTGTTGTTTTCTCTCATGCAAGGCCATCAAACTCAAAAGATTGCCAAAAAATTTTTTAAGCTTGTTTATCTACAGAATTTTCTTCTTTAGAAACAGTAGAACTCTTTTTTTTCGAAACCCCAACCATGGCTGGGCGAATTAACCTATCATGAAGCAGATATCCAGGTTGTGCGACTTGAACAACTGTTCCAACCTCCACATCGTCATTTGGCACTTCAAACATCGCTTGATGATGATTAAAGTCAAACTTCTCTCCAATTGGATTTATCTTAGTAATGTGGTGACGCTGAAGAATGGTGTCGATTTCATTCGAAATCATTTCTATACCCACTAATATATTTTTCAAGTTTTCATCAAACTTGCTTTTGTCATTGGGGGCCAGTTCTATAGCCTGAGTTAAATTGTCAAAACATGAGAGTAAATCACGGGCAAACGCCAAATGACCATATTTGTTCGCTTGAGCAACATCACGTTCACTTCGACGACGCATATTTTCGACCTCCGCTAGTGCTCTCAAAAGCTGATCTTTGATTTCTGAATCTGTGTTTTCAGACCCTTCGTATGATTCTTCAAATTCGTCAGATTCGTCATCTGAAGTGTCCTTTTCCTCAACAGGGGTATTGTCTTCTAACGACATTTCAACCAAATTTTCATCCTCATCTTCTGGGGTAATTTCATCTTCTACAAAATCTTCTGGTCTTTGTGTTTTTTTATCTGGCATGTTTATCTCAAATTTTGTTTTTGAAAAAAGATGAGTGATATTTGGGGATTATAACACGAATTGCCAAGGGGTAATTATATTTTTTGTACAATTAAAGTAAGTGTAATGCTAAAAAATTCTGTTCTTTCATAAAAATCTAAAATTTTTTTTAAAATTAGTTAAAAAACTTTTATGAGTTTAAACGAAAAGTTTTTTTACAATAACCCTGAATAATCTAGTTTTTTAAGCATATCTTCTAAGTTCGCCTTGCATCAAATCCATACCACACCTAATTTATGTAAGGCAAAAAAATTTAAAGAACTACTTTGGATATTGAAATGAAACAAGTTATTAGACACTCTGGACGAAATTTTAATGAATTGCGCAACATTAAATTAACACCCCATTTTGCAAAATATGCAGACGGATCATGTCTTGTGCAATTTGGTGATACGCATGTTTTATGCACTGCCAGTATAGAAGAGAAAGTACCCCCTTTCCTTAGGGGACAAATGAGTGGCTGGATAACTGCAGAGTATGGAATGCTTCCCCACTCAACTCATAGTAGAATGGAAAGAGAAGCAAAAAAAGGTAAATTATCAGGGAGAACGATGGAAATTCAACGCCTGATTGGCCGCTCTTTGCGAGCTGTGGCAGACTTATCTATCCTAGGTGAAAGGCAAATAATCGTTGATTGTGATGTTTTACAAGCTGATGGTGGAACAAGGACTGCCTCAATTACAGGTGGCTGGGTCGCATTAGCTATTGCTGTTGAAAATCTTTTGCTTCAAGGAAAAATTAAGTCATCACCATTAACAGACCAGGTGGCAGCTATATCTTGCGGTATTGTTGATGATGAAGTGTTTTTAGATCTAGATTATTCTGAAGATAGTAATGCAAAAGCAGATGCTAATTTTGTGATGACAACACGAAATCAAGTGGTCGAGTTTCAAGCTACAGCTGAGGGTTCTGCTTTTGAAAAATCCGTGTTAGACGAAATGTGGTTACTTGCAATAGAAGGTTGTTCATTTTTATTTAAAGAACAGTTAAATGCCACGCGTCAAGAACGGAAATAATTTAATGCCTCGAAAATTTCGTGAAACTAAAATTGTAATTGCAAGCCATAATGAAGGGAAAGTAACTGAGATAGCAGATTTGTTAATACCACTTGGGATATCTATAGTAACTTCGAGGGATATTAACTTACCGGAACCAGAAGAAACAGGCACTAGCTTTATTGAAAACGCAGAACTTAAAGCGAGAATAGCGGCAAAGCTCTCTGGCTTACCTGCAATTGCGGACGATAGCGGTTTGTGTATCTCTGCTCTTGGCGGAGCGCCAGGTATTTATTCAGCGAGATGGTCTGGAGAAAATAAAAATTTTGATTTAGCAATGGAAAGAGTTGCAAACGCTCTTTTAATGAGTGGTCAATATGATAGAAAAGCTAGTTTTCACTGTGCTCTTTCTTTGGGTTGGCCAGATGGCAAAAACGAGAGCGTTGAAGGGATTTTAACCGGACAAATAATATGGCCTGCAAGAGGAAATAAGGGGTTTGGGTACGACCCTATGTTTGTTCCAGATGGATATACAGAAACATTTGGTGAAATGGACCCAAACAAAAAACATGCTATAAGCCATCGGGCTATCGCTTATGATAAGTTGATAAAGAAATGCTTTCAAAAATAACGCCTAAACAAAAAAAATTGGGGGTCTATATTCATTGGCCTTTTTGTGTTTCAAAATGCCCATATTGTGATTTCAATTCACATGTTAAAAAAGATATTGTTGTTGAACAGTGGGAATTTGCATATTTATCTGAACTTCGTTGGATGGCAGATATTTACAGACAAAACACGCAATATCCACCAGTATTACATACTGTTTTTTTCGGAGGAGGTACGCCCTCTTTAATGCCCGTATCCATCATTGAAAGAATACTGGAAACTATAGAAGAGCTTTTTATCCTCCATCCAAAAATCGAAATAACAGTTGAAGCAAACCCATCTTCGAGTGAATTAGATAACTTGTCTTCATTTAAATCAATAGGTGTAAATAGAATTTCATTTGGCGCTCAATCTTTGAACCCAAAAACACTAAATTTTCTTGGGAGGGCGCATGATACTCGCGATATTTACAAAGCTTTAGATGTCGCGTTTGGATTATTTAACCAAATTTCTGCAGATTTCATTTATGGAATACCCGGTCAAAACATTGGTGGTTGGGAAGATGAACTTTCCGAAATTATCAAGTTTGATTTAACTCACATCTCTGCCTACCAACTTACAATTGAGCCGGGAACGCAATTTTACAGCAGAAGTAAAAAAGGTGAAAAACTGACATGCAATGACGACACAGTAGCGGATTTATATGATTTAACAACAAACGTTCTTTCAAATCATGGGTATGAAATATATGAGATATCCAATTATGCAAAACCAAATTCTCATTGTCAGCATAACCTATTGTATTGGAATGCTCAGGATTGGCTTGGTATAGGTCCGGGTGCCCATGGAAGATTTACTTTACCTGAAAATCGAAGATGGCACAGTCAAACAAGACGAAGCCCTGACGGATGGTTGTCATCTGTTCAAAAGGAACAACACGGTATTGAAATTCAAAATGAAGATCATATCTCTGACTTTGCCAAAGAGATCATTATTATGGGACTTAGACTCACTTCTGGTATAGAATTGCCAGATTGGCTAATAGGAAAAAGTAATTTTATAAATTTAAATTGGTTAGATGAATTCAAAAAAGATGGTTTTATTACATTTAACAAAAACCACATTCGTGTTACAAAAAATGGCAGATTACATTTAAATTCCATTGTTTCTAAATTATTGAATTGATGGTTTAATAAGAAGATTATCGGATATTTTCATTATCTCAAAAATACGTTCTGTTAGTCCTGTTCTAGACATCTTAAATTGTCCACTAAATCCTATAAAACCTGGTTGGCCCACAAGTCTTTCAGATAGAGAAGCGTCTGAATTAATATTAGCGGTTGCTATTACTAGCGCCGTTGCGTCAAAAGATATCCTTGCTAAGTCGTTTGAGTCTATTCTAAATTCCGATTCCCATACTTTATTGAATTTCTCATCCGCTGGTCTAGTTGGCAGGGTTAAAATCGCATTCTGCAAAGAGGGTTCATTTAACATTTTTGGTATATTCCATCTATCAATACCAATAAATAGGACCCTATCTGGTCCGAGATCATAATAAGATAATATAGGTGCAACCTGCAGTATAAAACTTGTATCCCCGGCAATAAGCACAGTGTCAAATACTGGGGGTGGAAGAGTTAATGGGTCTTTTTCTGTGTCTATATATTGTGCAAATATTTTGATTTTATTTAAAAGTTCATTCTGATCAATGTCTTCAATATTACCGATAGTCAACACTGTCCTAGGTGATAAGCCATATTCAGTTAATTTATTTACAGCTGCCATAGTTATTTTCTCGCCGAGCTGAGATGAAGAACTTAAAATTCCAAAGTTTTGTTTTCCCCTAGCCACAGCAAAATCTACCAATTGATCAATCTGTTGTTCTGGCAAATAGCCCAAAACCCAAACACCTTCCTCCGCAACATCAACATTGTTCGAGAAAGACAAAATCGGGATGTCTAACTCATTAAAAAGAGGCTTAATAGCCTTTACAGAATCGGAAAATAATGGGCCTATTATAACGTCAACATCACTAGAAATAGCGCTATTAGCAGCCTCAATTACGTTATCGCCACCCGCTGTATCAAAATATAATAATTCTATATTTGGATTTTGCATTTTAAAAAAGGCTAGCTCAGAGCCTCCTGATATAGTATCACCAAGATGTGAAAATGGTCCTGTTAACGGTACTAACAACCCAATTCTAAATTTAGACTTTTTAAATTTATGAGAATTATTTCCTGGTTTTTTGGGGTCAATCTGAATAGGCTGTGCACTTTTAGCCAACATTTCAAAAGCCGCTTCTAATGCTGCTGTTTCTAACTGTTCCTGTTGTTTCTCCATTAGTTCTGTTTTGGCATTTTTTGATGAATTATCTGGGAAATCGTATGATTTCATTAAATCTTCTTTTTTCAATGGCTCCATTGGAGGAGCAAGTGCTATTTCTAAAGTTTCCTCAGACTTAAAATTTAATTCTTTATTAATTTCATTTTGTTTTTTATCAAGCGCGTTATCATTTTCAAAAATATTTTCTACCGCATCACTTATTTCGTTTTTGCCATCATCTAAACCTTCAAAAGACTCTTTGTTTTTGTCATCATTTTCTGTTTTAACAGCATTGGTTATTTCGCTTTTTTGGGTGTTATTTGAACTCAAATTATCCTCTTGAATATAAACTGTATTCACGACTGGTCTTGTACTAGGACCCTCACAACCAGAAAAAATAGTTACAACAACCAATAATGCGATAAAAACAATTATAAATTTTAGCTTATAAAAACAAATAAAGAAGTTTGACGGGAAAAAACCAACTAGCTCTGATTTTAAGTTATTTTTATACATCGCTAATACATCTTAGATTTTTTATGAATTTCACGTCCTATTTATTTAGTCTAAAAATCTAACTAATCTTATGTCAATCAAACGAATAGTTTTTTTTTACTTTTTATCTTATACAGTAAGTTAACCGTTTAGAGAAAAATTTTATGTTAATGATCATTGGAACACCCATAGGCAATGTTGAAGATATAACTGTTCGCGCTACAAATTATTTAAAAGATGCTGATTTAATTGCTTGTGAAGATACTCGTTCAACAAAAAAATTATTGAGGCTTTTAAATATAAGAACCCATGGCAAACTTATCTCTTATCATGATCATAATGGCGCATCGGTAAGGCCACATCTTATTGCAGAACTCAAAAAAGGAAAGTCTGTTGCTTTAGTGAGCGATGCAGGAACTCCATTGATCTCCGATCCTGGTTACAAACTTGTCGAGTCATGTCATAAAAACAACATTCGTGTATCAGCGATTCCAGGCCCTACTTCTCCAATTGTGGCACTTACTGTATCTGGGCTACCCACTGATAAATTCACATTTAATGGGTACATCCCATCTGCCGTAAATAATAGCAGGAAAGCTTTAGTTGAAACAAAAAATTTACAAACAACACAAATTTGGTTCAGTACTCCACCTAAATTGATAAATCATTTGAAAACAATGCTTTCCGTATATGGAAATAGACGTATTGTTATCGCTAGGGAAATGACTAAACTTCACGAAGAAGTGAGAAACGCGCCCTTAAACGAACTTTTATTACATTACGAAAAAAATGGTCCCCCAAAAGGGGAAATAGTTATTGTTGTTGCCGGTGCTAATAATGATGTAAACAAAAACGATTTACCTGATGTTGTTTTTTTATTAAGGGATGCTCTAGGAAGGTTAAGTTTGCGCGATGCTGTAAATGAAGTTTCTATTTTAACCGGAGCTCGTAAGAAGCATATTTATCAAAATGCTCTCGATATAATTAAAAATAAAACTGAATACAAATAAATTAATGCAAATTTTTATAGAAAAGACTCCTCTCATTTTCATAAATCTTTATTGAGGTATGAAATGATTTGTTTTAGGCCAATTTTTTTTAAAGATGTCGTAGAATCGCTAACCTCATTCTGATATAAGAATTCATATATTCAGTTATAAAAATTAATCCAAA
>CACGLE010000003.1 GCA_902573725.1 uncultured SAR116 cluster alpha proteobacterium
TTGATGCGGTAAATAACTACAAAACAGCAATTGAAACTGGATTGCTGAAAATCATGTCCAAAATGGGGATATCTGTTTTATCATCGTACAGAGGTGGATATAATTTTGAGGCACTTGGGCTCTCACGTACCCTTGTTGTAGATTATTTTCCTTCAATGTCGTCCAGAATATCTGGTCTTGGATTAAATGGAATCCAAACCCGAGTTTTGGAGATGCACCAGCGTGCTTTCTCAAACGAAGTTACATATCTACCAGTTGGAGGACAGTTCAAATATCGTAAGTCTGGTGAAGCTCATGCTTTTGATGGCCAGGTGATTCATGCTATGCAACACGCCTGTAATACTGGTTCATACGATAGTTGGAAAAAATATGTGTCTATGGTCAGTCGGCAGGGACCAATAAATTTACGGGATTTATTAGATTTTACTCCAAAAAAGAAACCGATCTCTGTAGAGAAAGTGGAGAGTATAACCGATATAAGAAGGCGTCTAGTATCTCCAGGTATAAGCCTAGGCGCATTGAGCCCAGAGGCGCACGAAACCCTTTCTATTGCAATGAACCGGATTGGTGCAAAATCTGATTCGGGAGAGGGGGGAGAAGATCCTGATAGATATCGTTTGCGTGAAAATGGAGATGACCCGTCTAGCGCGATTAAGCAGGTTGCGTCTGGTAGATTTGGGGTTACAGCAGAATATCTCAACAATTGTAAAGAGATAGAGATTAAAATAGCTCAAGGTGCTAAGCCCGGAGAAGGTGGACAGCTTCCAGGAATAAAGGTCAACAGTCTTATAGCCAGATTGCGTCATTCTACTCCTGGTGTAACTCTAATTTCACCACCACCTCATCATGATATATATTCCATAGAGGACCTAGCGCAGCTGATTTATGATTTAAAACAAATTAATCCTGAAGCAAAAGTATGTGTTAAGTTAGTCGCGTCTACTGGTATTGGAACAATTGCGGCAGGAGTAGCTAAAGCAAAAGCCGATACAATCTTGATTTCAGGACATGGTGGTGGAACGGGAGCAAGTCCACAAACTTCAATAAAATACGCCGGCATGCCATGGGAAATGGGACTTACAGAGGTACATCAGGTGCTCACTATGAATGGGCTGAGAGAAACCGTTGTATTAAGAACTGATGGTGGTTTAAAAACAGGCCGAGACGTTGTCATGGCAGCAATTCTCGGTGCAGATGAATATGGTATTGGAACTTCTTCACTGCTTGCAATGGGATGTGTAATGGTTCGTCAGTGTCATGCAAACACCTGCCCTGTAGGCGTTTGTACACAAAGAGAAGACTTACGCGCAAAATTTGAGGGAACGCCTGAAAAAGTTGTTCAATTGTTTACACATATTGCTGAGGAGGTAAGAGAGATCGTTGCCTCCCTTGGTTATAAGAACATTTCAGAGTTAATAGGTCGAACAGAATTACTTGCACAAGTCTCACGTGGGGACTCTGCCTTGGATGACTTAGATCTAAACCCGATCCTTGTACAGACCGATGTTCAAGCAAAGCAACGTGGAGGTAACCGTGATGCAGAAAGAATGGAAGTTCCTGACACACTTGATGCACAAATGGTAAAAGATACGGAAAAAGCACTTGTAACTGGCGGAAAAATGCAACTATCTTACAATATTGAAAATACTCAAAGAGCTATTGGTACAAGACTTTCATCGCATATTGTTCGTAAGTTTGGACTTGCAGGCATGAAGCATGGTCAGATATCAGCTCGTCTACGTGGCTCTGCTGGACAGTCTTTGGGTGCATTTGCGACGCAAGGACTTCGCCTCGATATTATTGGAGATGCAAATGATTACGTTGGTAAAGGACTATCAGGTGGAATGATAACAGTTCGTCCTTCAGCGGATTCTTCTTTTACAGCGTCAGAAAATACCATAATTGGTAATACGGTTTTGTATGGAGCAACGAGTGGTATGCTATTCGCAGCAGGTCAGGCTGGAGAGCGTTTTTGTGTCCGAAACTCAGGTGCTACAGGTGTTGTAGAGGGTTGTGGTTCCAACGGTTGTGAATACATGACTGGAGGAAGCGCGGTAATTCTTGGACCTATTGGGTCAAATTTTGGTGCTGGTATGACGGGGGGCATGGCGTTTTTGTATGATCCAGAGGGTGATAGCCTTAAAGATTTTAATATTGAAACCTTGCATATTTCTCGTCTACAATCAGGATTTTGGAGTAATAGCTTGTTAGAAATATTAAAACAACATGCGCGGGAAACTAATTCCGCAATAGCTAAGCGTCTTGTAAATGATTGGCTTTTGGAAATAGAAAATTTTTGGCATGTAGTCCCAACTGAGATACTTAATACGTTGGAGCCCCCATTGGACAGTGAAAATATCGTAGGTAAAATTGCTTAAGAACGCCTATTGATGCCGGAGAGGTTCGTTATACGAGGTTATCTTCACCGAGATAAATCCGCTGTAAAACGATTAACAGAGGAGGCTTTTGGCCCCGCGCATCAAAAACGATCTGTTTGGAATTTAAGAAAAGCAAAACCAATCATTAGACTGGGATTAATCGTTGAAGATATGAACATAGCATCTTTCGATAGTTATGGTCAGAATGGGAGAATAGTTGGGAGTTTACAATTTTGGCCTATTAGAATTGCAGACTTTCCATCTCTTCTTCTTGGCCCACTTGCAGTTAAACAGCATTTAAGGGGTCTTGGTGTAGGCCGATTGCTTATTGAAGAATCATTAAAAAAAATACAGAAAAGCAATTGGCATTTTTGTATTGTTTCTGGAGAACCAGATTATTATCCTAAGTTCGGATTTAAACCCATTCCTAAGAATTTAATTTGGCCTGGTCCGATTGAAAGACAGAGGCTACAATATATTAATTTAGGATATTCCAAATTAGAAACATTATCCAACCGACCATTGCATATCTTGTCAGAAATTTCATGAGATTATATGGTATCGTGACGTTAGATTAGACAAATTTATTAAATGCATTATAAATCTCAATTACACCATTTTACATTATCAGCAGCAAGTAGACTCATTCGACTTCAGCTTGCAGAATATCAATATGATTTTACATTAATTAATCATTTTCCTTGGAAAAGAGACGAGAATTTTCTTGCTATTAACCCCTCTGGTTCATTGCCGGTTTTTCAATTCAATAATGATGTTATTATATCTGGGTCGAGAGCAATTAGTGAATGGATAGAAGAAACAACGGCCACGTCGAGACTACTTGCAGGCTCAAGCATGCATCGAGCAGAAATAAGACGTTTGTTAGATTGGTTTGAAGATAAATTTTACTATGAGGTTGGTTTGCCGCTCTTGCATGAGAGGGTGATCAAGCGATTTGAGAGCGGTGCAGATGCCTCTTCGGAAATCATTCGAACAGCACTTGCGAATGCACAAGTGCATCTTGAATATCTAAATTGGTTAGCTGACCAAAATAGCTGGCTTGTAGGCACACAGCTATCTCTAGCTGATTTTTCCGCAGCTGCTCATATTTCTATAATGGATTATTTTGGTGATATTCAATGGGATAAATACCCAGCGGCGGCTTCGTGGTATATGAAGATTAAATCTCGACCTTGTTTTCATGCTCTTTTAAGTGACCAGCTTATGGGTGTTACACCCTCTTCTCATTACGCAGAACTTGATTTCTAGATTTTTTGATATTTGAAGAAGCTTAAATTGTTTTTTACTTTATTTTGAAAGATTTATTCTAGTATTTTTTTATCGGTTCTATTTTTAGGAAGTCAGTTCTTCAAGGCTGTTGATAAGCGAATTTATTTGTTCAGGGTTTGAGTATCGATGATTAGCTGTTTTATCGAGTTGAATTTTAACATTGTTTGAGCATAGCTTTTCTGCTATTTCTAGAGATGTTTGCCATGGAACTTCTTCATCAAGTAAACCATGATGTAAAATAGCTCGGCCATAAAATCCAATATCATTCTCTAAAATTAGGTGTTTTTTAGCTTCTTGAATAAGTTGGAAGGGATACTTTACCTTTGTTTTGTCGTAAGGATTAGGAATTGTTAAAACACCTTGTTTACGGAATTCATTCTTTTGTGTTTCATTCAAGGTTTCCCAAATTAGAGACTTAGTAAAATCAGGTGCTGCCGCTATTCCAATTAGACTATCTATTTTTTCCAGACGATATTTGCAGAGAGAGAGCATAAGCCAACCACCAAGAGATGAACCAATCAAAATTTGTTTTTTGTTAATTATCTTATCGAAAATATCGCAACTATCTTCGATCCATTGACCTACGGTAGCAGACATTATATCCCCTCCGCTTTGACCATGCCCATATAAATCAAATCTAGTAAATTCTATTTTGTTTCGGATTGACCATTCCATAATCGCTTCTGCTTTACTTCCAAACATGTCAGAACCGTGACCATGGAGAAATAGTATTCCAATCTTATCTGTTGAAGGATTTTTCGGCATGTATTGTTGGTAGGCAATTTCATAGCCACGCGTCGTTGGTAACATTTTTATATCTATCAAATGATTGGCTTTCATAATCGATGCTTTTTTATTATAGTAATAATTTCGTTTTTGACTTCAGCGTTATTTAATATTCATATTGCCTAAATTATTTACTAAGCTTAAAAATATTTTTGTAATTAATGTTATGTAGGCTTTGCTCATAAGAAATCTATCTTAATATGTCACAAAAAACAAACTTGATTAGACCAGTTATTGCTCAAATAATACCAGCGTTAAGCAATGGTGGGGTAGAAAGGGGAACTATTGAGACCGCTCAGGCAATTAGTGACGTTGGGTGGAATCCTATTGTAATTAGTTCAGGTGGCATGCTCGAATCTCAATTGAAACGGGCTGGCGCAAAACATTTTACTCTTCCTGTAGATAAAAAAAATCCAATCTCTTGGCAATTTACAAAAATTAAATTACAAAAAATTTTAAAAAGTGAAAATGTTGATATTGTGCATATTCGCTCAAGAGTTCCCGCGTGGATAGGTCTTCCTGTCGCAAAAGTCCTTGATATACCTACTGTTTCGACAATACATGGAAAGTTCGAGGCATATAACTTATTGAAACGAGCATATAATAAACAAATGCTTAAAGCCGATGAAATTATTGCAATATCAAAATTTACTAAATCTGTAATTGAGCGTCAGTTTCCTAAATTATTGCCTAGTATATCTCTAAATGTAATTCATAGGGGCGTTGATACTTCAGTATTCAACCCAATTAACGTTACGCAACAACGGATTATTAATGAAGCAGAAAGAATTGGATTACCAGATGATTTGCCTGTAGTTATGTTGCCTGCTCGTCCTTCGAGTTGGAAAGGACATCTTATCTTGCTGCGTGCACTTGCTCGGCTGGAACATTTGCGAGTTGCAATTGTATTATTGGGAGCAGGGGACTTTAATACTGGATATGCTGAAATGTTGGAGAAAACATCAGTTGAATTGGGGCTTGGCGCGAATGTAAGAATTACAACTTCATCGAGGGATATGCCAGCTGCCTTAATGTTAGCCGATGTTGTTGTAATGCCTTCTATTCATCCAGAGCCATTCGGAAGGATTGCGATTGAGGCACAAGCAATGGGAAGGCCAGTTATAGCATTTGACCATGGAGGTGCAAGAGAGACTATTTTAGAGGGAAAAACAGGATGGCTCGCAAAGCCAAATGATATTGATAGCTTATCTGAAAATCTTAAGACAGCTTTAAGTATTTCTAAGTCAAAAAGAAATGAATTATCTGATTTGGCACAATCTAGTGTAAAACGACGATTTAGTGTCAGGAAAATGACCAACTCAACTTTAGAAATTTATCGAAAACTTCTTCTCAAAAAGGGCTTTTCTCCACTTGTTTTAGGAAAGTGAACAAGTTAAATTCTCGTAAGTATTTTTTTAGTCTTGATAAAGGGATAAAATTTGATGCTAAAAATAGCTCTACCAGATGGGTCTGAGCGGCACTACAATGCTCCAGTAACAGCGGCTCAAATTGCAGCTGACATTGGTTCTGGTCTCGCAAAAGCAGCTATTGCCGCTGTTGTAAATGGTGAAAATTGGGATATAAACAGAGTCATTAATGTAGATAGTGAAATCCGTTTGATTACTTTTAAAGATGATTATTCTCTTGAGCTGATTAGACATGATTGCGCCCACATTTTAGCAGAGGCTGTGTTAGAGCTATTTCCTGAAACACAAGTTACTATAGGGCCTGCGATTGAAACCGGTTTTTATTATGATTTTTACAGAAAAAGTCCTTTCAGCACCGATGATTTAGCAACTATAGAGCAGAGAATGCATGAAATAGTGGACCGCGACGAAGAAATCACCCGTGGTGAATGGAGCAGAGAAGAAGCAATCCGCTTTTACAAAGATCGTAATGAGCCTTTCAAAATTGAATTAGTAGACGCAATCCCTGAAAAAGAAACAGTCAGTTACTACCAGCAAGGAAAATTTATTGACCTCTGTAGAGGTCCACACATGGTCTCCACAAAAAAAGTTGGCCATGCATTTAAGCTAATGAAAGTTGCTGGGGCTTATTGGCGCGGGGACTCTAACAATCCAATGCTGCAGAGAATTTACGGAACTGCGTTTGCAAGTCAAGCGGACCTTCAAGCGTATTTGAATATGTTGGAAGAGGCTGAAAAAAGAGACCATAGAAAATTAGGTAAAGCGCTGAATTTATTTCATATGCAGGAAGAAGCCACTGGTTCGATTTTTTGGCATCCAAATGGTTGGACACTTTTTCGTGAAATAGAAAATTATATAAGAAGACGACTTGCTACTGAGAATTATAAGGAAGTAAAAACCCCTCAAATGATAGATAGAAGCTTATGGGAAGCATCTGGACATTGGGAAAAATTTGGTGAGAACATGTTCACCGCAAATACACAAGAAGACAAAACCTTGGCACTAAAACCAATGAATTGTCCTGGGCATGTGCAAATTTATCGACAGGGAGTAAAATCCTATCGTGATTTACCTCTTCGTATGTCAGAATTTGGTTCTTGTCATAGAAATGAGCCATCTGGTGCCTTGCATGGTATTATGAGAGTAAGAGCTTTTACTCAAGATGATGCACATATTTTTTGCACGGAGGAGCAAATTAATTCAGAATCTGTCGCTTTTTGTAATTTGTTAAAGGATATTTATAAGGATTTTGGATTTTCAAACATAAGAGTAAAATTTTCGGATCGTCCTGAAGTTCGAGCCGGTGATGATGCGACATGGGATAAAGCGGAACAAGCTCTAACTTCAGCAACTCAGGCTGCGGGTATAGAAACTTCCTCAAATCCTGGAGAGGGTGCATTCTATGGCCCTAAATTGGAATTTGTGTTAACTGATGCTATTGGTCGTGATTGGCAATGTGGTACGTTGCAAGTTGATTTTATTTTACCAGAAAGACTTGATGCAGAATATGTTGATGAGGACGGGCTCCGGAAACGTCCTGTGATGTTACATCGTGCTATTTTAGGGTCGCTAGAGAGATGGATTGGAATTTTAATTGAACAGTATTCTGGAAAAATGCCTGCTTGGTTATCGCCTGTCCAAGTTGTTATCGCTCCAATCACTGAGACGACGAATAATTATGCAAAATTTATTTATCAATTATTAGAAGATTCTGGATTAAGGGTGGATATCGACCTTAGGAACGAGAAAATCGGCTACAAGATCAGAGAACATAGCACTTCAAAGGTTCCTTTTATTCTTGCCGTTGGTGCTCGAGAGGAAGAAGCCAAAACTGTCGCATTACGTCAATTAGGTTCGCAAAACCAAGAGGTTATGACACTTGATAAAGTTTCTTCATTTCTTCAATCACAATGTATGCCACCTGATTTATTAAATAATATTAAATAAGAAAAATCGCTTACTTGCAATCGAATACATTTCAACGTATGACTAAACAATTAGAGCCTAGTTAATATAATTAGTGTTAACAGGTTGAAAACTTTCGATAACTATTATGGAGAATTCAATAGTACGTACAAGACAAGAAATGCCATCTTCATCAGATGGTCCGCGAATAAATGAAATGATTAATTCTCGGTCCGTTAGATGTATCGATCCAGATGGCGAACAACTTGGAATATTATCCATCGATGAAGCAATGAATAAAGCTGAAGAACTAGGGCTTGACCTAGTTGAACTCCAGCCTAATGCCGACCCTCCCGTTTGTAAAATACTCGATTATGGTAAACATAAATACCAAGCTCAAAAACGTGCTAACGAAGCGCGAAAAAAACAAAAAATAATAGAAGTTAAGGAAATCAAGCTACGGCCTAATATCGACCAGCATGATTATCAAGTAAAAATGAAAGCCGTCCGAAAGTTTATTGATGGAGGCGATAAGGTGAAAATCACATTGAGGTTTAGAGGCCGTGAAATGGCACACGTTGAACTTGGAACAGATTTGTTGTCTCGCGTTCAGGAAGATATAGATGATTTTGCAAAAATAGAGTCTATGCCTAAGATGGAAGGTCGACAAATGACAATGATACTTGCTCCTAAGTGACGATTTCTCCGTCAAGCTCATTTCAGCTAAACTCTTAATCTGAAGGTTTACTTCTTTTATAGAGAAATATCCTGCTATATGACGGTTAAATTATCATTGCTTTTATCGTGTTCAGCTAGTATAAACCCGGAATTGTAAGTCGAGTATAGGCCATGAAAGGGCATGCCTTGCCGGCATTAATTTTTGTAAATAATAAGAAATGAGGATAAAATGCCCAAACTAAAAACTAAGAGTGGTGCAAAAAAGCGGTTCTCTCTTACAGCTAAAGGAAAAGTTCGCGGTTCAGCAGCTTTTCTAAGTCACAATTTACGAAGGCGTTCTCAAAAAATGAAAAGACAAGCTCGGGGAACGATGATACTTCATCCCGCCGATGCGAAGATAGTGAAGGGATTTCTTCCCTACGCCTAAATTAGCTAAATAGGAGAAGTGCAATGGCTCGTGTGAGTAGAGGTACGACGACACATGCTCGTCATCGTAAAGTAATTAAGGCCGCCAAAGGTTATTATGGTCGCCGCAAAAACACATTTAAGGTTGCAAAGCAAGCAGTCGATAAAGCTAGGCAATATGCATATCGCGATAGACGGGTACGTAAACGTGAATTCAGGGCATTATGGATACAAAGAATAAATGCGGCGGCCCGGGTCCATGGGGTTACCTACTCAACGCTTATGGGTGGTCTCATAAAGGCAGGTGTTGAAGTAGACAGGAAGATGCTTGCAGACCTAGCAGTTCATGAGCCTACAGCATTTGCGGAATTAGTTGCGATATCACAGAAAGCTGCAAGTTAGTAGGATTGGCTCCTGATAGTATTATGGCAGATATAAATTATCTAAAGGAAAAATTTCTTAGTGATATAAGTCAAGCAAGTGATTTAGAACAGCTTAACGAAATTAAAATAGCAGCTTTGGGGAAGAAAGGTGCAATATCGGAAGAGCTTTCCAAACTCGGTAAGATGGCTGCTGATGCAAGAAAAGAGGTGGGTCAAATTATAAATTCTGTAAAGCAGGATTTAAATTTCGCGCTAACAGAGAGACATGCGACTTTAGCAAAGCAGGCATTAGAAAATAAACTGGAAACCGAGAAAATTGATGTTTCATTACCTTCAAGACCCTCAGTGCACGCCAAAATACATCCTCTTTCTAGAACAATGGAAGAAATCTCCGCGATTTTCTCTGATATGGGTTTTGTTATTGCTGAGGGCCCTGAAATAGAGACTGACGAACATAATTTCACGGCACTTAATATACCTCCTGAACATCCTGCGAGACAAGAACACGATACTTTTTATTTAAAACCTGATGAGTCAGGTGAGCGACCCGTGCTTAGAACGCATACATCACCTGTTCAAATAAGAACAATGCGTTCTAAAGAACCTCCAATTAGAATCATTGTCCCTGGTCGGACTTACCGGTCAGATCATGATGCAACCCATTCTCCAATGTTTCATCAATGTGAAGGATTAGTGATTGGGCCAAATATCCATATGGGACATCTGAAGGCGACATTAATTGATTTCTGTCGAAGCTTTTTTGGAGTAGTGGAATTGCCGGTCAGATTTCGCCCAAGCTATTTTCCGTTTACAGAACCCTCAGCAGAGGTGGATATAGGATGTAGTAGAGAGGATGGTGGGTTAAAGATTGGAGCAGGTGATGATTGGCTAGAGATTCTTGGAAGTGGAATGGTTAATCCTCGTGTGCTCGAAAATTGTGGGTATGATCCCTCTACTACTCAGGGCTTCGCATTTGGGATGGGTGTTGAAAGGCTTGCAATGCTGAAATACGGTATACCTGACTTACGTACTTTTTATGACTCGGATTTGCGCTGGTTGCATCATTATGGTTTCATGCCTCATGATGTGGCAGGTTTACACACCGGCATAGTGTAGGGGGAGTGACCAAATGAAATTCACTCTTAACTGGCTTCGTGACCATTTAGATACATCTCGCTCCTTAGACGAAATCTGTAAAGGGTTAGTAAGTTTAGGTCATGAAGTAGAGGAGGTTATTGATCCTGCTAAGAATTTATCTGATTTCAGAATTGTTGAAATTAGAGATGTAAATCCCCATCCAGAAGCAGATAGACTTAAGGTTTGCTCAGTTGATGATAATGGCACACTTCTTCAGATTGTATGTGGTGCGCCAAATGCACGTGTTGGTTTAAAAACAGTATTAGCACCTGTTGGTAGTTACGTTCCAGGTATTGATATTGTTATAAAAAAAAGCAATATCCGTGGTCAGGAATCAAACGGTATGTTATGCGCCTTTTCTGAGCTTGCGCTGGATGGCAATAGTGATGGTATTATTGAATTGGCAGAGCATGCAGAAATAGGCACTTCCTACATTGACTATGCAGATTTAAATGACCCTATAATTGAAATCGCGATAACGCCAAATCGTGGTGATTGCTTGGGCGTCAGAGGAATTGCTCGTGATTTATTTGCTGCTGGTTTTGGTAAATTAAAGTCTTTAGATGCTTCTGAATGTTCAGGTGTGTTTGATAGTCCAATTCATTGGGAACTAGCACGAGATTGCAAAGAAATTGTACCACGGGTTACAGGCAGATTTTTTCGAAATGTTTCTAATGGTGACTGTCCGAATTGGATGGCAAAAAGACTAAATGCAGTTGGTCAGCGGCCTATCTCTGCTTTAGTAGATATAACCAATTATATCATGATTGATTTAGGCAGACCATTACATGCTTTTGATGCTGATAAAATCAATGGAGATACACTTTTTATAAGACGTGCAGAAAATGAAGAGAAGATATTTGCTCTTAACGAAAAAGAGTACACATGCACCTCAGATATGTTAGTCATAGGCGATAGAGATGGAGCTGATGATATTGCAGGCATCATGGGTGGACAGAGAACAGGAATAAGTAATACCACTAAAAATCTATTTTTAGAGATAGCTGTGTTTGACCCTGTTAGTGTTGCTACTACTGGACGAAGCCTGAATATACATTCTGACGCAAGATATCGCTTCGAGCGTGGATTGGATGGTGAGTCTCCTGATTCGTTATCTGGTTATATTGCGCGGTTTGTTCAGAAAATTTGTGGTGGCGAAATAAGTCATGTTGTAAGTGTAGGCGATGGTGTTGAATGGCAACGCAAAATCACATTTAAGCCTGAATTGACAAGACAACTAACAGGCATCGAATTGGCACACACAGAACAGAGCAATATTTTAAAAGATTTAGGCTTTGTTGTAAAACATGACCAGGATCATAGCTGGGAAGTGATGCCACCGGCATGGCGAAATGACGTGGATGGCGAGGCAGATTTAGTAGAAGAAATAGTTAGAATAGCTGGATACGACAAATTACCTATGGTATCGCTGCCCGCAACGAGTGTCGTGGCTAAGCCAGTCTATTCGCACGAACAATTAAGGCCCGTTCTTCTTCGACGTCTGCTGGTGGCAGCTGGACTTTATGAGGCTGTTACATTTTCTTTTATGGCGCAGTCAGATGCTGTATTGTTTGATGGCGGGGATGAAGCACTAACCCTGGTAAACCCAATTAGTAGTGAACTTGATTGTATGAGACCATCCATCCTGCCTAATCTTTTACAAGCATTATCGCGGAACATGAACCGTGGTACGAAGAATATACGGCTTTTTGAAATTGGTCCTGTATTTCACGGTACAAAAGAGACAGACCAAACGCTTTCTTGCTCAGGAGTGTTAAGTGGGGATTTTCAGTATGGTGATTGGCAGAGTAATGCGCGCTCTGTTGATGTATTTGACGTAAAAAAAATAATGGAGCAAATATGCGAAACACTCTCCATTTCTTATCATTCGTTAATAATGAAAACGCCTGGACCAAAGTGGTTCCATCCAGGTCAATCTGCAACCATGATGTTAGGTAAAATTGCCATCGGTAGCTTTGGAATGATACATCCCGAAATTCTTCGTGAATTTGATATAAAAGTGCCTGTTGCAGCGTTTGATTGTTCCATAAATGCAATACCAACAACGCGCAAGAAATCAGTTGCACGCGCCTTATTTAAACCCTCAGCCTTTCAGACTGTTGAAAGAGATTTTGCATTTGTCCTTGACCAAAATGTTAGTGCCTCTTCACTTCTGCGGGCGGTAAAAGCGGGCGCCAAAGAGCAGATATCTGACATTGGTGTCTTTGATGTATATGAGGGAGATGAAATTGGACACGGTAAAAAATCAATTGCAGTCAAAATACAGCTTACTCCCAGTGATGCAACATTTACTGAGGCTGAGCTTCAGAAAATAAGTAATGATATAATCAAATCTGTCGAAAAACAGTGTTTAGCAATATTGCGCGGATAAAATTTTTTAAATAGGTTCATTATTTATTCTCATTTTTTACTAATAAACATGAAACACAAAAAGATTACTAAATTCTGTTTATTGCTGAAATGAGCGCTCTTATTGGAGCCTGAGTAATGGATGTATCCACACCTGCACCAAATACAGATGCTCCATTATCGTCGGGGACTTTAAGCTCAACATAAGCGGCAGCCTCAGCTTGGGAGGTGCTTGAACGTGTATTTTGTCCAAAATCAGCAAGTCTAAATGAAATATTAAAAGTTTTTCGGAAGCCGTTTACAAAAGCTGAAACTGGACCATTTCCGGTTTCAACAAAGGAAAATTCTTCTCCTTGATAGTTTACAGTTGCTGAGACTTGCTCTGTTCCCGAAGAGCGGGAAACTGGATAGGATTGGAATGATACAAGTTCAAAGGGTTTAGAAAGGTTAATGTAGAATTGATTATAAATTTCCCAAATTTTGGAGGCTGTTATTTCAGAACCGCTGATATCCGCCTCTTTCTGCACTAATTGGCTGAATTCTATTTCCATGGCCCTTGGTATTCTCACGTGATGCTCTGTTTCTAGTAACCAAGCAGAACCTGCTTTGCCTGATTGTGAATTCACGCGGATAATTGCTTCATAAGTGCGGCCAATATCGGCAGGGTCTATTGGTAAATAAGGAACTTGCCATAACGTTTCATTAGATTTGCTATTTGCTTCCATACCTTTTCGAATAGCATCTTGGTGAGAACCTGAGAATGCCGTATGTACTAACTGTCCGGCATAAGGATGACGCTGATGCACAGGGATCTGATTACAAAATTCTGCAACTTCAACCAGTGATTGTATGTCAGATAAATCAAGATTTGGGTCAGTTCCCTGTGTCATCATATTTAGTCCAAGCGTAATAATATCTACATTTCCTGTTCGCTCACCATTACCAAACAAGGTGCCCTCAACCCTATCGGCACCTGCCATTAGACCAAACTCTGTCGCAGCAATTCCTGTCCCTCTATCATTATGCGGGTGAAGCGACAAAATTACAGAATTTCTCTTGGTAAAATGCCTATGCATCCATTCAATTTGATCTGCATAAATATTAGGAGTAGACATCTCTACCGTTGCAGGAAGATTTATAATAACCTTCTTTTCTTCAGAGGCTTGCCAGATTTGAAGCACTTCCTCACATACCTCAAGTGCGTATTCAAGTTCTGTTCCTGTAAAGCTTTCGGGGGAGTATTGTAATCTGATGTTTGTCTCTGAACTTAGTTTGCTAAGCTTATCAGCAACAAGCTTAGCCCCCTCTGTTGCGATTTCTTTTACACCTTGTCTATCAGAATTAAATACAACGCGTCTCTGAAGAGTTGAAGTCGAATTATATAAATGCAAAATAGCTTTTTTTGCGCCCTCGAGAGACTCAATGGTTCTATCTATTAAGTGCTCTCTCGCTTGAGTTAGAACTTGAATTGTAACGTCGTTAGGTATGTGATCAGTTTCAATTAATTCTCTTAAAAATTGAAAATCAGTTTCCGAAGCAGATGGAAATCCAACTTCAATCTCCTTAAAGCCCATATTAACAAGAGTTTGGAACATTTTCATTTTTCGGCTACTATCCATTGGCTCAATCAATGATTGATTGCCATCTCTTAAGTCAACTGAGCACCATGTTGGTGCTTCAGATATAAGGCTAGAAGGCCATGTTCTATCTGCTAGACCAATTGGTGGGAAGGGCTGGTATTTATGTACCGGCATTTTGGTGCGCATAGTCGTAACCAGTTCTATTAAAAATCATTTTCTTACCGTTCATCTTTTACCATTACTAACTTGTGGGTCAAGATTCATCACAATTTTTTCTATTTATTATATGTTTTCGTATATTAAACAGTAAAAAAGAGCCCTTCATTTATTCTTATAATGAATGCTCGATTTACTTATCAGATAATGGAAGAAAACACCAAAAAGACTTGCATTTATTAATTTAAGTACACAAATTGTTCAGTGAATATTATTGTTGCGATCTAATTGAAGAATTAACAATAAGTCTGGAGAAAATATCAAACAATGAGCCAGCTTTCTCATATTCGAAACTTTTCTATTGTAGCCCATATCGATCATGGTAAATCGACCCTGGCTGATAGATTGATTCAATTCTGTGGTGGACTATCAGAGCGAGAGATGTCTGAGCAGGTCTTAGATAATATGGATATTGAGAGAGAGAGAGGTATTACTATAAAGGCACAAACTGTTCGCCTCTCATATACGGCAAAGGACGGGCAATTATATCAACTCAATTTGATGGATACACCTGGACATGTGGATTTTGGTTATGAAGTATCTCGCTCACTTGCAGCCTGCGAAGGCTCATTGCTTGTTGTGGATGCTAGTCAGGGGGTTGAGGCTCAAACACTAGCTAATGTCTATAAGGCAATCGATGTTGATCATGAAATCGTTGTAGTTCTTAATAAGATGGATCTACCTTCAGCAGAGCCTGACCGGATAAAAGCTCAAATCGAAGAGGTAGTGGGTCTGCCAGCAGATGACGCAATCGCAATATCAGCAAAAACTGGACTTGGTATTGATGAAGTGTTGGAAGCACTTGTGCACGATTTAGCACCGCCAAAAGGAAATAGGGAAGAGCCTTTGAAAGCTCTGCTTGTTGATAGTTGGTATGATGCATACTTGGGTGTGATGACATTGGTTCGCGTTCGAGATGGTGTTTTAAAAAAAGGCATGAAAATAAGGATGTGTGCTACTGGAGCAACTCATACGATCGAACGTGTTGGAATCTTTGGTCCTAAAGCAACTATTATTGATGAACTGGGTCCAGGAGAGGTTGGATTTATCAATGCGGGGGTTAAAACAGTATCTGATGCTAAAGTAGGGGACACCATTACGGATGACCGTAGACCCTGTGAGGAGATTCTGCCAGGCTTCAAGCCATCTGTTCCTGTTGTCTTTTGTGGATTGTTTCCAATAGACAGTGCTGATTTTCCAGAGCTTAGAAATGCGCTTGAAAAGTTAAGTTTGAACGATAGCTCATTTTCTTTTGAGGCTGAGACATCTGCTGCCATTGGATTTGGTTTCCGTTGTGGATTTTTGGGTTTGCTTCATATGGAAGTTATTAGAGAGAGATTAAATCGAGAATTCGGGCTCGAATTAATTTCAACCGCTCCATCAGTCGTTTATGAAATTGAACTTACAGATGGGACAGTTGAAAAGCTTCATAATCCTGCAGATATGCCAGAGGTGACAAAAATCAGCAATCTTTCTGAGCCTTGGATTACGGCTACTATAATGACACCTGATGAGTATCTTGGGCCGGTTTTAAGTTTATGCACTGAAAGAAGAGGTGAGCAAATAGACCTCACATATACCGGCACAAGAGCAATGGTGGTTTATAGGCTTCCACTCAATGAAGTTGTGTTTGATTTTTATGATAAGTTAAAGTCCATAACTAGAGGATATGCAAGTTTTGACTATCAGATTGCAGATTATAAAGTGGGCGACTTAGTAAAGGTCTCCATATTAGTGAATGGCGACCCAGTAGATGCATTGTCTATGATCGTCCACCGGGAACAAGCGGAAATTAGGGGTAGAGCAATTTGTTTGAGACTAAAAGACCTCATCCCTCGTCAAATGTACAAGGTAGCTTTGCAAGCGGCAATAGGCGGTAAGGTAATTGCTCGTGAAACAATAGCTGCTTTGAGAAAAGACGTTACTGCAAAATGTTACGGAGGGGACGTATCACGTAAAAGAAAATTATTGGATAAGCAAAAAGAAGGTAAAAAGAGAATGCGACAGTTTGGAAAAGTTGATATTCCTCAGAATGCATTCTTTGAGGCACTAAAGATGGGTGATAATTAACGTCGTCCGTCGCGCCACAAGTTATTATACATTAGTTTTCGTCCACGCCTGCGCGGTAACCATTTTGATACAAATAGAAAAAAAACTCCCAGTGCAAGGAAAAATAATGATGCCGGCAATTGGAGAGCGCTAGATATTGTTGGATGCCATAAAAAAGAGGGGCAGCCTAAGATACTTATCAGACTGCATGGATCTACATATCTATCTATAATAGCTTCAGTTAATTGAAGAGATGTAGGTGAGTTGTTATACCACACTTCTCCTAATAAAGTTGAACTCTCTTTTTGCTGTAATCTATCGGTTACAAAAAACCAAAAAGATAGTAAACAAGACAATATACATAATATATTTAAAATCAACCTAGGCATAAGTACATACTGTTCAATTAACTCTTTGTATGCAACAAAAATAAGGCCTAAAAAACATTTCATACTTTGTACAAGTTTATTTGCAAAAATAAGCCCTTTTAGGGTAGAAACACTACTGTATAAAAAAACAAATTCATCGCTCAAAAAAATGGAAGTGATTTATTGAAGAGATACACGTTATTATACATAAAATGGAGGGATGGCCGAGTGGTTTAAGGCGCACGCCTGGAAAGCGTGTTGGGGTTAACGCCCCTCCGGGGTTCGAATCCCCGTCCCTCCGCCACACTACCCTTATTAGTACCATCTTTTAATCAAAAATATCTCGATAAATGGATTTTATAAATGATTGCCTTTGTTTTGGCTATTTTCTTGTTAATTTTGACGCCTGGTCCAGGTGTTTTATCACTTGCTGGAGTTGGTGCAGCATTTGGTTGGCGCCAAGGAATTAAATATTTAATTGGATTATTTATTGGCTATAATATTGCCTTTTTGGCAGCTATTTTTGGCCTTTCCACAGTAATGTTAGCTAATCCAACAGTTCGCACGGGATTATTGTTTATATCAGCTTCGTATCTTGGTTACTTAGCCATAAGGATTGCTTTTGCAAGAACTAATATATCATTTATAAACATTCCTAAACCTGGATTACTGACTGGGTTAACATTTCAGCTTATAAACCCAAAAGTATATGCTGTAAATATGACCATTCTTAGTGGTTTTGCGTTTCATCCTCAAAATTTCATAGTTGAAACCAGTCTTAAATTTTTAATAACTAATGTAATTTGGACCCTCCTTCATTGTTTGTGGTTATTCTTTGGCATTAAAATAAATCAATTGGATTTATCTGAGCATATGCAAAAAAATATAAATATTTTCATGGCAATCAGCCTTGTGGTGGTGGTTGGATTATCTATTTGGTCAATTTTAATTTAGATAGAGTATTTTACCAATGTCTTCTAAATTACGGCGAGTTGGAACATCATATTGTGAATACATAATGCCTTTAACGCTGATAAAGGTATGCAAAATATTCCTTATTTTTTGGCTACTTGCCTTCTTACTAACTAGAGTTTTGTATGACTAAAAATAAAATTCAACCTAACATAATAATATTGCATCTTTTGTTTCTTATATATTGCATTATCAAAATTTTTATTTTGTAATAATCAACTAGCATTAATATTTAGCCTAATCATATTGTTTGACCTATTATTGAATGCAACGCTTTAAATTGGAGATAAAATTAAATGGTAAAACCCATGACTAAGGAAATTCTATTCATGAATTGTATGGAATTAGACTTTGCCACTAAAGTTGAGCTTGAACATTGGATAGCCACTTTTGAAGAAAAAGTATGGACGAATGATATTATGAAAAAATTATCAAAAGCCGGATTAGTCAGAACCACAGCGGCTCAAGTTTGGAATAAAGAAAATCACAGAATCACTCGGATTTTTGAATATGAAAACGAAAAAGCTTATAAAAATTGTCAGGAAATAATAGCAAAAGAAATCATGCCCAAAGCAATGGCTCATTACAGTCCAAGGATGCGAAATAATAGGGGTATTGTTTTTTATGATTATAGAAGCTGAATCAATTAAATATATTAGACGTTAAAACTAATCGAAATTGGTCTCAAATCCAAAAATTTTATAAGGAACTTTGATGCAAAAAAAGACAGGATTTTTATTAATCGCGGATATAAGCGGCTATACACCTTTTATCAAAAATCATTCGATGAGAAAGAAACCACTTATTGGAAAAAAAATTGCAGATTTTTGGGACAGCCATGCTGATAAATTGATCAATACGTTATTGGAAGAAATAATTAAGAATTTTGAGTTAGTCATGAAGTTTAATAAGTTGGAAGGTGACGCTGCTCTTTTTTTTCTAGAAGAGCTTAATGGTGAAAACCAAATACAGGGCATTTATGACAAAATGTTAGTTACTAGAGAAAAATTTAACTCAAAAGTAAATTCATTACAGTTCGTGCAATCTTGTCCTTGCGACCCATGTCAGCAATCCAAAAATTTAAAGTTGAAAATGTTTCTTCACAAAGGCTTTTTTCTCCAAACAGAAATTAGAAATAATCAAGAGTTGTCGGGTGAAGCTCTGATTTTTATTCATCGAATGTTAAAAAATAAAATAAAATCTTCTGAATATTTTTTGTTTTCAGAGGCTGTTTTGAAGAACTTAGATAAGCATTTAGAGTTTTCACTAATCACACAAAAAGTAGATGATTTTGGTAAACAGAAATTTGGATTTATTGACTTTGAAGATAAAACTAATTTTGTGGCAGACAATACCTTTGCACAGAAATTTCTGGATACGTATAAAATGCTAAGTTTTTTTACAAATAAAAAAAACCAACATTCTGAAGCATAGGACGGTATTGCCTTTCAAGATGTCACCGGGTCTGTGTCTGACTAGATTTCATAAATTAAAATTTAGAAAAAACTAAACTTTAAAGAAAACAGTCGTTATTTTAAATAATTCATGTTTTCTTCCTACAACAGGACAGCCTTTGCGCTGTCCTTTTTTTATGGCAAGATGACTATATGAAAATAAAACTTGGATTAAAAAATACAAAATTATGGTTTTATTTTCTTCTTGTATGTCACCTTTGCGTCTCGTTGGAAGCAAATTCAATGATTTTAGATAAATACGCTTGGACTAATCGACTAGTCATAGTAGTTACTGAGAAAAACAAAAATAAACTAGAGAAAGATGTAAGACAGTTCTTTGAGCTTTATCGTTGTGATGTTGATGATAGAAATTTAAAATTACTCAGTTTTTTCACAGATGATCCAATAATGCAAATGTTGCCGCCCTCAGTTCAGTCTCAAACTGGTATGTGGCTTATTGGATATGATGGGAATATTAAAGCTTACAGTGAAGATGGCCAACTTTTAACAAAGCTATTTGAAATTATTGATAAGATGCCAATGCGAAAAGGTGAAATGAAATCAGGTAGCCGTGATTGTATCAAATGAATGCGTATTCTTTATCAACATAAGATGGTTAAGTAGTTGGTCATAACCGTAATTATATAAATTTAAAGGTATGAATTATGCACTGTGTTATTGTCGAAATGTTTTGGAGAATGGTGTTTTTAAATCCAATAAAGAATTTAAAAGTGCGGCTTCATTTAACAGGCTTTCATCACTTATCCGAATGGGATTGATATCTATGCCGCCTCGCCTTGTATAAAGACAGGCTACGAGTATTTTACTGTGAGGAAGTAAATCACATAATGTTTTAAAAACATGTTCACAAATCTCTTCATGAAAATGATTTTCTTGTCTCATAGATATGATGTACTTGAGAAGTGATATTTTTGTCGGCACTTGATCCCCAATAATTTTAATAAAGATGTCTCCCCAGTCTGGCTGGTTTGTTACTCTGCAGTTAGAACGTAAAGCTCTTGAGGATACTTGAAAATCAGCGGGCTTAGTAATTTGTTCGGTCTGAAGCAAAGAAGGGTTTTGTTTAAATATATCAAAGTCTTCCCTCTCAAAATCGATACTATCTTCAAGTGGAGTAAAACCAGTAAAAATATTTTTTGGTTCCAGTGTGTTTTTGTCATGGAAAGATGCATTGACTTCCGTTTTCAATAGCTTACTCAAAATTTCAATAACCTTATTAGTCGCTTTCTTTGTTGCACTTTGGTAGTCACCTTCAAATTTTACAAAATTGAAGGAGTTTAAAAAAAGTTTGAGTGATTTAGACTCTATTATATTTAGTGACTCACACGGATAAATTATTTTTAAAAGTCCAGTCACAGGATAGCTGTTCGACAATAAGAACGAAAATTCAAAAGCATGCCACACATCCCATCCTAAAAATGGAAGGTTTTCACTTTTAATGTTATCATGTTCTCGATTGAGTGCTCGGGGTATACATACCAGTAAGTTTTCGTCTATTTCAAATTGACTCTGATATTTTTTATTTAGACCACCATTGGATTTTTTCCCTAGATGTTTTGACGCAATTTTGTCGATTTCATCCATCTCACATCCTCATATCCAAATTTCACCAAAAATCATCAAGAAGGTTTGTTAGTTTTATCTCCAAAAGTATGTTTTTGAAAGCTATTCGTCTAAATTAAATCCAATATGCTTATTGTTGCGTATATATGAGACAATATGTCACATAGGGAGTGAAGTATGGGTAAAGCGATTGTTAATATGTGGAACTTGATTATGGACCATAATGTTAATCCATTAAAGAACATTCAGGATCTACAGACCAGACATCTATTTATGCAATTGTTAGCTTGGATGTGGTGCGTTATTTTCGCAAGTAGCGTTGGTTCTTTTTTAGCGTTTGGTATTAGCGCTATATTACATTCACTATTAATAGCCGGAGTGGCAATAACGGTTGCTACCTTTGAAATGGCAAAAAAACAACCCCAATATTTTGGAGGTTTAGGTCGTTCAGCCAACGGTGAACATGAGTAAGTTGAACTGATATAAAAACAAATTAGAATAAGCTGGTTTAAATGAATAATATTGGCACATCTGTAATAGGGTTTTTAGAAAAAAGCCTTTTGACTGTAGTGGCAGTTTTAACAATAATTGCCACTTTGCAAGAACTCTTAGCTATTTTTGATGCTCGAAAAGTGCAATTAGCTGACCTACTTCTTCTTTTTCTTTATACTGAGGTTCTTGGAATGGTTGGAGCCTTTTATAAAAGTAAGAAAATTCCCATTACACTTCCACTTTTTATTGCGATGACTGCACTCGCAAGGTTGATAATTTTGCAAGGTAAAGAGATGGATGCCATTATATTACTATATGAGGCTGGCGCTATTTTAATTCTAGCATTGGCATGTTTGGCTATTCGCTTTAGACCGCCATCCAATGAAGAAAATGAATAAGTTTTAATATAATAAGTCCCCAATTTATTATTTCTTTTAGAAGAAGTGCCTCACATTCTTGTTGTGGCCCTAAAATGCTTTTTTTTGTTTGAACAGCAAATAGCTAATTTTATAAATAAACTTGAACCGGTTTTTAGTTTTTTCATTATGTATTCGTCAACCTGAATACAAAAAACAAATGAATATTCGACATCCATTTGATCTGCTTTTACAGAATTTGCACGGAAACGCCTTTTATGACATCTTACTAATGTTAATATTCAAGACCAAACTCCTAACTTCTCGAGAGATAGATGAGCATAAATAAACCAGTCAGAGCACGAGATGGCCAACAATGGATATATGATTATCTAATGAGAACAACCGGCCGTGCTATCCATTTTGAGATTGATGGTCGCCAACTTCCCTCTCCGGTAAAATCAATTAAAATGGCAGCAAAGTATCTATCAAAGAAAGCAGAAAAGGCCGAGAAATTAGCTTCGTTATCTAAGTCCAACGGCGATTTAATCAGTGCTAGAATTTTATATCGAAAAGCCTCTGAAATGTTTCGTGAGGCTCAGCATTTTACAGTGCCAATCATAAGTGATTATAGATGGGGCTTATATGAAAAATGTCTTTCTTGTACTGAGGAGCTGCATAAACTCTCAGAATATAAAATTAACAAAGTGTATCTTGAAACGGAAATTGGTCTTATCCCAGCGTTATGGCACATTGTTGATACAGAGGTAGAAGCGCCAGCGGTAGTCTTTATTCCTGGAATGGATAATACAAAAGAAAACTATCCAAATCCTCTAGAAAACGAATTTCATATGAGAGGAATGCATGTATTGGCGATTGATGGTCCGGGGCAAGGTGAAATGCTTAGGGAGGGTGTTTATGTAACACAGGATAATCATATTATTGCCGCTAAAGCTGCATATGAATTTCTAGCTAAACAAAAAACAGTAGATGAAAAGAAGATTGGCATATGCGGAAGAAGTTTTGGCACTTTTTGGTCAATGAGAGCAGCTGCAGCTGAGCTAAGATTTGCCGCCCTAGCAGGTGCGGTGGCATGTTATTTTTGGGATAATCTCAATATATTCGATGAGGCACCAATTCGATTCAAACAGATATTTATGGAAATGGCAGGCACTCATTCGGAAGAGCAATTTGACTTAATGTGTCAGGATTTTAGTCTCAAACCAGATGTTGAGAAGATCTCTTGTCCAACGCTAATGGCAACTGGTGAATTTGACCCGTTGAGTCCATTAGAGGACGCCGATGCAATTTTCAATAAACTAAATGCTCCAAAAGAGATGTGGGTGTTTGAAGATGAATTTCATCCAATCCGAACTCCAGAGGCACTGTCAGGGCACAGCGTTTTTCACTATATCGCCCATTGGATGAGACAAGCGTTGGACGGAAATCTTCCTTCTAAATATGAAAAGAGGCGCTATATTTCAAAAAATGGTGATGGCATGTTTGGCTAATAGCAAAATTCTTTAAAACTAGTTTATTATGAGAGCAAATCCTTTTCTTTAGCATGACTCACAATAAAATCTTTCAGCAAAATAAAATTCTTAATGATATTTACGAATTCAGGTTCTAAGTTCCTAGACATAGCATTATGCAATTCAATCCAATGTCGCTCCCGTATACTTTTTTCGGGCCATTCATCAAATTGTTTAAGTACAAACATGGGATAATAAGTTACGCAAACATGACCTAATTTACCATTTTGAGATTTTGATATCCTTTGAGTAATAGGAAATTTCTTAAATACTTTTCCAATTATTCCAGCCTCTTCAAATGCCTCTCTTTTGCATGGTTTTTTGCGGCTTTCTTTTTTATCTTTATTACCTTTAGGAAATATCAAACGCTCTCTTGTCCTTGAGGTAATAAGCATTAAGCGGCATTGGTTTTCAGTTATGTTAAAAGGAATAGCTCCGATTTTATGGCTCAAATTCATGCTTTCTTTGTATCATTGGTAATTTACTTTAAGACCTCTCGTACTTTTCTGTATTAAATATCTAAAATTTACATATCGAAATTTTTTAAATTTTTGTTTCATACATTTAAAAAAATCAAATTTCAGTTTTGGGTCGCTTTTCATCTAGCATTTCGGCATTAACAATAAAGTAAATTTGTTCTGCAATACTTGTACAATAATCACCGATGCGTTCAATATTTTTTGCGATGAACAAAGCATTAATATCAGAGGCGCTGGAACCTTTCTCAACCATTCCTCTATAAATTTTTTTATAAACTATGTTATGTTGTGCGTCTAATTCTTCATCACCCTCCCAGACTAATTTTGCTTTTTTTGCATCAAGTCGTGCCAGGGCATCAAGTACATCAATGAGTAATTCTCTCGCTATTTCAGAAATTCCATTAACTTTTTTTAAAATGTTTAAATCGCCATCTTCTGCTATCATGCGTTCGCGACGTTTAATTATGTTTTTAGAATAGTCACCTATTCGCTCAAGAAAAGTGGCGATCTTTGGAGCCGTAATTATACGTCGTAAATCATTTGCTTGAGGTGAACGGATTGCAATGATTTCTACAGTTTTATTGTAAATTTCACTTTCAAGGTGGTCAATTTTTTTATCGTTTTCTATCAAGCTTTTGAGTTTTACTTCGTCGTCCGCCATACCGTCAATCACTGCAGTAAATTGACTTAAGGCAAGATTGCCCATCGTCGTAATTAGTTTAGCTAGCTCATTTAAATCATCATCGAAGGCAGAGTTTATATGTTCTTTAGTCATTTTGATTTCCTAACCAATTTTTCCAGAAATGTAGGCTTCGGTCTGAGAGTCTTTGGGGCGAACAAATATTTCTTTAGTATCTCCATACTCAATCAAATTTCCAAGATGGAAGTAGGCTGTTTTCTGAGAAACTCTTGCGGCCTGCTGCATTGAATGAGTTACGATTATAATCGTATATTCTTTAGCTAAATCCGACATCAGGTCCTCTATATTAGAAGTTGCTATCGGATCAAGTGCAGAGCACGGTTCATCCATAAGTATGATCTGAGGTTCAACTGCGATTGTTCGCGCGATACATAGACGCTGTTGTTGCCCCCCTGACAAACTTGTGCCAGATTCATCTAGACGGTCTCTTGCCTCATTCCATAAACCTGCACCTTTAAGTGCTTTTTCTACTATATCGTCAAGTTCAGACTTATTTGAAGCTAGTCCGTGTATGCGTGGGCCGTAAGCAACATTTTCATAGATTGATTTTGGAAATGGATTTGGTTTTTGAAATACCATTCCAACTTTTGCTCTAAGCGGTACAACATCAATGGACGGGTCATAGATATCTTTTCCGTCAACAATTACGGTCCCCTCTATTCTACAACTATCAATGGTATCGTTCATACGATTAATAGTTCGTAAAAAAGTGGACTTACCACAACCGGAAGGTCCAATGAAAGCAGTGATGGACCTCCTCCCTATGTCAATGCTGATATTATTGATAGCCTTTTTTTGTCCGTAATAGACAGACACATTTTTACAGTTAACTATACTCTCAACAGTCTCGGTCATCTATAATCCCCTAGTTTACCATCGACGTTCTAATTTACGACGAAGCCAGACAGCCCCTCCATTCATAATCATCAAAAATAATAATAATATTATTATCGCGGCACTAGTTTTATGAACAAACATTCTTTCAGCAAAATCCGCCCACATAAAAATTTGAACAGGAAGAACAGTTCCTGGGTCTGTAATCGACCCTGGAATATCAACTATGAAGGCAACCATGCCAATCATCAAAAGAGGTGCAGTCTCTCCCAAGGCTTGTGCCATTCCTATGATAGTACCAGTAAGCATTCCCGGTATAGCTAAAGGCACCACGTGATGCATTGTTGCCTGCATCTTTGATGCCCCAATTGCAAGCGCTCCGTCTCTAATACTTGGTGGCACTGCTTTTATTGCAGCCCGACTTGAAATAATTATTGTCGGCAATGTCATTAATGCCAAAACCAATCCACCAATTAAAGGGATTGATCTTGGCATTCCAAACAGATTAATAAATATCGCTAAACCTAGTATTCCGAATACTACAGAAGGTACTGCTGCTAGATTGTTAATATTGATTTCAATTAGTTCAGTGAACTTATTTTTAGGAGCAAATTCCTCAAGATAGACAGCTGTTGCTACTCCAAGTGGAAAGGCTATTAAAAAACAGACTGCTAATGTCAACATTGAGCCTATAAAAGCTCCTTTTATTCCTGCCATTTCTGCGTTACGAGACGCGCTCCCAAAAAATAAGTAGTCAGATATTTCATATGTAATTATGCCAGCTTCGTTCATTTTTTCTAAATAGTTTATCTCGATGTCATTAAGTCGCCTCTGCTTCTCTGGTGTTTGTTTTTTAATATATCCTCGAAAAAATGAGTCAGCATCATCATCTAATGCAAATTTTATCTTTTGTCTTGAATTTACCTTATCAGTATTTTTTTGCACAAAATTCACAAGCCTTAAGTCAGATCCATTTGATAAAAGGCTTCGGGCAGCTTTTTTTTCATTTCGCTTTTTTGCTCCAGTAAATTCTAGAACGGCTTCATTAATAATTTTTTTTGCTTCTCCTTCAAAAAGAGACTGGTCTGACATGTCACCCCTAGGATCGATTCGTTCCCTGGTTAATTCAACTTCAAAAGTTGCATAGTATTGAAAAAAACCTGGAAGACCTTTTGAGCATATTGATATTAAAAGTATCGCTAAAAAGGCAATAGCAAGTGCAACAGCAAAAATGCCAAAAAACTTAAAATTTCTTTCTTTAGTTTGTCTGGCTTTTAAGCCATCTATTACTATCTTTTCAGTGCGCGTTTGAGCCATTTTTTAGTCCAATTAATCGTATTTTTCTCTATATTTTTTTACAATTTGTAATGCAAAAAAATTCAAAATAAGTGTTATTATTATTAACGTTAAAGCAAGAGCAAAAGCGGATAAAGTCTTAGCAGACTCAAACTCCTGGTCACCAACTAATATGGTAACAATCTGAGCGGTAACTGTGGTAACTGCATCAAGCGGGTTTAGTGATAAATTCGCAGCTAATCCAGCAGCCATAACAACAATCATTGTCTCTCCCACAGCACGAGATACTGCTAAAATTATGCTTGCAACTATGCCGGGTAATGCTGCTGGTAAAACGACTTTTTTTATAGTTTCACTTTTTGTTGAGCCAAGCCCTAGTGCTGCATCCCTAAGCGATTGAGGAACAGCTCTGATTACATCATCAGACAAAGAAGAGACGAACGGTATGATCATTATGCCCATAACAAAGCCTGCTGCTAATGCAGACTCAGATGCCACATCTAGCCCAATTAGTCCTCCTGTTTCACGAAAAAACGGAGCGATAGTCAAAGCAGCAAAAAATCCGTATACTACTGTTGGAACTCCAGCAAGAATTTCAAGCAAAGGTTTGAAAATTCCACGGATTTTTTTAGTTGCATATTCTGAAAGATAAACAGCCGATAAAAGTCCTACAGGTACAGAAACGCTTAATGCAATAATGGAGATGAGAAAAGTACCAACAAATAATGGTATTGACCCATACGTTGACAGCCCCGCTTGGCCAGAACCAGCTCGAGCTGCCCCCTCAAATTCAGGATTCCATGTCAGTCCAGTTAAAAACTCATAGATGGGTACTAATTTAAAGAATCTTATAGATTCAAATATAACTGAAAAAATAATTCCTATTGTTGTTATGATTGCGATCAAAGAACATATAATCAGCCCGATCATAATAAGTTTTTCAACAGCATTTCTCGCTCGAAAATCTATTTTTACAAAGCTCAAAGCATATAAGCCAAAAGCAAATGAGCATATTATAGTTATAATCGATATCAAACTGTCTGAATGCCCGCGCCAAATTATTAATTTTTGCGCTAAATCCATCATCCATCGCTCTGGTTCACCAACAATTATACCATCGGCAATATTGTTTATTGCTGCCAATAATATTAAAAAAGTCTGCTTACCTTCAATTATTAGGTTATTAGGGAGCCTATTTTTTAACATCTGGTCAAAAATTACATCATCGCAAATAATCCACAATGATAATAAAATAAGCGGCGGTACAATAGATAAAATTGCTGGAAATAATCCGTGATAAATATTCAAAGAATGAGGTTTCTTGTTCTCATTCATGCAAATATTTTTAATCCTATTCTTTCCCAGGAAAAATAAAAAAATACCAATCAATGTTGTTACAATGTACGTTGCAGGTATCATTTTTATCCTATAAAAATAAAAAGGCGCCAGCTATAGTGTGTAACTGACGCCTTATATAATTACAATTGTTAATTAAAGCATATCGGCAGTTAATTTAGGTAACTCTTTAATCGCCTTTGTGTATTTAGCCTGTTCATCATCAGGCATAGGAACCATACCTGCATCAGATAATAAACCATCCTCGCCCCAATGCTTTGTCCATTCTTCCATATATTCCGCGATTCCAGGCACCACGCCAACATGAGCATGCTTCACGTAAAAATATAGTGCTCTAGATATTGCATAATCACCACTAGCGATTGCTTCAAATGTTGCTTCCCCGCCATCGATAACAGCGCTCTTCAGAGTATCTGTGTTTTGGTCTAAATAAGAGAAACCAAATATACCATATGCTGAAGTATCTTCCTGAAGCTTTTGAACGATTAAATTATCTTGTTCACCAGCTTCAATGTAGGCTCCGTCTGTTCGCATGGCAATGCATTTATCTGCCTTTGCATTAATCGCTTTCAACGCCTTTTTTGCCACCGTGTCTTTTTTACAATAGGCTTTTTCGTTGACCATTTCAACAAATGATGCACGCGTGCCGGATGTTGTCGGAGGACCATAAACTCTAATTTCTATATCTGGATAACTTGGGTTAATTTCACTCCATTTTTTGAATGGATTTGGAATCCAAGAGCCATCCTCTTGAGGAATTTCTGCAGTAAGTGCCTTACCCAAATCAGCTTTTGAAATTGTAAGTGTTTGTCCATCGATTGAGTTTGCTACCGCTATTCCATCGTATCCAACTTTTATTTCGGTTAAGTCTACACCATTTTTGTCACAGTATTCTAGTTCAGATGTTTTCATTCGTGATGAAGCATTCCCGATATCGATGTATTCAGTTCCAATTCCGTCACAAACTCCTTTTTTCCCTACAGATGAACCCCCTGATTCAACCACTGGAGTTTTAAATGAAGGATTTTTGCCCATTTCCTCTGCTATTATTGTAGCAAAGGGTAACACTGTTGAGGAGCCAGCTAAACTTAGTTGTTCTCTAGCCTCAGCAATCCCAGCTATTGAAAAAGAGATAGCTAACGTTGTCATAACATGTGAAATTCGCATAACATTTTCCTTTAACAAATTTAATTTATGCAAATTCTTTAAATGTCATTTATTACAGTTTTGTGACACGAAAAAAAATTAAGAAACTACATTATTTTCGCTTAATGCTAAAGCATAGCCTGAGCTTCTGACAGTCCTAATAACATTTCCCCAAGATTTGTCATTAGAATGTCTACTTAATGCTTTTCTGAGTCTTCCAATATGGACATCGACAGTTCTATCTTCAACAAAGACCCCGTGTCCCCAAGCATTATCTAATAATTGTGCCCTGCTGAAAACCTGACCCGGTCTCTCCATTAATGTTGATAAAATATTAAATTCTTTAGGGCCTAAATTAATTTTAATTCCATCTCTTTCAACTAATCTTTTTCCTGGATAAAGTTTCAAATTCCCATGTTCTAATACTTCACTAACTGTTGAAGGTCGGGTTCTTCTCAAAATAGCTTTAATGCGAGAGATAAGCTCTTTTGGTGAAAACGGTTTAGTAATATAATCATCCGCACCAATATCCAGTCCCAAAGTTCGGTCGCCTTCCTCTCCTCTTGCACTAAGCATTATTATTGGAATTTGGCGGGTAGATGCTTGAGAACGTAATTTTCTACAAACTTCAACGCCAGATAAAAAAGGCATCATCCAATCTAAAATGATTATATCGGGTAAAATATCTTCAGCAATTTCCACTGCTTTCTCGCCATTATCTGAAGATGTTACATTAAAGTTGGCTTGTTTGAGGTTATAGCGTAACAGTTCTAATTGATTAGGTTCGTCATCGACTATAAGCACGTTGATAGTTTGGTAAATTTCCATGGTGTTGTGTCATATATAATTATTACAAATCTATTAATTATAATAGAAATATGACATTGATATGACAACTTTTAGTAGAAAGTTATTCATTGGGTCTTAAAGCCGACAAAAAAGTATGAAAGTAAGGCAATGAAACTTTGAATGTTGTCTTACCTTTTAGCTCGCTCTCTATATGAAGTTCTCCTCTATGTTTGGAAATTATATGTTTGACAATTGCTAATCCTAGACCTGTTCCACCCATTTGACGTGAACGACCTTTATCAACTCTGTAAAAACGTTCCGTTAGTCTTGGTATATGTTTTGCTTCTATCCCCTCTCCATTATTTACTATGTCTACAATAACTCTACCAAATGGTGCGTCAGTAAGTTTTATTTTTATTGTGGACTCAGAATAACTATATTTGAGAGCATTATCGATTAGATTGTGAAAAACCTCTATTATTTCATCTGACTCTCCCCTAATTATAGGTTCTTCAGTTTTGTTTGCCCTTTGGTCTTGAAAGTCAATTACGTGTCCTGTTTTCATCGCTCTATTGTTCATTGAGGCTATGACGGAAGATAAAACTGTTTTAATGAATACTTTTCCAGTAGGAGCAATGTGTTCCTCTACTTCTACCCTTGATAATGACATCAAATCATCTATGAGTCGGGACATTCGTTTTGCTTCGTCTTCCATTATTTTTAAGAAGCGCTCCTTCATATTATTTTCGATGTTGGGTGTGTTCTGAAGGGTTTCAATAAATCCCATTAGACTTGTAAGAGGAGACCTTAATTCATGGCTTATGTTTGAAATAAAGTCACGACGCATTTTCTCGACATTATGCTGAAGGGTCATGTCCATTAACAAAACAGCAGCTCTATGGTCACTAATTATCATCAAACGCCCTGTAAGTTGATGGTACTCATTATTTTTTAAGGTTGCTGTGAATTCACCTATTTTATCCTTTTTATTAATACAAACTTGTAATTCGTCTTTTAGCGCATCAGAAATTACCCGCTCGTATATTAAGGAACCTATCAAATTATCTCCAAGCAGTCGCTTAGCCGCTGTGTTCGCGTCCTTAATTTCATAATTAAGGTCAATTTCTAATAATGCGTCATCCATCATTTTTCCCACAAGAAAAAGCGCATTAGTATTAATAATACTATGATTTTTATTTATATCATCTTCAATAAGCTCGTTCACAACAATGCCTTACGGTAATGAGTCGTATAAAATAAGAAAATTTCTTAAATAATCTTACTCTTGTTTTTCTCTCTTTTATAAATGTTTCTATCTTCTCTTTAATTTGTGTTTTACCCTTATGCAATGAAATTGATTTATCGTTATATTTACTCTAGCGCCCCTGCAATGCTTATACTTGCGACATTGGGTTGGGGAAGCAACACTATTGCAGGCAGACTAGCAGTTGATGAAATTAATCCAATGACGCTGATTTTTCTCAGGTGGGGTATTGTTGTTGTTCTTATCTGGTCGACGAGCAGTAAAGAGATTATTGCTAATTGGAATTTAGTTAGCCAAAAACTAAGATGGATTTTTTTTATGGGCGCTTTTGGCTTGAGTTCATTTAATGCGCTATTTTATTTGGCAGCACATTCCACTACTGCTATCAATTTAGGCATAATCCAGAGTATTATGCCAGCTATGATTTTAGTAGGTTCATTCTTCTTATTTGGATCTCGAGTAAATATTATCCAAATAATCGGAGTGGTATTAACTTTTGTTGGATGCGCAATTGTTGTTACAAAAGGTTCAATTAATCACCTTCTTTTATTAACATTCAACAATGGTGATTTGCTAATGCTTTTAGCCTGTTTGTTTTATGCAGGATATTCACTTGGTTTAAAAAATAGACCAAATGTTTCTGGGCTAGTGATGATGGGGTATTTTTCGATTGCGGCGTTCTCAATGACAATACCATTAGTTTTAATAGAAACATTTATTTATGGATTTCAGGAACCTACTGTTAAAGGATGGTATGTCGTTCTATATATAGCTATCGTTCCTTCCTTTTTGTCTCAGATTTTTTTTATGAGGGGGGTTGATCTAATAGGTCCTAGTTCTGCAGGTCTTTATGCAAACCTAGTTCCAATCTTTTCTGCAGTTATGGCGGTTATAATATTAGATGAGACTTTCAGCTTTTATCATCTTATAGCAATGGTTATTGTTTTTAGTGGTATTTACTTATTTGAGCATCATAAAAATACTATATCAAAATCATAAAAAGACTTACCACTCTGTAATACGCTTAGTGTCTTAAGGAAAATTCTATATGGCTAATTTAGACAGGATTAGAGCAGAGAAATTAATGTTGGAAATGGGTGTGGAAGCATTAATTCTTCTTTCCCCAGAAAGCTTTGTTTATGCCACTGGGGTAAATGCAGGCGTTGCAACAATGTGGCGCAGGTCAGGCGCTGTAGCTGTTTTAATTCCTAGGGACCACACAATTGCTGAAACTGCTATTGTAAGCGATTTATTTGTGGAAAATTTTCGGGCTCTTAGTCACATAAAAGATGTGAGAGAGAGCCCAATTTGGGTTGAGACATCAAATCTTACAATGGAAGATAAAAGTAAAAGCGCGAAGGAACAAATTGCCTCTTTTGCAGTTGCTCAGAGTAGGCCTCAAGAATTCAATCGCCCTACCACATTTGAGCCACAAATTTGTTATCAGCATTTACGGGATGTAATTTTTGAGCATGGTCTAGCTGATTCCCGAATTGGGTATGAGGCTTCAGCTATATCTGTATCTGAGTATCCAGAAATGAAAACTATACTTAAGAAGATAGAACTGGTAGAGGCGGATAATATGATTAACACGCTCAAAATGGTCAAAAATGAAACAGAAATAGAGCACCTCAAACTAGCTTCTAAGATTGCAGAGAGTGGAATGATCGCAATAAGAGATTCGATACAAGAGGGTATTTCAAGAGATGAATTAGCAATGATCTGGAAAGAGAAAATATACGGTCATTCTAAGAGTGCCGCATTGAATGGTTCATGGGAATATATTTCTGTTGGGGATAACCCGTGGGGAGGAAATGCCAGAGTGAAAGAGGGGGATTTAATAAAAGTTGATGTTGGATGTCTTGTTGATGGTTATAGTTCAGATGGAGCTCGCACCTTTGTATTTGGGGAACCAAATAATACAAAATTAGAAATATACGATGCCTTGCTTTCAGGTTTTCAAGCAGAATGTAGCCAGTTGCATCCAGGAAAACAATTAAAAGATATTTATTGGGCTGCACTATCGGCCATAAGAGCCCGCGGCTTTAGCTCTTACACGAGGGGACACTTTGGGCATGGGCTTGGTAACGGCTTAGGAAGTGAGCAGTGGCCATTTATCTCAGCAGATGCAGAAACAAGATTAGAGCCTGGCATGGTCATGGCATTTGAATGCCCTTGGTATATAGATGGCTTAGGGGCTATGATCATTGAAAATCAATTTCTTGTTTCTGATACTGGATACGAAATGATGAACTCACTTCCGATACAACTTCAGTCGATAAAAAGATAAATCACTACATTAGTCTGGAAGGTAAAAATAAGGCAATTTCTGGTGCCAGAGTGAGTATGCCAATACCAAGAAGTAGTATAAGCCAGTAAGGCATTGTGGCCAGGGCGGTTTCTCCCAGAGACACCTTCTCCTTCGTAACAGATACAAGAACAGATAAGTTTAGACCTACTGGCGGTGTTACCTGCCCAATTTCAATCATTATTGTTACGATAACACCAAGCCAGATTGGGTCATATCCTAGTCCTATCATAAGAGGCAATAGTATGGGGAGGGTCATAATCATCAATGAAAGTCCATCAAAAAAACAACCTAATATTAAATAAACAAGAATTACAGTAATTAAAACTGCAATTGGACCGAGGTTTGTTTCTCTAACTGTTTCTAATATAGATTGAGGAATTCCGAGTAAACTGACTGCTTGGGCAAGGATGGTCGCGCCAATAACAACAAACATGATCGAAGCATAAAGTAATGTTGCAGAGAAAATAGCTTCAACTAGTTTTCTAAATGTTAATGAACCCCATAGCTTTCCGAGAATGATAGTTGCTATGACACCAACGCCAGCTGCCTCCGTCGGCGTTGCAATACCAAAAGTAATGCTTCCCATGATTGCAAAAACAACAATTAAAAATGGCCATATACTAAGAATATCAATAATGATTTTGGTGAATTTAAATACTGTGTCGTTAGTAGGCGCAAGAGGCGGTTGGCGCATACATTTAAAATAAATATAAATCATAAACATTATGGCAAATAGAACACCTGGAATTATTCCGGCTAAAAAGAGCTGTCCAATAGATGTTTCTGTTAGTGCCCCATAAATTAAAAGCGACAGGCTAGGTGGAATCAAAAGACCGAGTGTTCCACCACCAGCAAGTGAACCCACAACCATTTTCTTGTCATATCCTCTTTCAGTCATTTCTGGATAAGCGACCGAGCCTACTGCCGCTGCTGTAGATAAACTTGAACCACTCACTGCTCCGAACAACGTACAAACCGCTATATTTGTGTGCAAAAGCCCTCCAGGTATATTTTGGAACAAAGGAGATAAAGCAACATAAATTTTTTTGCTGACTTCACTTCGGAGCATAATTTCTCCTAGAATTATGAACAATGGAATAGCACTCAGAGTGAAGGAATTGAGAACATTCCAAACAGCATCCACTGCAACAAATGTGATTCCACCAGCAACAAAATGGAGAAGTATTAGGCCTGTTAGACCAAGAGAGGCCCCCAAAGCCAAGCCGCTCCCTGCCAGTAGTGATAAACCACCAGTTAAAATTACCCAAAAAGATGTCATTTGATTTTCTCAGTATTACCCAAAATACCTCTGATAAAAAATGCAACAATGGTTAGAGCCATTGAAATTGGTAGAATCAACATCCAAGGGTACATTAATAGTCGTCCCACCTCTGTTTTTATTTGTCTGTCGAAGGCAAACTGGAACCAAGGAACACACAAATAAAAAAACCAGAAACAGAAGCCGCATCCAAACAAGCAAGCTAGGGCGTTCACCCATATTTTAAGCCTCTCTGGCAGATAAGATAGGACTATTAAAACACGCACGTGTTTTGCTTTTAAGGTTATTATTGGTAAAGCAAGAAAAAAGGAGGCTGTCATCAAAAGCCCAACTAACTCTTCAGTGAAACGAAATGGTGCATACGCCAGATATCGCATCGTCACGCTAGCACCTATAAGTGCGATTATCATAATGCTAGCTAAAGAGGCCAAAATAGCCATTGCGTAAAAGATAGGAGTTACAAACATTTCAGTTGTTTTGCAAACTACAAAGAGTTTTTTTTGAAATGTTTGTTCTCCCAAATTATTACTCCACTAATAGTAACGCTCTGCTTAACGTCCAAGAACGTCCAATATACGTTGACGATACTCTGGAGCTTTTCCGCCTGCATCAGATGCCATTGCCTTCCAGGTTTCTGATGCTGCAGATAAAAATTCACTTCTATCCTCTTCTGAAAAATCGGCTAAAAATTCAATTCCTTGATCGGAAAGTTTCTTTCTTGCATCATTTTCTTTTTGGTCAGCCTGTGAATATTCATTTGTTCTAGCCCAGACATTATTAGCAGCAGTGGTTACAGCATTTCTTTCAGTATCAGAAAGTGCGTTCCAAGCGTCTTTCGATGCGCCCAATACATACGGAACTCCTGCTACAGGGTATAAGTATGATGCATATTTTGTTACTTCTTGTAATGAAATAGTATGCGCGAAGAGCGCTGGATAAACCGCACAGTCTACAACACCAGTCTGTAATGCTACATATAGGTCATTTTGACCGACGATTTGGGCAGAAACTCCTAATTTTGTAAAAGTTTCAACCTGATCATTACTCCATACACGCAGTTTTCGAGTCTTAAGATCCGCCAGGCTGCGAACAGGTTTTTCACGACAAAAGATAGATGCTTTTAGAATTGGTAATGCCATAAATCCTGTTGGGACTATGTCAAGTTCAGTAAGCACTTCTTTATAAATCTCTTGTATCTCCGGTAAGGCTGTTATTAATTCCTCTGAACTTCCGACGGAACCTTGAATCATAACAGCATTTAATGCAGGAACATCGCGACCAAGGTAATTGGCCCATACAAGTCCCATTTCAACTGCACCCTGAGGCAACCAACGCGCTACATCGTTATCTTTCAGGTTTAATGACCCACCATGAAACACATCTATTTTTAAGCTCCCGTTTGTTAAATCGGACACTTCGGCAGCAAAGGCCTCTAGTTGTTTCGACTCACCACGTCCCTCAGGTAAGCCATTATTAAATTTCCATTGGCTCGCTCCAACCACGCTGGTGCTAAGGCCTAATGCTAAAAGGCTGATAAATGAAATATAAAGTTTCTTAAGCAATTTTTTCTCCGTAAAGTATATTTTTGAGATTTATACAATTTTATTTTTATTTCGGGCATAAAATAAGTTATGTGAAAATAAATTTTTTAAATTCTTTTTTTATTTTAAAATAAAATTCCTTCATTTGATATGCAAGCAGGCTAATTGCCTCCAAATTTGAAGCTTTTAATTAATGAGTATTTGATAAAATTTTCTAAACACAGGAAATGGTTTTAAGGTACTAAAGTGTATTTTAAGTTTTGAAAAACCTCTCACCTAGGAAATTATACTTTTTCTTCCTTAAAATGTTTATCTGCAATCCAATTGATTAAGTTGATTTCTTGTTTTTCGTGAAGAGAGACATAAGTAAAAATCATATTTGTTACATTAGTGACTAATTCTTTAGGATAAGGCAAATATGTAAGTTCTTGCCTTCCAAAAGAGGGACTTGCCGTCCCAAGTTGCCAATTTGTCTCAATCCTTGTATTTACAAGTTTGAGCGTTGGACCTCCCGTTTTAGACTCTATTTCATTTGGAAAATCAGATAGTTTTAAATAGGCCATTTTATCATTTGATTGCGTGAATCCATCTATAAATTCAGTTGATAATAGCAATATATCTTTCTTTATATCATTCTCAGACATGTGAGAATGCAAGAACCCATCATGCATATGGATATTTGATAACATTTTGAATATTCCTTATATGTCTCAATCGATATTAGACCACCTGGTTCCTTCAAACTCTCCAGCAGGAATTTCAACAGGTTTATCAATATGTTTACGATGCTTGCCGAGGCTCCCAGAAACGGTCATTGCTCCAAGAACCTCAACGATAACTCGGGTACCCATAAGGGCGGTGATTTCAGATTGGTCATATGGCGGTGACACCTCTACTAATTCCATTCCACAAATACCTTCAGCTGCGACACCAGCAACAAGTTGCAATGCCTCTCGTGGGAGAAAACCTCCAGGCTCAGGCCAACCTGTACCAGGAACAAATCCGCAGTCTATGCTATCAATGTCAAACGACATATATACCATGTCCGTATCTTTCCAGGCCAGTTCAAGAGCTATTTCTATAGTTTTCTCAATACCTAATTTTTCCACATCACTCATGGTTAAAATATTAGTATTACGCTCTCTTGCAACTTCCACTGCCTCCCTTGGTACCTGCCAACCACCAATTCCTACTTGAACCAGGTTTTCTGGTTTAACATTATCTAAATTTGTTGCGTGAAACCAAGGGGTTGTATGCATACGCTCATCGAGGTCTTTTTCCTGGATATCAGCATGTCGGTCAAAGTGAATTATTCCAATCCTCTTCGATGTGCATTCTGCAATGCCTCGAACAGTTGGAAATCCGATTGAGTGGTCCCCTCCAAGGATAATTGGAAGTGAACCACTTGAAAAAACGTGAGAGCAAGCCCGCGAAATTTGGTCAAAAGTTTTCTCTATATTTGCAGGTATCGTAAAAATATCTCCTGCATCACATAATGTCATCTGCTCTCGGAGATCTACTGCCATTTCATAGTTATATGGGGTATACAAAGCAGAAATTTTTCGAATTCCTTGAGGGCCAAATCTCGTACCTGGTCGGTAGGTGGTTCCTCCATCGAAAGGCGCGCCAAGTATTGTAGCATCATAGTTTTTTACATCATTTACATTTTCGGCATATGGCGCTTTCAAAAAGGTATTTATTCCAGCGAAATGTGGTAATTCTCCTCGAGAGAAAGTCGGGATACTTTTATCTTCAATGCTGTCTGCACCAGTTAGACCCATCTTCAAAGCCCATGATTTTTCTTCATCAAGCCTATTTTTGGGAATTTTTCCTTCTTCTTTTGCAGATTTCCATCCTTGAAGTTCATCTAAATTGGGGTGATGAAACCTTTTTTCAATTTTGCTTTTAAAATCCAAAACTCTTCTTATATCGTCACTCGACATTAAAACTTCCTTTCAAAAAACCAGACACCAATTTATATTACAAATTGATACCCAACATCGATGTTTTTTTTGCATCACACTGGTTTAAAATTAGCACATGACTCATTCAAAAAAAAAGGCTAACTTTGATCGCACAATAATGTCAACAGTCAACATAATATCATAGGCGCTATGTTTTCCTCCTCCACTTCAAACGAGCTAAATGATAAAACAGCTACTGAACTTCTCGACTTAATTAACAAACGAGAGATAGGCTGTGTTGAGTTAATAAATAGTTGCATAAACCGTTATGAGAAAATAAATCATTCCATAAATGCAATTGTTGAGACAAACTTCGATGAGGCTATAAAAATTTGCGAAACACTAGATAGTAATTCTAGCAAAAAAACAAATGGAACAACTAGCCTCCCATTACCTATTGGCATAAAAGATTTGAACGATGTAAAGGGTCTAAAAACATCATACGGGTCACCACTTTTTAAAGATAACGTCGCTGAGGAAGATGATGATGTTGTTAGTAGTTTAAGAAGATTTTCTGCTATAATTTTCGGGAAAACTAATGTACCAGAGCACGGGTTTGGCGCCACAACAACTAATCCGTTACAAGGCAGCACAGGTAACCCATTCAATCCAGATTTAAGTGCTGGTGCATCAACGGGCGGAGGGGCTGCCGCAGTGGCATCTGGTATTGTTCCACTTGCCACAGGTTCTGATTTTGCTGGATCGTTAAGAACGCCAGCAGGTTTTTGCGGTATCGCTGGAATGAGGCCGTCTAATGGCATAGTCTCAACTAATAGAAGGTCAAATATGTGGTCACCCTTCGATGTAGAAGGGCCTATGGGTAGAACAGCAGCCGATTGTAAATTATTACTCGCAAGGATGGCGAAGTCGCATCCCCTAGATCCATTCTCAAAAGACCCCGATGGTTCACTCTTTTTCCCAGCAAAAGAAATAGATTTAAAGAAATTAAAAGTCGCAATATCTCATGACCTTGGGTTCGCGGTGATGTCAAACTCCTACAAGGATACGTTTTATTCGAAGTTTGCTCTTTTCGAAGAACTTTTTGAACAAACAAACAGAGAGCATATGGATTTATCTAAAGCTGAAACTACGTTTATGACGTTACGAAGCATTGGATTTCTAGGCGATTTTGGATTGATGGAAAAAGATTTTGGTGATGAATTGGGTGAGGTGATCATAAAAGAGCTTGAGATTGCCAGACAACTCTCTTCAGAGGATGTTGCTCAATCTTTTTTGGATCATAGTGAAATAGTTCGCAAAAGTAATAAATTTTTTGAAACTTATGACCTTCTCATTACACCTGCTGCTTCTGTCACTCCTTTTCCGCATGAAATAGAATACCCATCGCATATCGATGAAGTATTTTATAAGGGTTACTTAGACTGGGAAGCTATCAGCTGGGGGATTACGTTAACACAGTGTCCATCTGTAGTCATTAATTGCGGTGTAGATACAAACAGGATGCCGTTTGGCATTCAGATTATAGCTAAACAAAATAGGGATGCGTTTTTACTTGATGCTGCGCACTCCATTGAAAAGGCATTTTTGGGGATTGATGAATTATCCAGACCATTCCCAAATTTGGAAAAGTTGGCTGCCATGAATGCGTTAACTTTAACTTAAATCAACAAAGGAGAAAAAAATGTTGAGAATTATATTAGTAGGTATCATAGCTCTGCTATTACCTTTTAAAATGGTTACTGCAGATACATTGAGTGATGTAAAATCAAGCGGTAAACTAATATTTGGCCTCGAAGCAGGTTATAAACCATTTGAGTTTTTAGATGAAAACAATAAGTTAGTCGGTTATGACATCGATGTTGGATCTGAAATAGGTAAGCGCCTTGGTGGTGTTGAACCAACACCAAAAGACACAAATTGGTCTACAGTTATTCAATCGCTTTATAATGGAGATTTCAATCTTATTTTGGGTGGCATGACTGCAACAGAAGAAAGATATAAGCGCGTGAACTTTTCCTACCCGTATATGGATGCAAGTTCAGGTTTATTGGTAATGAAGGATTCAGGCATAACCTCACCATCAATGCTCGGTGGAAAAACTGTTTCTGCAGGTGCTGGTACACCCCAAATCAATCAGCTAAATCTTGCAGCCAAGGAACATGGCATTAGTTATAATGGTGATATCAAAACCTATGATAAAGACGAAGTTGCCTATGCTGCAATGCGTTCAGGAAGGTTAGACGCATATGCTTCTACCTTAGTAAGCTTACTAGCCTTTGCTCAAACTAGTGATGATTTTACAGTTATTCCATTTACTTCAAACATGTGGAAAGCTGAATATACTGCTATGGCATTCCGTAAAGAAGACGAGTCATTTAGGTCTGCAATAAACCAAATTATCGTAGATATGAAAAATGATGGAACATTAGCTTCTCTTCAAGAGAAGTGGTTTGGTCAATCATTTGTTGACTTACTTCCAAATGAGGCTCCTACTTGGTAAGCCAAATTTAAGAAGTGAAACTTAATAAATGGATTTCATTTTTATAATAGACCAAATGCCCCGGCTTTTGCCGGGGCTAATGCTTACGATAGAATTAAGTCTTCTTGGCTTTTTAATTGCCACGATTATTGGAGTTCCTCTAGGTATATTAAGAGCGTATAAAATTCCTTTCTTTTTATCCTGGGTTATAGACTTTTATGTATTTGTTGTTCGTGGCACTCCAATTTTAGTTCAAATATACGCAGCCTATTTTCTACTTCCTATTTTTGGAATTAAGATATCACCTTTCTGGATCGGGATTGTGGCACTCTCTTTTAATAGTGCAGGATATCAAATAGAAATAGCAAGAGCTGCTATACTTTCAATGGATGATGGACAATATGAAGGAGCTTTCGCTCTTGGTCTTGCTAAATCCTATACTCTATTTTTCATCATATTACCGCAGGCAGTTATTAGAATGCTTCCACCTATGGCGAATGAAATGTCAAACTTGATAAAGGCTTCTTCGGTTTTATCTGTTATAACCGTTTTTGAGCTCCATAAGGCTGCAAACGCAATCATCTCAGATAGCTTTAAATTTTTGGAGATGTTGTTTGCACAAGCGGTTTTATACGTGGCTTTTGTGGTTGCTATGACCCAATTGTCTATTTATCTCGAGAAAAAAATAGGCGCTAACCTTCAGATAAAAAATCTTTCACAACGTTAACGTTTTAATTAGGAGTAAAAATGGCATTAGATTTAGCTTTCATGTTGCAAATATTGCCAGATATGATAGCGGCCTTTTGGCTCACAATTAAAATAAGTCTGATAACGGTTGTTGCCTCGGTAATAGCGGGGATTCTATTAACAGCAATTAGAATGATGGGCGGAAAAATTTCTAGATATTCTATAATTGCATTTGTGGAGTTTACGCGAGGAGCACCACCCCTAGTTCATATATCTATTATTTATTTTCTGCTCCCTGAATTTGGTATTGTTTTCAACGAATTTTGGACCGGTGTTATTGCTCTTTCACTTATTGGGGCAGGTTATTCTGCTGAGATTTTCAGGGGTGCAATTGACTCGATCGGTTCATCGCAAGTAGATGCTTCAAAAGCAATAGGCTTGTCTCGCATTCAAACTTTTAGACTAGTTCTAATACCGCAAGCATTGCGTTTGAGTCTCCCGCCTTTGACAAATGAATTGGCTAATGTGATCAAGGCTTCTTCTTTATTATCAGTTATCTCAGTAAACGAATTGACCAAAGTTGCAAACGACCTAATTTTTGTTCATTTTGTTGTAATCGAGGTTCTAATTGAACTTACTTGTCTGTATCTCATCATTGTAGGTTTTTTAATGTTTCTATCAAAATATATGGAAGCGAAATTTAAATATTGATGCTTCGTAGTGATCTTTATGACAGAAACTAATGTTACACAATTTGGAAATTCTTTTAGAGTTGCAAGTTACTTTGACAAAGCCTCCAAAGGTGCAAGTTTATGTTTATGGGTAAAAACAGGTGCTTGTTGTGATCCAGAAAATAAAGAAGGCCTGTCACACTTGCTCGAACATACTCTTTTTGGTCTTCGAAAATCGGCAAATATATCTCATATTTATTCGTCAATTATCAACAGGCAGTTAAACATAAAAGCATTTACCAAGGCTGAACATACCGCATTTATTATTAAGTCAGTAGATAAGTTCGATCTTAAAAAATGCATAGATATTTTATGGGAGATTTATTCTGGAAGATGGTTATCGGATGAGGCCCTTTATGATGCCAAAATAGATATCAGTAAGGAAATAGACGAATTATCTAAAGACCCTGTGAAAATCTTATTTGAGGTTTTAAATTCTGTATGTTTTCCTTCTCAGTCCTATGGAAGAAGAATTACAGGTACGAAAGAAACAATCCATAGAATTAAAGTTGATGACCTAGTTTCCTTTCAAAAGCACTTCTATGTCCCTGAACACAGTTTGATTTGTGCTTGTGGAAACATTGAACATCAGCAACTTGTAGATTTTACAGAAGCAAAATTTTCTTCATTTCCAAAAAATATGAACTTTGCTTTACCATCTTCAAATTGGTTTGGTGGCATCAGAAAAATCAAGTCTGTCGATAAAGAAACGCGTCTAGCATGTGCTATTCCTTTTGAGACAAAAGGGTCAGAACAATACTATTTTTATTGGATTTTATCATATTTACTCTCGAAAAAAACTAATAACGTAATACTTACAGCCTTAAAAAGAGAACATATTAGTTGCGATGCTTTAAATGTTTACCCTGAGTTTTTATCACATTTTAGTAGAATGCAGATTTATTTAAATACATCTGACGTAAATATTAATGCCATTATGAAAATAATAATGGATGAGCTCTCTTTGATCACTTTTTCAAAAGCAGAGTATCTTTTAAAAAATGTGGGAGATTTGGAGATCACTAGTTTTCTTAAATTATTCAAATTAAAAAATAGAAATATAGAGCATTTAGCGATGGGATTAGGAGAGTACAATTTATTTCCCTCTGAAATTCCTTTTCCAAAATCAATAGACGATATTAAAGGTAATTTAGATCTTATTCTAGAAAATTTTTACCAAAAAAATAAAATAGCAATTGCTTATTCTGTGGCGTATTGATGCGATATTTAAAATTGCAAAATATGAGGAGGTCATCTGATGTCAGAGCATGAAAAAAATATCGGATTCCTTTGGCCATGTGATGGATTAAATGACAGTGAATATTGGAAATTTTTGCCTAAAGATGTCGGGTGGCTTACCGCACGGTATGGCGCTAATACCGCCACTGAAGAATTAACAGATAAAAATTTGGAACAGTATGCCTCTCTTGATACATTACAAAAAGCTATAGATATTTTTAAAGCTGTAAATTTAGATGCGATAGCCTGTGGAGACCATGCCGCTAGTTTCATACTTGGTAAGGACCATGAGGAATACTTAATAGAAAAACTTCAAAAACAATCTGGTTGCCCTGTAACGTTTCCTAGTAGGTCGATTGTAAGATTAATCAAAAATAAAAACTTTAAAGATATATTATTAGTTTCACCTTATTCCAGAGAAATCACTGAGAAATTCGAGCGCTATCTCGCTGATTATAATATAAAGACGGTTGCTTCTGTTTCTTTGGAAGCCACAGACGAAGTTCAAATAAATTCGTTATCTTCTTCAAGTCTTCCTAAGTTAATCATTGATTTTGTTAAAAATAATAAGAGAGCTGAATTGCTGGTAATAGCGGGTGGCGGGATTTCTTTTTCTGATGAAATTTCAAAAGTCGAAACAATTTTAAATATCCCGATTTTAACTGCTGTTGGTGCCTTAGTAAAAGATGCAATAGAATTAATAGGGCAAGATTATAAAAAAGCGGGTATGGGGCGGATATTTTTAGAACAAAAAAGTGGTCAGCTTAAAAAAATTAAAGAAAGATTGTCATCTGGCACTAAAAACTTTTCTTTGACAGAAAAACCGCCCATCTTTGAATCTGGTGTAGGCGCAGTGTTGGTTGACGATAAAAATAATACTTATTTTGATTTTGCTTCTGGGTCTGGGACTACAGCACTAGGCCATGGCAATAATGGTCTTATAGATGCGGTACAACAACAATTGCAGGCGGGTATTTTTCATATAGGACCACATTTTAATACAGGCATTCAAGCTGACTTTTATTCTGAATTATCCTCATTTTTGCCCCCTGAATTATCAAGATTTCACCCATCAATTAGTGGCTCAGAAGCAGCAGAGATTGCTATAAAAAGCGCAATGCATTTTACAGGTGCTAAGCAATTTTTGGGTTTTTCTGGTGGCTATCATGGACGTACATTAGGAGCACTTGCAGTATCTGGTGAGAAAGGTAAAAATGCTTCTTTAGGACCGTTCCACCCAAAGGCTCACATTCTGCCCTTCCCGGAAAAGAATAACGGTTTGTCTGAAACTTTAGAAAAATATGATGAGAAGCAGTTAGCCGGAGTAATAATAGAGCCAATTCAAGCTACGGCGGGTCTTAAATTCGCAGATAAACAAAGCTTGATTAAACTCAGAGAATTTACAACTAAAAATAAAATCCCTCTAATCTTTGATGAAACTTTCACCGGTTTTTGTCGAACTGGTAAGATGTTTGGTTATGAGCATTTTGATGTAACACCAGATATAATCATACTTGGAAAAGCAATTTCTGCTGGTTTCCCTGCAGGACTGGTTATATCAACTGAGGAGATTCTCACATTCTGGGAGAAAGGTACTCAATCTTCTACTTTTCAGCTTAATCCAGTTGCCGCTGCTGCCTCACTTTTTTTCCTTGACCAAATTAAAAAGCATGGATTGCTAAATAATATTAGCCTGCAGTCTGAGCAATTTTATAACTTATTAAAGGACTTTGTAGATTTCAAAAATGTAACTGATGTGAGGGGCATTGGAAGTTTTTGGGTTATAGAATTCTCATCGTCAGATTTAAATAAAAATGCTCGTAAAATGGCACTGCAAAATGGTTTGATAACATGGGAATGTGGTGAATTTGGTGAATGTTTAGGCTTGGTGCCTCCATTGAATATGGAGCCATATATAATTGAACGCGCATGTAGCATTTTAAGAAAAAGTATTTTGGAAATATCTTGAATAGCTTGTAAGCATTAGCTTAACCTCTTTGTGTTATATGCAAAGATTATGTTTTCAATTCCGGAAGTCTCCAAACAACAAACGAGGTTGCAATTAGAAAAAGAGTTGTGCCAGTAAGACAGGCTAGCACTCCACCTTGCTGGAAAAGCAAGCCTGATAAAAATGTACCAAATAGTCGACCAGCTGCATTTGCTGCGTAATAAAAACCGATATCCTCAGCAGCCTTTTTGCTCCCAGCATAAGCAACAATCAAAAAGGAATGAAGAGAAGAATTAATCGCAAAGACAAATCCAAACAAAATAAGGCCAGATAGCAATAACAGTAAATCTGTTTTTGCCGACATGATACCTAGGAGAAAAAGGGAAACAAGCGCAAGTGATATAGACCACACTAATATACTTGTTGAAGAAACTGTTCTTTTTCCATTGTTAGTTACATATATGATATTGGGGGCAATCGCTTGCACGAGACCATAAAATACCGTCCAACCTGCAAGAAACCCTCCCACTTCCCAGAAATCCCATCCATTTGTATAAAGAAAAATGGGTATAGCTACTACGAACCAAATATCCCGTCCGCCAAACAAGAAAATCCTAGCTAATGCAATTTTATTTACTTCCGGTGATTTACTAAAAAGCTCTTTTATTCGTCCTGATGGCCTACTTGTACCCAAATTTTTTGGCAGAAGGAAAGAAACTAAAAGAAGAACTAGTCCAAGAGACCCTGCCATAACCCACAGGCTATTTTGAAAACCAAATTTTGTCAGTAATATTCCGCCTAGAAAAAACCCTATTCCTTTCATTGCATTTTTGGATCCTGTGAACCAGGAAACCCAGTAAAAAAGAACTTGCCTTCCGTCAACTTCCATGCTCTTGATTGCAGATTTTGAAGCCGTTTTAGTAAAATCTTTGGCAAGCCCCGAAATGCCTTGAGCTGCCAATACCCAAATAATTGATAGGATATAATCGAATGATGGGTCTAATAGTGAAAGGAAAATTAAACCTATAATTTGTAAGCTTAATCCTACTAATAACATTATGCGAATGCCAAAGCGGGTTGTAAGCCACCCACCCCCCAAATTTGCAACGACACCTGCAAATTCATAAAGGAGAAAAAGTAAAGCGAGCGTAAGTGGAGAAAATCCAAGTTTAAAAAAATAGAAAAGCACGAGCATCCTCAGGGCGCCATCTGACAAAGTGAAGCCTAAATAGGACGAGGTAACTATAAAGTAATGACTGATTGATGCGTTCATTGCTCTTTGTCGATAACCATCTTTGCCAAATCTACCATTCGGCAGGCATATCCCATTTCATTATCATACCAAGCATAGAGTTTTAGCATTGTTTCGTTAGTAACCAGTGTACTCTCTGCGTCAATAATGGCGCTTCGGGTATCATTTACGAAATCCGCTGAAACAAGAGCCCGACTCTCAAAACCGAGAATTCCACATAATTCGTTTTCTGCGGCATCCGCAAATAGCGAATTCACATACTCCCTAGTGGTAGATTGGCTAAGTTCAAATACAGCATCTGTCAAACTAGCATTAAGTACTGGTGCCCTTACTGCATGACCGTTGAGTTTTCCATCAAGCTCTGGATAAATTAATCCTATAGCACTTGCGCTACCAGTAGTAGTTGGGATAAGTGAGGTCATGCCTGAACGCGCACGACGTAAGTCATTATGAGGAGCATCAACCATCACATTTGTATTTGTCGGGTCATGTATCGTTGTAATTTGACCGTGGCGGATGCCAATTGTTTCATGCACAACTTTCACCATTGGCGCAAGGCAATTTGTAGTGCAGGAAGCGGCCGTGATAATTCCATTTTTTTTTGGATTATAGAGATGTTCGTTGATGCCATATACGATGTTTAGAGCATCTTCATCATATACAGGGGCTGAGACGATGACTTTCCTAACGCCTTTATCAAAGTATCCAGCTAATTTTTCTTTTGTACGGAATTTTCCCGTACAGTCAAAAACAATGCTACAACCAAAGTCCGCCCAATCTATATCTTCTGGCATATTGTACGAAGAGAAACTTAAGTTATGGTCATTTATAGTTATGCTATTCTCGTTTGAAGCGATATCTGCCTTCCATCTCCCATGAACGGTATCAAACTCTAAAAGGTGAGCTGTAGTTTCAGCTCCGCCGTTAATTTCATTTACATGAGTAATTTCAAGTTGCGTATTTGCATTGTTATCCCCAGTTACCCGAGTGACGCCACCTAAAGCTGAACGAAGCACCAAACGCCCAATACGCCCCATTCCATTGATACCAATTTTAATCATAATATTTATCCAAAATTATTTAATATTAAGTTAATATTACACTTTTATTACAATTCGCCTTTATTCAATCATAATTCCAGTAGCAAAGAACACCTTTTCATTTTTTTATGAGATTTAGGAATGGCTAAGAATGTGATGCTTGCTTTAATATAAGATTTCGCCATATGTCACAGGCAAAACTCAACGAAATTTTATGTATATTTAGTTCTATCTAACTACTTACGTTTCAGCGACTAATTATGGTTTGACATCTCAGAGATAAGTTCAAGAAGTTGTGTTAATGCTGTAGATAGAATTTTACCAGAAATATTGATAGGTGGAAGGACCATGACGCATTCTCCATTCATTCCTCCTCCATAAGTTAGTATTTTGGCTTTTTCCATTGTATCATTCTGTATCTGATTAGCTAAATCTGAGTTATCAAATGTAATCGCGCATTGTGCTCCAACAAATCGTACATCTTTGACCGTTGTAATATTTCTTAAATCTTTTTTAAATTTCGAAAAACAGGGTTCTATTATTTCATTTACGTGAGTGACTAAGTCTGTATCTTTAATCTCTTTGATGGTCGCACAGGCAGCGGCGCATGCAATTGGATTACCTTGAAACGTTGAAGTATGGGAACCAGCCCCCCATCTTTTAAGAAGGTCACCTTTTGCAATTACCGCAGAAAGCGGTAAAGAGGCTGATAGCCCTTTTCCTATCACAATAAGGTCAGGGGAAATATTCGAATATTGGTAAGAAAAATTCTTTCCAGAACGACCCATGCCTGACCAAATTTCATCAACTATTAATAGACTTTTATTTTTCTTAGCTATTTCTTCTAGGCCTTGAAGGAAGGCTGGGTAGGGACCCCAAACACCTGAAACTCCCTGAATGGGTTCTACTAAAATAGCTGCAATAGGCTGGTCGTGTTTAACGTAATGATTAAGTTGCCGCTCACATTTTTCAAGGCACATATCAACTTCGGTATTATCTCTGGGGTATTGGGAAAAACTAACAAAATCACCTATTTTCCCAATAAAGGGCAGGCGTATTTTTTCAGAATGTGTAACACTTAGTGCTCCCAAGGTACGACCGTGGTATCCACCCTCAAAGGCTATAATACGCTCATTACCACTTAAAAAACGACTCAATTTTATAGCGGTTTCTATCGCTTCTGAACCAGAGTTCGCTAAATGTATTGAAATATCTTCTAAACCCAGAAAATGACTTAAAGAAGAATATAACTCACTTCGGAGGGGGGAGATCAAACGAGTTCCAGTATGAAAAATACCAGATTTCAAGGCCTCACTGATCGCAAATTTTTGAGAAGGATGATTGTGACCCAAATTAGTGGTAGCTGAACCACAAACAAGATCCAGATATTTTTGATTGTCCTCTGTAAACAACCAAGGTCCTTCCCCTCTAACGAAAATTGGGGGTGTATCCGACAATCTAAAAGTATTAACCGCTGTGCTTTCAAATTTCTTTGTTAAGTATAGCTCTTTCATTGTTTTAGTTGGTTATTGAATGTAAATTAGATTGTAATAGTTTGATTTGAACATTTCCATTTATACTAGGAAGTTTTTGCTTTCGTGGAACGTTTAAATCAATGACTAATTTATTTTCAAACTCTACGGTTACCTGGTTACTGGCTCCCTTAGTTAGTATATCAAGGACGCGTCCATTCAAATAGTTTTTGGTTTTCTTATTGTCATTTGAAATTTCTAAGAATTCAGGCCGAATAACTGCATAATCTTCGTTTAATTTCTCAGCTATATTCGTTTTGCATTGCACATTAGTATCGACTAGGAAAGCTTTTGTTTTGTCTTTGGCGTCACGTTTTAACGGCCATAAAGCACAGTTCCCGAAGAAATTTGCTACAAATTCTGAAGCAGGTTTGTCATAAAGCTCATTTGGGGTCCCAATTTGTTCTATTTGGCCGTCCTTCAAAATGGCAATTCTATCGCTTAATGCCATTGCCTCTTCTTGGTCATGTGTAACACATACAAATGTTGTCCCAACTTGCTTGTGAATTCTTCTTAGCTCCTCGCGAAGTCTAATACGAAGATTGGCATCCAACGCACTTAGCGGTTCATCAAGTAAAAGTATTTTTGGGTTCGTAATAAGAGCTCTTGCTAATGCAACTCTTTGCCTTTGACCACCGGAAAGTTCAGATGGAAATCTATTTTGCACTGAAGAGAGTTGCATCGTCTCTAACCAATCAATTGCTTGTTTGTCTCGTTCAGCTTTTTTAATACCCCGCATGCGAAGACCATACGATACGTTGTCGCATATGCTCATGTGCGGAAACAGCGCGTAATCTTGAAACATTATAGAAATGTCTCGCTTAGTAGGATTTAAACGGGTAATCTCATCATCTTCTAGAAAAACATGACCACTAGTTACGTTCTCTAACCCCGCAATTATTCTCAAGATTGTTGTTTTACCGCAACCAGAGGGGCCTAATAAAGTTAAGAACTCACCAGTTTTAATTTCGATAGATACGTCATCTACCGCTATTGTTTTACCAAATTTTTTTGTAATATTCTTTAACTTCATAGACATCTTTGACTTACCGTAAATTTTGAATTAAATTTTTTTTAGTTTTAATTATAATTTATGAACATGCTGTTACCCAAACTTCCAACGACGATTTCCGATTATATATTCACTGACCTTCGTGAAGGAATTATAAATGGAACTCTCAAACCAAACCAAACTCTTAGAGAGGAGGAAATCAGTCTTCGCTTTGGTTCCTCTAGGGGGCCGATAAGAGAGTCTTTGCGCCTTTTGTTGCAGACAGGGTTGGTCGTTCACCAACCACGCAAGGGCTTTAAAGTTCGTGATTATACTCCAATGCAGATTAGACAAATATACACCCTTAGGGCCAACCTTGAGGGGCTTGTTATTATGGAACTTGAAAATAAAGAGCTTGGTAGTTTGATAAAAACGCTCAAAGAATCTAACGAAAGAATGGAAACTTCCTTTAAAAAAAATAACATCGTTGATTATTTCCAGGAAAATATTTTTTTTCATCAACAAATAATTGATTTCGCTAATAATGATATACTCAAGAAAACAATCGCACTTGTAAACGAAGTCTCTCTTCCAGTTAGATATCAACTTATGCATCATTCTCTTCCTTCTAGAAGGTCTCTTACTTATCATGAACAAATAGTAAATTTTATTGAGCAGAATAATTTATTAGATGCTCGAATATTTACAGAAAAACATGTTCTAGAAAACATTGAAAAAGCATCCCTTGTTTATTCATAATAAAACCCTCTTAATGTGCTATTGCCGTTAATGCTATTTCAACAATAGTACCTTCTCCGATATCTGATACTTCGACAAGGTTTCTCGTTGGGGGTCTGTTTCCAAAAACTTCTGAAAATACCAAATTGACCGCATCCTTTTCAGATAGGTCTGTCATATAAACAACAGCAAGTAAAACATCTTCGACGTCAGACCCAGCTTCACGAAGTATAGTAATACAATGTTCAAGAGAAAGACGAGCTTGGTTGACTGCACCTTCAACTATTTTGCCAGTCGACATATCTCTAGGCATTTGGCCGCCAATAAATACCATCCCCGCTCCTTTTGTTCCCTGTGATACAGGAGAAGTGGAAGCAGGTGCTTTATCTGTTTTAATTATTTCTATCATTCAGCTCTCCAAAATTTATGAAAAAACTTCTTTAACGTTAATTGTTGTTGTAAATTCACTTAAACCCCAAGCTCCTCCTTCTCTACCTAACCCTGCTTCCTTAAAACCACCGGTCGGTGCTTGGGCCCCTTGAATACCAGTATTATTCAATCCAATTGAACCATAATTCAATGAGGTAATAAATTGATTTAAAAAGGTATGATCTTGTGAGTATGCATACAGCACAAGAGGTTGTTGATTATTATGTAGTAGCTTTTTTAAACTTTTTCTATCATCAAAAACACAGATCCCCAGCAAAGGTGCAAAAATTTCATGCTCCATAAAAAGATCAGGTTCTTCACATAAATAAGCTGCTGGATTATAAAAGAAGCCATCGCCAACATGTTTTTGATTTTTGTTTATAATGCATCTAGCTCCAGACTGGTTCAATCTTTCTTCAAATGAATAGAGATCTTCTAGTGCTTTTTTTGTACGAATAGGGCCCATTAGTGCACTTGCATATTTATCCGTAGGCAATGACTCTATTTCGAAAAATTTGCTTTCAATTTTTTCAATAACATCATTTGCGATATCTTTTTCTAAAAAAAGAATGTTTTGAGCAGAGCAGGCTTGACCTGCGGCTTTTGTTTTTCTGATAACGAGATCTGTTACAGCTTTTTCAATATCTGCATCTGAAAATATAATGAATGGATTTATTCCACCAAGTTCACCAACAAATCTTTTAAGTCCACTACCAGCATTTATAGAGAGAATTTTGCCCACTTCAGTCGAACCGGTAAAGCTTATTACTCCAATCTCTCTAGAATGCATAAGTTGTTTAATGATTTCTCTATCTTTGGTTTTTAAAAAACACATTAGGTGGTCTAGTTTTTCCAAACCAATCACTTCTTCCAATTTCGATGCCGTTTTAATTCCTAATTCGGGAGGTTTAATAATTGCACCCGCACCAGAGCCAATACAATTTGCAATTTTGCGCGTAATCCCAGCCAGAGGGTCGTTGTAAGGTGTAATTAATAGACCAAGACCCAAGGGAACTGTATTTATCCAACGACCATCTTCTATCTCTTCTTTGAAATTAGCAGAGGAAAGTAAATCAGACATATAGATTAGAAAAGATTTAGCGTAATCAATTTCCGCTTTTGCCTCTGATTGCGTCTTTCCAACTTCTGCTACAATTAACCCCTCAAATTCTTCGCGTGCTTTTTCAATAGCATTTGACAATAAGATTAATGCGCTGGCCCTATTTGAGGCCTCGGATAATTCTTTGAACGATTTATCATTTAATCTTTCTAAAGCACTACTAAATTCAGAAACTGAAGTTTGTGTCCACGTGTCAAAAGCTTCGCCCGTGTTAGGAGATATGCATTTAAATTGCTCTTTATTTTCCATTTAAAACATTATCCAATTGGTTAAATATAATTTTTAATTCAGACAATGGGCGGGCAAAACACAAACGGAAGTGGTCTTTATAATCCTTTCCAAAGACATCACCCTTTAAAAGGAGCACCCCTATTTTTAATGCCTTGCTTTCCAACTCAGAGTAATTTTTTACTTTCGGAAAGTAATAAAATGAGCCAACTTGGGTAATAAAATCCCAATTTTGCGATTCCATGAACTTTTTTGTCTCTTTACGCTGTTCTATCAGAGATGGCATCTTTAAATTATTTTTTACTGCATTCAATGCCATAATTTGAGCGGGCGCAGGGGCTGAGCTTAGAATTGTTTGATGAATATTTGTAAAATTTTCGGCTAATTTTTTTGGAACTAATGTTGCAGAGACCCTGGCACCTTGAAGAAGAAAATTTTTTGAAAACGAGTCAACAATAAATAATTTATCTGAAATCTCACAGGTTGCTTCGGACCACTTTTGTTCATCAAAAATAATTTTTGAGAAGCTTTGATCAATGACTATATAAAAGCCATATTTCTTTGAAAGTTGAACTAAACCTGAGAGTAAATGGCTGTCATAGATTATACCTGCAGGATTGTTAGGGTTGCTGAATATAATAACTTTAAATTTATTTACCTTAAAACATTGCTCTATTTCGGTAAGATCTAAATTAAACCCGTTTGAAAAGTGAGTAGGCATTTCGATTGCCTGGCAGTCTGCAACTTTACAAATGTCAAAGTAACTTGGCCACGTAGGAGAGGGTATTAGAACGCGATCTTGAGAATTAGTTATAGTTTTAAGAATTGCAAATAAAGCAGATTTTGCTCCAGCTGAAATAATGACTTCATGTTCGTTATGATCCCAATTGTTAAAAAGGGTTGATTTCGTGTGCTCGATTAATTCAGGCATGCCAGCAGGGTGGGTCAGTTTCCCCCAAGATGGATCAGTAGAAAGTGTATCATTATAACTAGGAAGATTAGGAGTCGATAAAGACCATAACTTTTTGTTATCAAGGCTTGCAGCTTTGATTTTTTCTCCAATTTCTAATGTGGGTGATCTTCTTAATTTCATTTAACTCATATCTTTCATTAGGCCTTATTTTTGTCTAAATCTGTTTGCTTAAATAATAAAATAAACTGTGCTATTAGACCTAAGGTTAGCGAGAAAATAAAAACAGCTGTGCCAACAGCATTTATTTTTGGCTCAAAGCCGGTTACCAATGAGGTCCAAATTCTTATGGGTAAAGTGACCTCGAAGTTAGTTAAAAAATATGCAATAACGAATTCATCAAATGAAAAAGTAAATGTAAGTAATAATGTTGCAAATATTGAGGGCGCGCAAATAGGAGCAAGAATTAAAATTATCGATTTAATCCGTGTGGAACCTAAGGAAATCGCAGCTTCTTCCATTGACTTAGGAATTTTATCAATGCGATTTTTTAAATTAATAACTGCTAGGGGTAATACATATAAAGTTTGCCCAAGTAAAACTAACCAAAGAGCTGGCTCAATCCCAATGGATACAATTTGAAGACGCATTCCAATACCAATTAGAATCATTGGTATAACAAGCGGGCATACAACAATGCCAAATAAAAGAGCGTGTGCTGGTACTTTTGCTTTGCTGAATGCATAAGCAGCTAAAAAACCTAAAATGGTGGCAAAAATACTCGCAAGCGATGCCATCATTAGGCTCGTAAAAAAGCTATTAATAAAGCTATTATCGGCTATGAGGCTTACATACCATTCGAAAGTTGGTTCTCTAAATGGAAGCGTTTGATATTTCCCGCTATTAAAAGAAAAAACTACCATAACTAAAATTGGCAAATATATAACTATCAATGACAAACAGAAAAATGCCGTGAGGATTAATAGCATAAATTTATTGACTATTAGTCCGTTCATACACTCAACCTTTTTCTTCTTAGCATTCCATAAATTATAAGAGGTAATCCGCACATGATGACTGTCATTGCAAGGATAATGGCTATAGTTGCAGCCTGAGATAGGTCATAGGTGCCTTTCAGAATAGATAACATGATCTGCGCTAATACCGGTTTTAAACCTCCGCCTAAAAGTGTAGGCACTGCATAATCGCCGACACATACGATGAAAGATAAAAAGATGCCGGCTATCCACCCTGGTAGGCCAAGTGGAAATATAATATCTTTAAAAATGTTAAAAGGCTTAGCCCCTAAATTCGAAGCTGCCTCAATTAGCTTTGTATCGATTGATACTAGTGCGCCGTAAAGGGTAAAAGTTGTAAGCATTGAACAAAATAATGCCAATCCGAATATTGACGCGTTCATTGTATATAGAATACCCAGAGTAACTGACATTCCCGTTATTAGTTCAATAAACCAAGCAATTACGCCATTATCAGATAGAACAAGTTGCCAAGAGAATGCCCTAATTGTAAAGCTAGTCCAAAATGGAGCTAGAATAGCTAAAAGAAATAAGGGGCGCCATTTCTTATTAACACAAAATACAATGAAATATGCTAGTGGCCAGGCTACTAAACTACCCATTATCGTTGCAGATATGGCTAAGGTAATGCTTCGATATAACGCTTGAGTAAGATGAGGTGTTGAAAAGAAGAGTTTAAAATTATCAAGTCCAAATCCATTTTCAGTGGTAAGACTTAAAATCACCATGTTAACTGTGGGAATTAAAAAAAACAATATACACAACAACAAGGCAGGTAATAAAAAAGGCCATGGATTTATTGTGTTAGATGAACCCCCCATTTTTTTACCAGTTTATAATTATTGCTCTCATTGGAGCGCCGTCGATACAGGTCATTTTTAGTGGCACCGCTGCCAAAAAGATATTATTATTTTCTACTTCTCCGAGGTCTTTCAAATCTTCAATAAAGGGAATGCCTGCCTGGAATATTTTATGATGTATTTCAAACTCATGGTTATATACATGCCTGCCAGGCATTTCTCGAGCAATAAAGTCTTGGGGAAAATCTAAACATATTGCCGCAGGTTGCTTTTCTATAAGCCAATCTGCAGCTGAGGGTTCTATATTTGGGGCGTGAGTGTGCCAGCGTGTGGACTTGTAGCCGAGGCGGTTTGTTAAATCACTCCTAAGAATGATTCGTTTGTTTTTTCCTATATTTCCACCTGACCGTTGTTCAAGTAACTCTGCGGTTACAGGGGAAGGCAACTTAATATCCGACATATCTATAATAGAAGCATCACCTAAAAAAAGATCCAAACCCATATTAGGAAGTTCCTGAATAGTTGGTCCCGTTTGCTCCATATGTCTTGGGGCATCACAATGAGTAAATGCATGTCCAGATTGAATATACTGTGTTTGATCTAAATAACCACTTTCATAATTACCTTTTTCACGCCATATTTCCATTCTCCAACGCCAATGGTTCAACAATGGTGTTGAGACATCATTTATTGAAGGATTGTCAGAAGGCCATGATGTTAAAGCCACAGGTCTTGTTGGTGAAGTAGTCATGCCCTCACCTTTTATGGGGAGTGCTAGGAGAAATACCTTGGACTTAATTTGCTCGAGATTGCAAAGATTTTCGGTTACTACCAACCCAGCTTGATGCGCTCTATCCCTAAATTCACTGTTAGGGTTGAATATACCATTTGTAAAATCTTCTCTCTTACTATTAAAACTATCACAAGAAAAATCAACGCATATGTTTCTTACCCCTCTCTCAGCGGCGATTTCAGCTATCGCAGGCGCAAGCTTCGGGGTTTGTGTAAAATATTCACGTCGTCGAATTGGTATACTACTAGCATGACCTGTTTTAATGATGATTAGTTTTGATAGTGGGCCAAGTCCAATTTTATTTGTGAAATCACCAGCAGCAATAAAACCGCTTTTTGCATTTTCAGATAAGTCAATTACTTCAGCCACACCCGCAAAATCGTTAATTTCTAAATCGTCTAATGTTGGTTTATTAGGAAAGTGCCACCCTGGAGCACTAGCATAAGTAAATCCCTTACCAGCCCAACGAAGACCAAATTCTTGGAATTCATCACCATCTTGATAAGATTGTGAAACAAGAGGGAAGGAGTCCCAAAACCAATGAGGTTCAATGGTCTGGGAAAGACTAATATAATTCATTTTTTACCTTTAAGATTGATGGCTGCAATTTGCAGCCATCAATAAACTAGATTTATGCGTTTTTAAACTTTTCCCAAGAAGCCATCCACTCGTCGCGATTATCTGGACTCTTCCTTGGAGATAGATTTGCCATAAAGATTTCATCAAATTTTTCAATATTTGATAAATTCAATAATTCTCTCTTATCATCAGGTAGCATGACAGCGGCCTTCTTATTGGGGACCATACTGTAATAAGTCTTGGCAATAGCAAGTTTTGACTGGAAAGCTGGTCCTGTTACATATTGGACAAATTTTACTGCATTATCTTTGTTTGGAGTTGTTGCAGAAACACAAACAGCTTGGTCCCATGTTACTCCCCCTTGTTCAGGAACAAGAGCTTTAAAAGGGAGACCATCATCATACATACCCGCTTGGACCCATTCACCCGCAATTGCAAGATCATATGAGCCACCTGCCATCGCTTGAATTACCTGGCTGGTATTTCCTACGAGTCCAACTTGAGGACGGAGTTTCATTAAAGTATCGTTCAATGCTGAAAATGCGGCTGAGTCCAAATCATATGGATTAGGATTACCATTGTATTTTGACATGCAACCCATATTTGGAAGGAACCAGTCAAAAAGGGCTACTCTGCCTTTGACAGAAGAGTCAAAAAGGATGTCATAAGAGGAAACATCAGACTCTGAGAATTTTTTATGATTGTAGGTAATACCGTAATAGCCAAAACGATTAACGATCGCGTACAACTTTCCAGACTTCCACACAGGAGGCCATTTAGCAATAATATCGAAGTAGTCATCTAATGGGAAATCACCAGGATTCAGTTCAGCTATTATGCCATCCTCAATTGCTTTTGGTATGTAAGCGCTAGTGGGTGTAATAACATCAAAAGTTCCCGGTGATGATGTTTGCATTAAGGCAATCATCTCCTCATCCGAACCATCATGAATTTTCAAATTCACCTTGATACCAGTTTTATCTTCGAATTCTGTAAGCATCCCAGGCTCTTCGTAACCGCCGAAAGCTAACACATTCACAGATGTGGACGCGCTTGCGGTTCTAGAAACGAATGGTGCAGATAGGCTAACCGCGCCGAGTGCTGCGCCTTGTGCTATAAATTTTCTTCTCGTACCACCTAAGGTAGTGCTGGGATAATTTAAAACATTTTTTAATTTGGAATAATCATTGTTCATTAAAGTCTCCATGAAAACTTGGTTAAGTTTTTGTCAATTGTTAACATTTTACATTTTAGTTAAAAATCTAGCAAATTCTAATGTTTTTTTCGCATCACACCGCAAACGAAAATGCACTATTGGCAGAAAAATAATGCTTTTCATTACGTTACGTTAATTTGATTGAAATATCGGGTTATTTTTTTTTAATTGTGTTATGCGAATGTTCAAATTATTTACAATCTAAGGTAATTTTTTACTGTTTTATACCGGTAGTAGATAAAATGATTCTTTTGCCTACTCTGCTGCCATATCAAAACTTAGAAAACCCCCAGATTGTCGGTTCCAATAACTTGCGTATAATCCATTAGCATTTAGAAGAGAATTATGAGTCCCTTGTTCAATTATTTGTCCCTCATCTAAAACAATAATGCGATCCATATGGGCAATTGTCGAAAGGCGATGGGCAATTGCAAAGACAGTTTTGCCAACCATAATTTTCTTTAAAGCCTGCTGTATTACACTTTCAACTTCACTATCTAATGCGCTTGTAGCTTCATCTAAAATTAGGATTGGAGCATTCTTTATGATTGCGCGAGCAAGTGCTATTCTCTGTCTTTGACCGCCAGACAATTTTACCCCTCTCTCCCCTAAGAAAGCATCATACCCTTTGCGCCCCTGGTTATCTAAGAGGCCTAATATAAATTCGTGCGCGCCGGCGTGTTTCGCTGCTGCTGTGATATCTTCTTCAGCTGCATCTGCACGTCCATATACTATGTTATCACGGGCACTTCTATTAAACATTGATGTCTCTTGGGATACTACACTTATATGATGGCGTAGACTTTCCTGTGTGAGGTCACGAACATCATTTTTATTAATTAAAACATTACCTTGTTCTGTATCGTAAAAACGCAATAAAAGGGCCATGAGTGTCGATTTTCCTGCTCCAGATGCACCTACTACGCCAAGCTTTTCACCTTGTTTGATGGAAATAGAAATATCTTTTAAGCCACTTATTTTTTGACCATATGAGAAAGAAACATTTTTGAATTCAATGTCAGCTTTTTCGACTAGCAATTTTTTAGCATTCTTTTTGTCGCTCATATCTTGGGAAACCGCTAGGGTGCGCATCGCATCTTCCACCTCGCCTAGGTTTGTATAAATTGCCATTAGACTAAAACTAACCCAACCAGCCATCATCATAAGGCGCATTGCAACTGAGCCAGCTGCAACTACATCTCCTGGAGTTGCAATGCCAGTGGTCCATAAAAAAATTGTACAAGTGGTGACAGCCACAAAAATGCTACTTGCGTATACTAGGATACAGGTTCTAAACCAAACAATTTTTTCACCATATTTAACGATAGCATGTTTTAGTTTTGTAAAGGCATTAATTGCTGCTCTGTCTTCATGATGTGAATTAGAGAAAAGTTTAACAAGATTAATATTGCTCACTGTATCAACGATTTGTCCGGTAGCCTCCGCTTGGGCGCCTGCTCGTTTTGATGAAGTGTTTTTTATACGCGGCATGAAATAGGACATCAGTAAATAGAAGCCAAAAAACCAAAAAATTACAATAAGCCCAGCGCGCCAATCTATTAGACTTATAATTACGAAAGATGCAACAACGGAGGCTAATGCAAAAAGAACAGTGTGAATAAGTTCAACAACGACATCCGTTAAGGCGCTTGAAGCCTGTATTTCTTTTTGCGCTATTCTTCCTGCAAAATCATTATCAAAAAAGCTTTTAGAATGACCCAGAGTCCAACGATGTATTTTTATAGAAATTAAGCTTCTTATTCCAGGACTTACAATTATCGATTGCATGTAGTTCGAAAAAAAGAAGAAAATTGGTCTAATAAAAAAAAGAAAGGCCATTAAAGCTAAAAGCATAAATCCTTTCTCTTCAAAAAGATTTTGTGGGTTTGATTCAACTAGATAATCAACCACAAAACCGATTATAGCAGCAGTGAATGTCTCTATTACACCGGATGCGATACTGGCAAACGATGCTAAAAATAAAACTGGGAAAGAACCTTGTAAACACCATTTGATGAACGGAAATAAAATTTTTGGGGGTTGTGCTTCTGCTTTTTTTTCTACGTCAATCCAATGGCGGGGGTGTGAAATCATTTTACTCTAACTTTTCAATTAATTTTACATTCAAAGTAATGAAATTTAATACGGAATGACTTTTCCCTTGGATGAAGAAAAAATTTTTAAAAATTTTATTTTTTGAATTTGAAACTAGGAAGAGTGGCAAGACTCTCTTTGAGTGCTTTTCCCCACTCGTTTGAAATCATGTTAAAGTACGCATCATCATTTTTTATTTTTATGGTTGGACGCGCAATAAAGCTATCCTTTTCATATGTATAAATATCAAGAGGCAAACCAACAGATAAGTTTGCTTTAATGGTTGAATCGAAGGACACCATTAAAAGTTTGATTGCCTCTTCAAAGGTCATTTCAGGATAAAACCCTCTCACCAAGATTGGACGCCCATATTTTGTCTCTCCGATTTGAAAAAACGGATTTTCTTCTGAAACCTCTATAAAGTTTCCCTCTGGATAAATTAAATACAGACGTTGTTCACCGCCCTTTATTTGTCCCCCCAAAATAAATGTTGCAGAGAATGAGTTATCACCTTTCTGCTGACCCTTCGAGGTTACATCGATTATTTCTGCCAATGTTTCACTCACAGTTTTGGCAACTCGGAACATTGTTGGAGCTTGAAGAATCGACGGAAACCGCTCGTTCTTTACTTTAGTTTGCTCTGATAGAGTACTAATTACCGCTTGACTAGTTGCTAAATTACCAGCAACTGAAAGGAAAATTTGTCTTTCTCCTTGAATTCCCCATGAGAATGTTTTGGGGTATCTGGATATATTATCAAGCCCACCATTCGTAAGAGTATCAGACATAAAGACTAAACCATGTGAAAGTTTTAAGGCTACGCAATATGACATAATTTTTATCTCTTTATACTATTGTTCAGCAATAACTATACTTGTTATCAACTTTTCATTGCCGCTACCGTGTCTGATACCTGATAAGGGAACAACATCGTGATAATCAAAACCTGTTGCTAATTTAATATATTTTTCATCCGGTGAAATTCCATTTGATATATCGAAGCCTACCCATCCTAGCCCATCAACGTGAACTTCGGCCCATGCATGACTGGCCTCTTGAATAATTTTATCACTCATCATTAAGTATCCGCTGACATATCTAGCAGAAAAACCAAGAAGCCTTGTAATAGTTAAAAATACATGAACGTGATCTTGACACACACCCTTACCTAACTCTAACGCTTGTTCAGCACTAGTGGCTATGTTGGTCTTTCCTTTTTTATATAGAATTTTTTTCCTAATGATAGAGGATAACTTGTGTAATAATGAGATATCGTCGCTTAACCCTTTTCTTTTTAACTTATTAATTTGTGAGCATAACATTTTTATTCTTTTACCAGGAGTAGTTAAAGGTGTTGGTCTGCAAAATAAACCAAGGGGCAAATTACCATAATGGCCTCCAACCACCCCAAACGTATCTTTCACTTTTACACTTCCGCTGCAAGAAATGGTTATTCTATCTGACATCAAATCATACTTACATAAATGAATAATATTACCGTGATAATCCTTACTTTTAAGTTCTAAATTTGCTCCCTCAATCCCGATGCTCCAATCGATAACTTTTTGATTTCCATTAGATAATGGGCTTAAATGCAGTCTTTGTATTACTGATTGTGGAATTTCCTCAAATTCGTATGTGGTTTTGTGTTTAATTGAATACAGCATTGTACTAAAAATTAAAGTCATTGCTAATCTTCTGATTCAAGTTATTAATTTGAATTATCAGATTTGAAATGAAATTCCTTAAGTCTACTGTATGCACATTTGCAACAGATGATACATTTAAATCACTTAACAACTTATTACTTAACTTACTTGAATCATAAGATTTATCATATGTAATAGCCAAGTCATTAAGGTTTTCCTTTAGCTCCCTATAGCAAAATGATATCGACCGAGGCATTCTTTTATCAAAAATAAGAAAATCTGAAATTTCATTCGGTTTTAGACGTCCAGTTTTTAACCAGTTGAATGATCGCCAAGCCGAGAGAGAACGCAATAAAATTTCCCATTGAGCCTTATCCTCCTGCCCTCCCATAGTTGAAGCGGTTTCGAGGAGTAAATGATATTTTTCGTTTATAGCTCTAGCTGTATTATCAGCTCGCTCAATGAAAGTTCCCAAACGGAGAAAATTGAAAATATCATTGTGTAACATTGTTCCGTATAGAGAACCTCGAAAAAGGGAACTACCTTTAACAATATCTTCAAGAATTATAGGTAAATTTTGGATACTTACTTGGCGTTTTAAGGAATATTCACAATTCATCCAACATTCATTCAATGATTGCCATACCTCTTGTGTTAAATATGTTCTAACTGAACGACCATTTTGTCTAGCATTATTCATTAATACTGCGATACTATTTAAGTTTTGTCGGTCCCTCAGAAGAAAATTAATCACGTTAATCATAGATTTATTTTCGTATGATAAATTAAAAATATCAGAAAAACCGCTTGCCAAGACAATTGAACCCCATTCATCTTGGTCCTCATCTTTATGAGATAGATAATGATGAAGCGTAGCTTGAATTCGCCTAGCTTTATTTTCGCTTCTCTCAAGATAACGAGCCATCCAATATAAATTATTGCCATGTCTTCCGAGCATCTATGACTCCAACACCCAAGTATCTTTTGTTCCTCCACCTTGGCTTGAATTTACTACCAATGACCCTTTTTTTAGTGCTACCCTGGTTAGACCGCCGGCAGTTACTTTGATACCCTCAGGAGAGACCAACACAAATGGTCGTAAATCTACATGTCTTGGTGCAAGGCCTGACTTGGTCAAAATGGGAACTGTGGATAAAGATAATGTTGGTTGAGCTATATAGTTACTAGGGTTTTTTAAAAGCTTTCGCTTAAATGAAGCAATCTCTCTATTACTGGATGTTGGTCCAACTAACATTCCATAACCACCAGAACCGTGGACCTCTTTCACGACTAATTTACTAAGATTTTCAATTACATAAGATAAACTAGATTTTTCTGAGCAACGCCAAGTTGGGATATTATTTAAGATGGGTTTATCACCCATATAGAATTTCACAATTTCCGGCATATACGAATAAATTGCTTTGTCATCTGCTATGCCGGAACCAGGAGCGTTAGCGAGCATAAGTCTTTTTTCTCTATACGCATCAAAAATTCCTGGTGAACCAAGAAGACTATGTGGGTTGAAGGATAGTGGATCCAAGTATTCATCATCAATTCGTCTATAAATAACGTCAACTTTTTGGGTTCCAGCAGTAGTATTAATGATTATGTTGCCCCCATCTAACTCTAAATCAGTTCCCTGAATTAATTCCACACCCATCTCATCGGCGAGAAAAGAATGTTCATAATAGGCTGAGTTGTGAACGCCAGGTGTAAGTACCACTATAGTTGGATTATCGCATATTTCTCTGCTTGATTTTGCGAGTGCGTCATATAAATGTTTCGGATAATCTGCGATTGATTTTACTTTATTATCAGCGAACAACTCTGGAAACATATGCCTCATTGTCGATCGATTCTCAATCATGTATGAAACGCCTGATGGCACCCTAGCATTATCCTCAAGGACAAAAAAATCATTCTCAGCAGTTCTAACAATATCAATGCCTACAATGTGTGTGTAAATGTTACCTGGTGGTTTGAAGCCACACATTTGTGGCAAAAAAGCTTTATTATGGTTAATTAATTCAGATGGAACAATGCCTGCCTTGACTATTTCTTGCTTATTGTACACATCGCTTAAAAATGCATTTATTGCAGCCACTCGTTGAACAATGCCTTTCTCTAGACGCCTCCACTCTTCTTCAAGAATTATTCTCGGTATAATGTCAAATGGAATCAAACGTTCCTGGTCGTCTTTATTACCATAAACGTTAAAGGTAATACCGATACGGCGGAAAATATTTTCTGCAACTGCTGCCTTTTTTGAGAGTTGATTATAATTTTGTGTGGAAAGCCATTTATATAATTCTGTATATGCCTTTCTTGGCAGACTCCCATCCTCAATATGCATTTCGTCGAACATAGGCACTTCCAAAAAAAAATAAAATTAGGATACAGGAAAGAATCTCTGTAAATAAAGTGCTAAAAATTACGAAACCATATGCAAAAAATGCATCAATTAAAATTAACTAAGTTTCTAAACTCATTATTCAAACAAGTTTTAACGCATATGAAAGTTTTTAAAAACTAATTTTCAGTGCCTAAACGAGGGTCAATGTAAGTCATTACGTTTTTGTAATGATGAAGGTTACGTCTCCTGAAATGCGGGGAGTGGAAATTGCATATGTAGGGCCAAAAATCTCAGTCGCACGGCTAATAAATTGCCTCCGATTAGCATAATAGATTTGATTTTTTATATTAGCTTTTTTTTCACATAATAAGTTAAGCACTATTCCAAATTTACTTTTCAGCCAAGATTGCTTTAAGTTACTGAAAATATATCTTTCCCAGGTCTGGTGATTATTTAAAAAGCACAGGTTGAAGGTTCCAGAAAAAAGGCTAAAATCAACCTCCCTTGATGCCTTTCTACCTACCTTGAATAAATGTGTTTTTTCCGGAAAGTTGTTCCAACAAGCTTTAATCATACTGCGGTTTATGTCCACACCGTTATATAGAATAGTTTTCGAATATGCACTCTGTTCTATGAAATTTAGCATCGCTCCGTAACCACAACCAACGTCAGCAATTATGGTTTTTGGATTTGGGGACGCCTCGTTTGTGATACTAAGCAGCGTTTCAAATCGAGCTATCTGTGTAGATTTATTTCGCCAAAATACGCCCTCAGCATTTTGTCCACATTGTTTTAAACGGGATTTATATGCGCGGTTTATGCTATATTCCAAAGCAGAGTAGGAAATATGGTGAAACATGAAATGATATTATATTTTCTTTTTAAGAATAGCTCACTTTAATCTAAAACTTTGTATCCTCATTGCAACTATTGAAAAATAGTAACCTAATTTATTACAAAGGCATTCGGAAAGTTTGTTATAAAATCAGCGGAGATTGGTGTTTGAACTCCACTTTCAATAATAGCGCCTGCTTCTCTTCTGCGCTCAGTGAGTTCGTCATCGTCTCTAAATTTTTCTAGAGCTTCCATGCTATCAAATTTCATTACCACATGGAGTTTTGTTTCATCATCCATTTGTGTTCCAGCAAATAAGAATGAAATGCCATATTCCTCCAGCTTATCTTTTGATTGATAAACCATATTTTTCCAAGTCTCAAAGCCCTTAGTGATTGTAATTTCGCCTTTTACAAGAAGTGCCATAACATTGTCCTTTTAATTTTGTTTTTTATAATATTTTCCTTAAAAATTTTTTCATGTAATTTTGTAACAACGTAAAGATCAAAATCAAAAAAATCGAACAGTTGTTACATTTTGATTATCAATTCATTCATAATACATTATTTTTTTATGATTGATGAAAATTTATTCAAATTAAAAATTTTAAAAATCGTTATTTTATATATTTTATTATCCTGATAGTCTTTATTTTAATAACGATTGCACAAATTAGGAGAAACTAATGATACCCGATATTACATTCGAGGTAATCAAGAAAGGCTTTGGCCATTTAGGTACGGCCTCTAACGATAAAATGCCCGCTCACACCGATACATTAGGGGCTGTTGTTAACGACAGAAAAGACTCCATTACTTTTTTTGTTAGAAAGTCGCTATCAGAGCAAGTTCTTTCAAATTTACAAGATAATGGAAAGGCAACCGTTTTTATTGGTGTCGTCTCACATGAGGCATATCAGTTCAAGGGGCAGTTTATTGAGGCAAGAAATTTGACATCTGAGGAGCTTGAGATGTCAGAAAAAAATAGAACTAATTTTATTGAGGTAATGAGTGAGATGGGGCTGCCCAAGCCGGCAATAGAAAGACTTTTTGGTGTTGAACCTGATACAGGAATAATGATAAAAATTAATGAGGTTTTTGTTCAAACTCCGGGACCAGAAGCAGGAAAAAGAATAGATACATAGAGGAAAAATTAATGATAGAAGAACAGCATTTACCAGCCATGCAAGGGATGTTCCCTAGTACGTTTTCCACATGTTCAAAAGACGGAGAGCCAAATACAACTGTAATATCTCAGGTTTGGTACGTAGACGAAGAACACGTAGCCCTATCTTTCCAGTTCTTTAGTAAGACAAGGAAAAACATAGCTGAAAACCCGTTTGGTTACGTGACAATAACAAATCCCATGACTATGGATATGTACGGGCTGGATATTGAATTTGTTCGCTCTGAAACAGACGGTGATTTATTTGACGACATGGACATGAAGTTGCAGGCTATAGCTTCAATGTCTGGTATGGAAGATGTTTTTGAGCTAAAAGCAGCTGATATTTATAAAGTTCATAAAGTATCAGAATTGCCACTCTAATTTAAATTCAACTATAGAAATCTGGGTGGCTTAATGAAAATAATAAACGATAATTCAATCCAGTTATGCAGAATAATATGACTGCTACAAAAGAGAACATCCTTGCTAGTGACCAGCAAGAGGCTCTGCTTCAGAGAAAAATTAGAGAAGTGGAGCTAATAAAAGAGGTTTCTGCTCAGGTTAATAAAACTTTAGATATCAATCTTATAGCTAATACGATGTTGTCCTTAATGGACAAACATTTTGGTTTTAAACACTCTATGATATTGATCTTAGATGATGCGAAGGAACACTTGAGCGTTCTTGCTACATATGGCTACGAAGAGGATGGAATTGGGGCAAAAGTAAAAGTAGGGGTTGGCGTAATTGGGATGGTTGCCAAGCGCAAAAAATTAATGCGAATGGCAAATATGGGAATGCAAAAAAGTTATATGCAAGCAGTAAAAAAAGAGGTGATAAAATCAAGTAACGAGAAAGTGAAAGAGGTTGGAAAGTTACCAGGATTACAAAATGTAGAATCTCAGGTTGCTATCCCTATGGAGTTGGATGATGAACTTGTTGGTGTTTTTTCCGTGGAAAGTGAGGAGCTGAATCTTTTCAATAAAGAAGATGAAATGATTATAACGATACTTGCAAACCAAACTGCTAGTGCACTACAGCATGCTAATTTGTATAAATTAGAGCAGGAAAGACTGGAGCAATTGAATAAAGCACACTCTGAACTTGCTGACTTAAATCAAAATCTAGAAAAAAAAGTTGAGGAGAGAACGGCCGAGTTGGTTGAACTTTCGAAAAAACTTGCAAAATACTTTTCACCTCAGGTTTACGACTCTATCTTCTCAGGAAAACTAGATGTCACTATAAAAACGCAGCGGAAGCAATTAACGATTTTCTTTTCTGATCTGCAGGGTTTTACTGAATTAACAGAAAGATTAGAACCTGAGGTTCTTACGGAATTACTTACAAACTATTTAACAGAGATGTCAAAAATTGCCACCAAATGGGGCGGTACTATCGATAAATTTATAGGCGATGCAATGCTAGTATTTTTTGGGGACCCTTCGAGTAATGGCTCTAAAAATGATGCTATAAATTGTGTAGCAATGGCTGACGAGATGTTAAAAAAACTTCGTAAAATAAGAAATCAATGGTTGGGTCGTGGTGTTTCTAAAACGCTAAATGCGCGTATGGGAATACATACATCTATCTGTACAGTCGGGAATTTTGGTTCTCAAGATCGGCTGGACTATACCGTAATTGGTAATGGAGTAAATCTTGCCTCAAGATTAGAATCCAGGTCAGAAGCAAATAAAATACTCATTTCTGAAGATACCTATTTATTAGTCAAAGATGAGTTTGATACAAAAGAAAAAGATACCATTACAGTCAAAGGTTTTTCTTATCCAGTAAAAACCTTTGAAGTTATTGGTAGAAAAGAAAATAGTGCTGAAGTTAATTTACCATTACATAAAGAGATCCCAGGATTTTCATTAAGTTATAACCCATCTGAGTTATCAGACAATGAGACTGCGATAAAATTAATTTCTGATGTGCTGATGCGACTGGAAAAACAAGAAATAAATAAATCTCAAAAATAGAAAGTATATCTTAAAATTTCTAAGCAGATTTGATCGAACTGGCTTGAATTATCTTGTTTAAATGCACTAATGAATTTTGAGATAGATTGGTTAAACCATCATAATAAAAATTCCACCCCTCTATTTCGTGGTCGAGTTGCTTTTTCATTTTAGTCCTGCAGAATTCGATGGTTAATAAAAGTCTTTTAGAACCCTTCTCGACATAATCAGTGCTTTTGTTCGTGCCATCTAAAGCGAAAATCAACCCCGCTAGAATTTCTGGGTTGTCACTTATGAATGAGGAGGTAAAAGGCCACATGTGCTCAACAATTTCACTTTTGTGCACGTGAAGTATATGTGAGTAATTACTAAAAAGAAGAATCCTCTCTATATCACCTATTGCTTTGCTATCTGCTGCGTTAGAAATGGATCTTCCAGCAAATGATGCTTTATCATGCCTCATTATCAACCCCGGTGCGTGTAACTGTGATAAATAAGCACACTTATGAAAAGCTGAAAGCACAAAAGCCTGGTCCTCTGCCCGACTTATAAAAGAGGGTGTAAATGGTTTCCATTTTATTAGTGAGTTTAAATTGATGCCCGTTGTGCCACCTGTTACGTGAACGCGTTGTAAATCTTTTCCACTATAACCAATCTCAGTTTCGGTTGAAATGGCCTGTGGCCATTGGCTACAAAAAATCCTTTTAGAAGAGACATTAGAGAGTATTTCTTTTGTTTTAGGTCGTTTTACATCTGGAACAAAGATACCGATAGATGAATCAGATTGATTAATTAACCCCCCAGCAATCATACCTAAATCAACTGATTTTCCTTTATGGTCAGTTGCAGAGCCACCCCAATAGGGATTGCACAACAGTTGTAATGCCGTTTTACCATGTAAATTAAATAAAAATTTTTGGTCAAAAACCTGGTCTAAATCTATTTTAAAAGTGAATTTGGTTTTTGAATTTATGGTTTTATTCCATAATGCTAATATTGCTTTTAGAAAACTAAAATGTCTTCCGTATGAGCCATTCACTCCAAAAATAGAATAGGCAGTTTCTTTTTTTGGGCTCACCACAGAAATGATTTGTTTACAGAGGTTTTCATTAAACAAATATAAATCCAGGTTTTTTAATTTAAGATTTTCTTTTATTAAATCGGCTATATATCGTTCAGCTAATTCCTCCATTCCAATGTGTGTAACGGATATTGATAAGACCATCGCCATTTTCGAATTAGGTGCAATGACATCACATTTTTTCTCGAAATCAATGGCTTCATCTAATTTTTTAAGTCCATAAATAAGCTCATTTTCTCCAATACTTGCATCCATTGGGATAGGGTGATCATACCAATAATCTTGTTCTTTTTTTGCAAAATCTATGGCCTCCTCTAAAAATTGTGAGGGAATATTTTTAGAATTTATATCGATTGGTGGAGAAATGAGCACGTTGCTGCTCAATAACAATTCTTTTGCAGGCTCTTTTAATTGTACTTCAGATTTCTCTAGGTTTTTCAATCGCCTTCTACTGAGAATCGAAGTTGCTAAATTCTCAGCATCTTCGTGAGCCATTTGAGCAGTAGGACAAAAGTAATTCCACATATTACAACTATTAGAATTCGATACTTCGTTTATGTTCTTATGAAATCTAATAGTTTCCAAAAATTCAATGCAGTTTGAATTCTTATTTTGTATTAGTATTTTCTTTGCTTGTTGATGTTGAGGGTGTCTAGGTAGAAATTGAATTAGCCAAGCCCTGCATAATCGGTTCATGAGTTCAGTAGTGTTGTCTAGGTTTATTTCGGTATAATCTCTATCCAGTATCAACTTAGGTATAATCTGATATAAGCCTTTTCTGGTTTGTTCATTTGATTCGCTTATTTTTTTCATTCAATTAAAATATCCAATTTAAATTTTCCCTTATTTTTTAAATAACGTATATTTTCCGTTAAAAAATGCAACCGAAAGCGATTTCGGTTGACAACGAAAGCGCTTGCGTAAAATATTTTATTATGAAAGCTGTACCCAAATTACAAATGATTGCCCAGCGATTGAATTTGTCAGAAAGCACTATTTCGCGTGCCCTAAATGACTATTCGGACATTTCTAAAGAAACAAAAAAATTGGTTTGGAGTGTGGCTAATGAGATGGGTTATCAACCTAATATTTTCGCACGGCGTTTAGCTATAGGCAAATCAGAAACAATTGCATATATACTTCCTTTTGATAAACCTGAATCTAGTAACCCTTTTGTGAACGAATTAATTGCAGGGATGTCTTCTGAATTATCAAAGAATGGATGGGACTTAAACATTCTTTCACCCTCTTCAGAAGAAGAAGAAATCGAAATGTTCAAAAAAATATCTGGCAATCGTCATATATCCGGGCTCGTGTTTTCAAGGACACTTGTAAATGACCCCAGGCTTGAACTTCTTAATAAGTTAAAAATACCGTTTATTACACATGGACGTTCTATTTCAAGCGATCAATCCGCATGGATCGATGTGGATAACGAAGGGGCCTTTTTTGAAGTTACAAAGCATCTTTATGATTTGGGCCATCGATTAATTGCGCACATTGGTGGACCTCCTAAGTTTAATTTCTCCGTTCAAAGATTAGAGGGTTGGAAAAAAGGTATGGACCATTTTAACCTTCAAATACCAGACGGATATCATCAAGTTTCAGAATTAAGCTTTGAAAGTGGAATTTCTTCAATGAATTCTCTGTTGGCTCTCAAAAGACCGCCTACTGCGGTCTGTTGTGTGTCTGATGTAGTAGCAATTGGGGCAATGCATTCTTTACGGAGGCAAAATTTTAGCCCTGGCGCTGATGTTTCAATTATTGGTTATGATGGATTGGAAATTGGAAAATATGTAGAGCCACCTCTAACCACAATAACACAGCCGAGAAAAGAGGCAGGAAATCAAATAGCAAAGAGAATTATTCAATTAATAGAAAAAGGGCAAGAGCCTAAAGAAATTCAGGACCTTTTAGATGCAACTATTTTGCGTCGGGGCACTGATAACCCGCCTTTGGCGGACAAACAAGAGAATGAGTTACATTCTTAATAATAAGGAGGAAAAAATGAAAAAATCTATATTGCTGACGACGTCAGCTATTGTTATGGGTCTTCTAACGGGTGCAGCATATGCGGATACCATTCGTTTTTGGACCACAGAATATCAGCCTGACAGAGTTGCAAAGCAACAAGCAATGGCAGCTGATTTTGAAAAAGCAACCGGACATTCCGTTGAAGTTATTCCGATTGAAGAGAAAGATTACTCGGCTCGTGCGACTGCTGCGTTTGCTGCAGGAGATATGCCTGACGTGATTTATCATCCTTTATCGTTTGTTCTTCCATGGGCAGAGGCAGGAATTATCGATGTAGAAACAAATTCCGAAATAATCGACGAGCTCGGTGTTGATACATTTGCACCAGGAGCTATTGCTATGGCTCAATTTGACGATTTGACAGCCGCCGTTCCTGTAGACGGCTGGACACAGATGGTTGTTTATCGAAAAGATTTATTTGATGCTGCTGGATTGGAAGCGCCTACTAGTTTTGCTGCAATATCGGCTGCAATAGATGCGTTGCATAATCCGCCTTCAGTCTATGGATTTGTTGCAGCCACAAAAGTGGATGAGAATTTTATGAGCCAAGTGCTTGAGCATGTTTTCCTTGCTAATGGCGTTTCACCCGTCGACAATAACGGTTTTTCTCCATTAGAGGAGAAAGCAACTACTGAGATTTTAGAGTTTTATAAAAAACTTGCTAAATCGTCACCTGAAGGCGAATTATTTTGGAAGCAGTCTCGTGAAGTTTATTTTGCAGGTAAAGCCGCTATGATCATATGGTCGCCATTTATCTTAGACGAGCTTGCGGGTTTGAGAGACTCAGCTCCACCAACAATAACTGATGACCCAACTTCAGCGGAATTGGCATCCAAAACAGGCATTGTTACAACATTTGGAGGACCTTCAAATCCAAGTGGGGCTGCGTGGGCTGATCTAAGGTATTTTAGTGTAATTAATGACGGTAACACAGATGTGGCTTCCGAGTTTGTAAAGTTCTCGATGAGCGAGGCTTACACTGCAACTTTGTCGATTGCACCAGAAGGAAAGTTTCCTGTTAGAAGAGGTGATGCTTCAAACCCCACAAAATATGTAGAGGCATGGTCTAAACTTCCTGTGGGTGTTGACAGAAAAGCACCACTTTCAGAACTTTATGCACCAGCAATGATAAATGAAATCGTCGCAGGGCTTGAGACTGCAGACCGCTGGGGGGTAAAAGAAGGACAACTAACACTAGCGTCCAAAATTAATAACTCCATGGCAATAAATAGAATTGTTCGTCAATTTATCGATGATGAAATCAGCGCTTCAGATGCTGTTTCAAAAATGAATGATCAATTGTCAGCAATTGAATAAAAAATTATTGTGACAGGGGGGAAACTCCCTGTCATTTAAAGCTTGTCAATCCTCTAACTGAGGGTAAAAGATGAATGCCGGCACTAAAAAAAATATAACTGGAGCTCTAGCTCGTAGAGAGCGAAGGTTAGCGTTCGGTCTTTTGTTGCCAACTTTCTTATTAGTTTTAGCCATAGTTTTGTTTCCACTTTTTGCTAATTTTTGGATTTCCTTTAAACCTATATCACTAGCGGATCTCAGACCTCCCACTATTTTTGTAAAGGAAAGAATTAAGGGAAAGTTTAATGACTTACAAGAACCAATAAAAATTGAGTACCGGTTTCGAAACTCGTCCATTAAGTACGCTCTGTCTGACGTAGTTTTTAAAGACGATTTACCTCAAGGTGTCGAAGTGGTTGAAATTGGAAAAGAATGTAATGTTAGCAAACTTTCTGGGGTTGAAACCGTAGTTTGTGAGTTAGGAAATGTTGCGCCGAAAGAAAGAGGAAAAATAGAATTAAAGGTGCTTTCCAGCAGTAGCACTCAAAAAGAAAGCTTTACAGAAACGAGGGTTATCAGCAGTTTTACAGCCAAGAATGTGCTTACATCGCTCGACTTTACACTTGAAAATTATTCAAAAGTTTTTTCCTCATCTGAATTTATTTCAGTTCTGAAGGCCACAATTTACTATACTTTTTTTGGCACTGCTGGGGCACTTATTTTAGGTCTATTTGCAGCGCAGATAATATCTAAAGCTTTTCCTGGAAGAGCAATAGTAAGGGGTTTTTTACTTTTTCCCTATGTAGCACCCGTAATAGCTGTCGCTTTTTCTTGGGTGATATTGTTTGATCCTTTTTCAGGGTCTGTAAATGCTATGTTGATTGAACTTGGAGTTTCTGAGAAGCCCATTAATTTTTTTGGAAAGAGAGCTATTTCTTTTAGCTTTCTGGGGTTACAAATGAGTTTTCCATTAGCGCTCACAATGGTAATTATTTTTGAGGTTTGGCGTTATTTTCCTTTATCATTTTTATTCATATTAGCAAGGATGCAGTCAATCCCCTCTGATCTTTATGAGGCAGCTGAGATGGATGGAGCTACTCCATTTCAGCAATTCTGGTATTTATCAATCCCGCATATAATTGGAATATTAGCAGTCTTATTTTTATTACGTTTTATTTGGACATTTAATAAATTTGATGACATTTTTTTACTTACTGGAGGGAATGCTGGAACTCGAACATTTACGGTAAATGTGTACGAGCAAGCGTTTGCTATTTCTAATTTGGGAGCGGGCGCTGCTGTTGCTGTTGTAATATTTATGTTTCTTCTCGTTTTTTCTATTTTATTTATAAAATTTACGCCAAAGGATGAAAGTTAGTGGCATTCTGGAGATTAGGGATATTTAGTGGAATTATTGCTGGGCTAATTTGGGCTCCAGTATGGCACGTAATTATTACTGTTGGTCTTATTATTAGCTCCGGAATTTCAATTGAACTGCAACTTGGTCCTGCCTTACTCACTGGTATTTTGGTTGGTGGATTAACGGTGATAAAAAAGGTTGAGAATAAACTAATCACTTTGATTATCGGTTCTTCATTAACTTTTTTTTCCTTAATTCTATTTTCAATAGGAAAGCCATTCGGCTCCGAATTATTAGTATATCAAGGGCCAATTTTTATTGCGACATCTCTTTTTTCAGTAATTACATTCTTTTCTATAAATAACAGTGTTGGAACTCTAAATTTTGGTTTAGTCAAAAAATATTTTTTAGAAGCGTTTTATGCAAGATTAGTGTGGGGCTTGGGCCTAGTATTTCTCATACTTATAGTAGTCATACCATTCTATGTAATGCTAATGACAAGTTTAAAAAACCAGCAAAGTTTGTTAAAAAATCCTCTTGACCTATCGATTGACCTCACTTCTAGCCCAGGTAAGTTATTTAACTCGTATATTGAATTATTTGTAGAATATGATTTTCTAACTTTGTTACTTAATTCAGCTTTTGTATCCATAGTTACGGTGATAATCACTCTTCTCTTTTCAATTCCAGGTGCTTATGCAGTGGCAAAATTAAGATTTCCCGCTCGACAATGGTTCTCTGGTTCGATTCTTATGATTTATCTGATCCCAGCTATCATCCTTGTGATTCCTCTATATTCTGTTTTCAGTCAGCTTGGTCTGCGGAATTCTTTATTAGGATTGTGCATTGTTTATCCCGCAACCACAATTCCAGTCGCCTTATATATGCTAAAGGGGTATTTCTCTGGATTGCCAAGTGAACTCGACGATGCAGGTTTGATGGATGGGCTGACCAGGTGGCAGATAATTATTAAAATATCGATACCGCTTGCGATACCAGCAATTGCTTCTGTCGCGCTCTACGTTTTTATGATTGCTTGGAATGAGTTTTTATTTGCTTTCATGTTTTTGGACGACATTAAGATCTTTACCTTATCAAGAGGTATTGTATCATTAAATTCAACGGAAGTTCCAAGACAGCATTTAATGGCAGCGTCAGTAGTCGCGACAGTTCCAGTGCTATTTATTTTTCTATGGTTTGAGAAATTTCTTGTTTCCGGACTCACTTCTGGAAGCGTGAAAGGTTAGAGATGGATAAAATGATAAAAGAAGCAATAAATGTTTTAAAGGAAAATGATCGAGGTGGTTACACAGTACCAACAAGCAGATTATATCCTTTTCAATGGAACTGGGATTCAGGTTTCACAGCATTAGGATTATGGCATATCAATAAATGGAGGGCCTGGTTAGAAATCATATCATTGCTCGACGCACAATGGGAAAATGGTATGATCCCTCACATTGTGTTTAGACAAAATGACCCAGATTATTACCCCGGTCCAGATATCTGGCTTAGCAATAACGAGCCACCCACTAGCTGTCTTTCGCAACCGCCGGTGCTTGCTTCGGTTGTATTGCAAATGGTTGAGAAAGGTACGCCTTATGATTCCAGAAAGGCTAGAGAAATTTTTTCTCGTTTGATGGCAAGTCATAGATGGTTCATGGAATCCCGTGACCCAGAAAATAGTGGAGTAATCTCTACAGTGCATCCCTGGGAAACAGGGCGAGATAATTGTCCTGATTGGGACATGGGCCTTAAAAATGTAGAAGTGCCAGAGGAACTCGAAAGTTACACAAGACGGGATACCATGCATGTGGAAAACCAACAACGTCCAACACAAACAGAATATGATAAATACATGTCGATAGTGCATTTCGGTAAAAAAGTTGGATGGGATAACAATGTTTTATACAACGAAGGTCCATTCCTAATGGCAGACCCAGGTATTCAATTTATTTTGCTTCGTGCTACCAAAGACCTGCTTCAATTGGCAACCCATTTGAAAATGGATGAAGCATTAAATGAAATTAACAACTGGGTCGACTTATTAACAACAGGTTCGCAATGGTTGTGGAACGAAACAGTGGGCGGGTTTTGCGCTAGAGACATTCGTACCGGAAATTTTAGTGACGGCATTACAAATGCATCTATGCTTTGTTTTTATGCCAATGTTGGAAACGAGTTGCAGCAGAAAAAAATGGGTGCACATTGTGAGCGGATATTAAAGAAATGTAAGTATGCCTTTCCTAGTTGGGACCCTGAGCATAAAAGTTTCGATAAAATTCGTTATTGGCGTGGCCCTATATGGTTAATTATGAATTATATGATTGGAAAAGGTCTTAGGGAGCAAGGCTTTGATATGCTGGCTAAAAGAATTATTGATGACACTAAAAGTTTAGTTGATGAATCTGGAATGGCAGAATACTTCGATCCCATAGAAGGTAGTCCTCTTGGAGGAAAAAATTTCTCCTGGACGGCTGCTATTTACCTTGAAATGAGTTCTGCTGAAGGTTCAGAACAAATAATAAGTGATTTGGCGCTGTAAATATCATGGCTTCAATAGAACTCCAGCAAATTCATAAATGGTTTGATACTCTTCACGTAATAAATGGAGTGGATCTATCAATCCAAAAAGGAGAATTTGTTGTTTTTGTTGGACCATCCGGTTGCGGAAAATCAACATTACTTCGCATAATTGCAGGTTTAGAGGATGCCACCTATGGAAGTGTTTTAATTGATTCGAAGGATGTAACTGGAAACCTTCCATCGGAACGGAGTCTAGCAATGGTTTTTCAATCTTATGCCTTGTACCCGCATATGAATGTAAGGGAAAATATTGGGTTTGCTCTGAAAACAGCAGGGGTTGAAAAAAAAATTATAGAAAAGAAAGTAGATCAAACAGCTAGAATCCTCGAATTAGAACCTTTATTGGATAGGCTTCCCAAACAATTATCTGGCGGACAAAGACAACGTGTTGCGATAGGAAGAGCAATCATTCGAGAGCCAAAAGGTTTTTTATTTGATGAGCCGTTATCAAACTTAGATGCTGCTTTACGTGTAAATATGCGACTTGAAATTTCCCGTCTTCATAAAAAGTTAGGAATAACGACTATTTATGTAACCCATGATCAAATAGAAGCGATGACACTTGCAGATCGAATAGTTGTGTTAAATAAGGGGGAGATAGTGCAGGAGGGAACACCACAGGTTCTTTATAACAAGCCAAATAGCTTATTTGTTGCGGAGTTTATTGGTAGTCCAAAAATGAATATAATACCCTGTCATGTTAAAAATGGAAAAATAATATTGCATTTAGAAAAAGAGTTAGAAACGAAAATAAACTGCCCAAATAAAAAAATCTCAAGAATTGGCGTTAGGGCAGAGGCTATTTCTTTAACTGACTTACAAAATGCAGATTTAATCGGAGAATTGGCTTTGTGCGAATATTTGGGGTCAGAGCAATTTGCATATGTAGATTGTGGAAATGGTATACTTATAACAGTTCGAATAGAGCCTGATGTTCAAATAAAAATTGGGAGTAGGGTAGGATTGATCCTAAGTTCATCCTCGTTGCACTTATTTGAAGAGAGTGGTTTAAGGATTGAAGCCAGTTAGATAATACGTCCAAATTAACAGGATTATTGGATGATTACGAAAGAATGTTTTAGACTAATCAGCTATTAGGGAAGAATGGATTAAGAATAAATAAAATTATAGTTTGGACTAATATATGGAAATTGGAGAGCGCCCTTGGGGTAGGTATGAAGTAATTTTAGAGAGCTCTGGATATAAGGTGAAGAAAATAGTTGTTAATCCAGGGGGAAAACTATCTCTTCAATCCCATGAACATCGCTCAGAACATTGGATTATAGTGTTCGGTGTAGCAAAAGTTACTATTGGAGAAACTGTTCAAATGCTAGATGCAGGGAAGTCAGTCTACATTCCACTTGGAAGTAAGCATCGCCTCGAAAATGAAACAAATGAGCGTATGGAATTAATTGAAGTGCAACTAGGGACTTATCTAGGCGAGGATGATATCAATCGTTATGAAGATATTTATGGTCGATAAAAAAGTTTTATTTATTAATTTTGATGCGGTAAAATAATTTTCTTTATAACCAACCTGGTGATGTTCTTGTCGTAAATCCAGCAATAGCCGCCTCCACACAATCCTGAAGATTTGATAGTCTGGTATGCCTTCCGGAAAGCCCATGAGCGTAATGTGCATATTTTCCAGAATTCGTAATTATATTTTTGGTTTCTGGCGGAAAGATTGGTTCTGTAATAGAACACCAACAAATATCGGACATAATCTGGACTTTAGAATTTAAAAGTTGTGCATAAATTCCTTCTTCTTTCAGCAGATGAAGCGTTTGTCTTCCAACAGTGATAATCATTTTCGTATCTGGATGACATTTCCTTTCTGAGAAATAGTTTTTAATTTTCTTCACCTCTTCAAAAGAAGCATGGGGGCTTCCAATTGCAACAAGATCAATTGATGTCTCTCCCTTATTGAGAGCATACCAAGCTTGTTCTATGGTATCATAGTCAATAATATAAGTTTTTGATTTTGATGAAGGTAAAATATGCGCTTCTGGCGTGTGCCCTAATATATGAAGCATTGGTGCGCCGGAGGTAGTTCCAAATGCAGCACAAAGCGATTTAAAATCGTCTAATTCCGGTTCAAAGTGTTCAAGTCCAGTTATCAATGGAATTTTGTTAGGGGATAATTTGCCAGCAACCCATCCAATTACAGACCAAAATGAATCGTCAGGTTTTATATTTGGAATTTCTGCAGAAATAATTGTTTCTGGTATTCTTCCTTCATCTATGTATACCCCGGATTTTGGTGCTCTTCCTGTCATAGCAATAAATAAATCGAGATAGTCAGGATGTTTTAATGTTCTTGCACCTAATATACTGTTTGCGAAGATAACTGCATTTGACTCAGACCATCCGATGTTTTCACCAAATTTTGGTTTTTCTTCTAATAAGTAGGGAGAGCATGTAAAAACAGGTTTTGCACCCATTTTGACATAGGCATCTGCAAGCTTACTTGCTTTGTTTCCAAAATCTTCAGGGATCATTTGAGAAAGCCAATTTTCACGTTCTACTGAGATTGCGTTAATAGTTGTTGGAATTCGCACTTGTGCCCCAAGAGCAGCCAATTTTTCAGCAAAAATTAAATTTGCTGAATGTGCTAATATGCACCCATCAATGTGTCCTTTATGTATATCAATTAAAGTATTAGTATCGTTTGCAGCAGCCATTAAACAAATAATTTCCATGGCTGTTTTGGCAGCATTTCCGTATTTGCCGACTAAAGTGTCTTTATCGTATTTTGATAAATAAAGGTGTTCTGTTTTTATAACCGTGAGTTCAAAATTTAAACTATCTGTTTGTAATATGTTACCATATATTGTTGCCCAACTAGATTTACTTAGTATTAAGTAATGTTGTTTTTTTAATTTAATGATAGGTATAGGTTTATTAAAAATCCTTTCGGCAACAAGAGCTCCAAGACTAAGTATTTCCTCAGCCTCGTAGAAAATAATTGCAGCGGGTGCAATGTTTTTTAAACATAATTCTAATAAAACACCGCTGCCACTGCAGGAGCCTCGAGAGGAGGGCATCATTAATATTTTTCCAGATATGTTTTGTTGATAACAAGGATGATGGATATCAATAATGGTTCCTGTTTCTGGGTCGACTCCTCCCCAAAAACTCAAACCTTCTGGGCATAATAAAATCTCACCAGATATATCTGCTTGTATGAGAATTTTCCCAGCTGATTTATTGTTATTTTGTGATGAAGCCATATGGTTTATAAGGTTAATTGAAAAAATTGATTAATTTTAGTTTTGAAAAATTAAAATAAAAATTCACTATTATGTGTTACTAATATGAAGAAAAATTCTATTAAAAACAACTCAATAGAAAAATTAAAAACAACTGATTTTCTTACAAATCTAAAATCCGTAAATAAAACATTTTTTATCGTGCTAAATAGCTACGCCTCATCCAGTTAAATAATTCTCTGCTTGCAATAAAACTCAAATGTGCCACAGTTTTTGTCTGAGTAATTGTGTTAAACCAAGAGGAGAACGATATGCTTAAAAAATTAATAGGAATTTCGCTAGCATCTATTTTATTTGCAGCTCCATTAGCAGCTGATACCCTAGATGATGTTATAGATAGAGGCACTCTCAGATGTGGGGTCGTTCTTGATTTTCCACCAATAGGGTATTTCGATGCTAATAATGAGCCGGCTGGATTTGATGTTGAATATTGTAATGATATGGCTGCAGCCCTGGAAGTAGATGTAGAGATTTTATCGTTAACATGGTCGGAGCGACTTCCTGTAATTGTAACTGGTCGTGCAGATGTGGTTTTTGGAGCAACTTCAGATAGCTTATCACGGGCAAAAACTGTTGGATTTTCAATTCCATACGCTATTTACTACGCGCAAGGAGTTGTAAACTCTAATAGCGGTATAAAAACATTTGATGATATTCGCGGGAAGCGCGTTGCTGCGGCCGTTGGCACAGTGCCAGAGCAAGAATGGCTTAAAATTGCAAAAGAGTGGGGAGAGGAAAATCTTTATCAAGGTTACCAATCAGAGAATGAGGTTTTTCTTGCTGTAGCTCAGGGTAAAGCTGACCTTGGTATTACAACAAACACTGCAGTCAAACCAATTACAGAGCAATATGATAACATTGATGCAGGACCTAGAATGCCATGGACAACTGATTATACTTCAGTTGTTGGCAAGCGGACTGATATAAGTTGGCTTAACTACTTAAATCTTTTTGTAACACATCAGGTGAGGTCTGGACGTTATCAAGAATTATGGGGTAAATTTGTTGGTGGCGAAGCACCGGAACTTAGAATCCCTGGCGTGATGTACTAATCCAGCTACAAATTTGATTTCCCCGCATCCAAATAATTTTTGATGCGGGGAATCCAAGAAATTTTTCTAATGTTTGACTATAATTTTCACTGGCGTCCTGTATTGAAAAGTTTACCAGATTTGCTTGAAGCAAGTCTTGTTACGTTGCAAGTGGCGGTGCTATCAATGATTATAGGAATTGTAATTGGATTATTTTTATCAATTATCAAATTAAAAGCAAAAGGACCACTTCAATGGTTTGCGAGCTGCTGGATTGAGCTAGCTAGAAATACCCCCGCTTTATTTCAACTTTTTTTCTTTGGATTTGGACTAGGAGCATTGGGGATTCACCTAACTCCATTTTTTATTGTTTTAGCTGGATTAAGCTTTAATAATGCAGGCTATCTTGCTGAAAATTTTCGAGGGGGTTTCAATGCTGTTCCAGAAACACAAATGAAAGCCGCTAGAAGCTTGGGAATGAATTTATGGCAGGCATATACTCGAATATTAGTTCCGCAAGTATTAAAAATTGTCTATTATCCAATGACTAACCAATTTGTTTGGGCAGTTCTTATGTCTTCTCTAGGTATGTTGGTTGGTTTTCGTGAATTATCAGGTGAAACTCAGTTTTTTGCTAGTAAGACATATAGAATTTTCGAATATTTCGCAGCAGCCGCAATAATATATTACCTCTTGGTTAAGCTAATTTTATTTGTTTCAAGAGTTCTTGCAACTCGATTATTTCGTTATTGATGATGGGTCTTGAATGGAAAATCAAATAAGTTTCTTTAGTAGTTTTGCTTTAAACGATGTTTTCTTCATGGCTGAGGCAGCTTATAGAACGTTATTGATTTCTATAATTTCAATCTCGATTGGAACTGTTATTGGCAGTATATTTGGTTGGATGTTGTTTGAGGGGCGTATTATAGCTATCATATTATTGGGTCCTATTTTAGATGTTTTCAGGTCTGTGCCTCTTATAATTCAACTCGTTCTATTTTATAATTTTGCTCCTATCGTTGGTTTTGACCTTAATGCATTTGAATCTGGATTGGTTATCCTAACGTTATATACAGCAGCTCTTGTTGCAAATGTTGTGAGAGGCGGTATTGCATCTGTTGGCCAATCAATGAGAAGAGCGGCCCGTTCTCTTGGTATGAATTATTGGCAGGATTTACGCTATGTAGTCTTCCCAATTGGTGTGCGTGCAATTTTTCCATCTTGGGTTGGTGTTGCACTTGGCGTATTGAAAGATAGCGCGCTAGTTTCAGTTTTAGGGTATG